>JAHBVS010000001.1:1800000-2100000 GCA_019637445.1 Gemmatimonadaceae bacterium | reverse complement strand
TGTAGTTCTGGTTGCCGACGTTCGTCGGGTTGTGCCGCGGCATGTAGCGACCCTGCGAGTCCTTCGCCAGGATGTTCGCAAACGCCGGCGTACGCGACAGGCCGAACCACACGCGGTTGTTCGAGCCGACGAAGTTGCCACCGTCGGACTTGCTCTTCGAGAAGAAGGCCGTGCCGCTCACGGTCCAGTCCTCACCGATCTGCTGGTCGGCATTGAGGCGGAAGCCGTTACGCACGAAGCCATCGAGGAAGCGAACCGAGCCTTCCTGCGAGAGGTTCGACAGCGAGGCGTAGACGTTGGCCGACTGGATGCGGCCGGACATCGACACGTTCGTGTTGAGGAACTGGCCGTTCGTCAGCAGCTGCTTGATCGGCTCATACGACACCGGGAACGGCGTCGACATGAAGTCGTGGCGCAGGCGCGTCGAGGACGGCGGGGCGCCGAAGCCAAGGTCACCCACGAAGGTGCGGGTGGTGAGCGTCAGCGGACCCGGGATGTCATTCACGCGACGGAGCTCCTGCTCCATCGTCGTGGTCCAGGTGCACTCACGCTGCGTGCCGACACCGGCGCCCGAGGGGACGACGCAGTACCGGTCGTAGGTCTCGTTGAAGCGAATCGTCGTCGCGCGCGCCAGGTCATACTCGCGCTCGATGTCCGACTGGCCGTACTCGGTGTTCACGTTGAAGCGGATGCCGTCTGACGTGGCGCCCTTGCCCTTCTTCGTGGTGATCTGGATGACGCCGTTACCCGCGCGCGAGCCGTAGAGCGAGGCCGCCGCGGCACCCTTCACGACCTCGATCGACTCGATGTCCTGGGGGTTCACGTCATTGATGCCACCGTTGAAGATGATGCCGTCAACGATGACCAGCGGGCCCTGACCACGGCCCGAGCCGTTGATCGAGAGCGGCGCGCGAAGCAGGATCGCCGGGTCGGAACCCGGGCGGCCGGTGGTCGACGTGATCTGCACGCCGGCGACCTTACCCTGCAGCTGCGCGAAGGCGTTGGTGCCCGGCACCGGCATGTCCGCCGCCGTCACCGTGGCAACCGTGAACGGCACCTTGGTCTTCTCGGTGCCTTCCGCCACGCCGGTCACGACGACCTGGCTCAGGCGGTTCACGTCCTGACGCAGCACGAAGTCGTGCGTCTGGGAGCCTTCTGATACCGTGATCGACTTCACCTGGGGCGCATAACCAAAAAGACGCGCCCGGAGCACAACCTGCTGCCCACGAACGCGCGCGCCCGGAATGGTGATGGTGTAACGGCCGTCCTCGCCCGTTCCCACCTGGATGGCAAGGGCCTCGATACCGACGCCCGCCCCAAAGAGTGGCTGCCCGGCCTCATTCGTCACCGTGCCAGTGATCGTCGCTGCGCCCTGCGCAGAAACGACATCGGCTGATGCGAACGAGAGGAGCACTGCGAGGATGGAGGCGCCTAGCCTCCGAATCCCGACTCGTTCCAGCATGTGCATACCTCGTGAAGGGGGTTTCCGACCGACGATCACGTGCTGCCACGCGTCGTCTCCCAGCGACGAATCCGTGATCGCTGGGAGCGAAACACGGGCACAACACCAACACCCCTCCAACGAGGAGGGGGGAACCGAAGGCGTGGTACGGTAACTTCTCGGTAACTGGGCCGCAACCCTGTGCCCCAGAAGCACATCCCCCCGGGGGGTCGGCCTGCCGGTCAGGAGGCCGCTTCCACCCGGTGTGAGACTCGTCACACGGAACCCTCGGATTCTGTCACGCTCTACCCAGACCTAGGTCGCCGCGTCACAATCCCGCCCGGGGACCCCTCGACCGGCCCTGGCCCGTTCTCCCCCAGCCCGACGGCCCTCACTATCCTTATCTATATGTATTCACGCCACGCCCGGACCCTGCTCGCCACCAGCCTGTTCGCGGTCGCCCTCACGGCCTGCGGGGCCGCCGACGCCGAGCCCCGGCGGGCCGAAACTGCCTCCCCGAGCACCCACGGGGCCCCCAGTGCCGCCGACTCCGCCCGGGACGCCCTCATCGCCCGGGCCGACCTCGGCCGCATCAAGGGCAGCGACTCCGCCAGCGTCTGGCTCGTGGTCATCTCGGACTTCGAGTGCCCGTTCTGCAAGCGGTGGCACGACGAGACTGCCCCGCGGATAGACCAGGCCTACGTCCGCACGGGCAAGGCCCGCGTCGCGTACCTGAACTTCCCGCTCAACACGCACCCCAACGCCCAGCCGGCCCACGAGTTCGCCATGTGCGCCGCGGAGCAGGGTGAGTTCTGGCGCGCCGCCGATCGCCTCTTCGCGACGCAGGACCTCTGGAAGCGACGCCGCGATGCCGCCGCGTATTTCGACTCGCTCGGCGTGGCCCTGCGGTTCGATATGCCGCGTCTTCGAGCCTGCGTGGGTGACGGCGTCCTCAAGGAACTCATTGCGGCCGACTACCAGCGCAGCGTGCGGATCGGTGTCGGCTCGACGCCAACCTTCCTTGTCGGCGACCAGGCAATCATCGGCGCCCAGCCCTACGAGGCGTTCGCCGCGGCGCTGGACGCCGCGATTGCGGCCGCCGCGTCGCGCCCCTCTCGTTAGCCACGGCGGCCGTCGCCGCGATGCATCCCCTGCTCAGGCTTCCGTACGCCGCGCTCGGCTGGTCGGCCGACGGCCTCGCCCGACTCCCGCTCCGAGGCGAGGGGAAGATTGCGCGGAGCCTGCGCGCGCGCCGCGATGCGGTGGCCAAGTTGGTGGCGTGGGCCGAGACACATCGCGACCGCTCACGACCCCTCGTCTGGATGCACGCGCCCTCCGTGGGCGAGGGCCTGCAAGCGAGACCCGTGCTCGAGCGCATGCGCGCGCGGCATCCCGAGTGGCAACTGCTCTACACACACTTCTCGCCGAGTGCCGAGCGGTTGGCGGCCTCGCTCAACGTGGACGGACACGGCTACCTGCCGTTTGATCGTGCCGTTCACGCCACGCGGCTCTTCGAGAGCCTGCATCCGAGCGCGTTGGTCTTCGCCAAGCTCGACGTGTGGCCGGTGCTCACCGAAGCGGCGGCGGCGCACGGGATCCCTGTGGCGGTGGTGTCCGCCACGATGAGCGTCCGCTCAGGCCGCCGTGGCCACGTGGCGCGCGCGCTATCACGCGATGCCTTCGCCAGTCTCTCGCGGGTCGGTGCCGTTGACGCCTCGGACGCCGAACGCTTGGTGGCGACTGGTGTGCGGCGCGACGCCATCTCGGTCACGGGCGACACACGATACGACCAAGTCGCGGCACGCGCCGCGTCCGTGCGATTCGACGCAGCGCCACTCGCGGCGCTGCGCAGCGATCGCCCCACGCTGGTCGCTGGCTCAACCTGGCCGGCGGACGAGCGCGAACTGTTGCCCGCCTGGCGCGCCCTGCGAGAGCGCGTGCCCGACGCCCGACTGATCATTGCACCGCACGAGCCGACGGCCACTCACTGCGCGCCCATCGAGCGCTGGGCCCGCGATGCCGGTCTTTCGCTGGCGGCCATCGACGTGGCGACCGCCGAGACCGACGTGGTGCTGGTGAACAAAGTCGGCGTGCTTGGCGACCTCTATGTCCTCGCCACCGCAGCCTTCGTCGGCGGCGGCTTCCACGCGGCCGGTCTCCACTCGGTCTTGGAGCCGGCCGCCTTCGGCAGCCCCGTGCTGTTCGGGCCACGCTGTGACGCGAGCCGCGACGCGGTTCTCCTGCAGCAATGCAAGGGTGCCGAGTCCCTGCGCAACACCGACGAGCTGGCCCGTGCCCTACGAATCCTGCTCACCGAGACGGACACCCGCGCGCGTGCAGGCCGCGCCGCACGGCAACTGGTGGACGCGGGCCTAGGAGCGTCGGATGCGAGCGTGGCCCTGGTCGAGGCGCTGGTCCGGCAGCCACGCTAGCCGGTCCGCAAACTTCGACGACCACTGGAGTGGACCGGGGCGGCATCTCGTCGAGATGCCGCCCCGGTCCACTCCAGTGGTCAGACGTGCCTTAACGCAGGCCGCGCGGCGACCACGCAAACGCGAAGCCAACGGAGTTCCCGTCACCCAACGTCGCCGCGAGTCGGATCTGCATCTGCGCGTTCAACTCGAAGTTCGCGCCGATGTCGAGGTCGAGATTCGTCTCGCTGTTGTCGCCGAAGCCGTCCACCGACACGCGGTCATACGACAGCCGCGGATGCACATACGGCGAGATGGCGAAGCTTCCCTCGAGCGGAAAGCGGTGGCCAATGGCCACGCCAAACGGCACACGCAGCAGGTTGAAGTTGTCGTGCAGCGTCATTCCGAGGCCACCGCCGAGCACCATATCGAACGGCATGTCCTGCGAGGCCGTCGTGAGCTGGTAGTGCAGCGAGCCACCGATGATCAGGCCGGTCTCATCTCCCACATCGGAGAGGCCGACATCGCCGGTGAACTGCAGGCGCGGGTTCCCCAGCCCTTCGCGCCACTGCGCGATGAGCGCGGTGCCGCCGTCAAAGTCGGCGAGACCGAAGTTGTACTCGCGCTCGGCGATACGCGTGGGCTGGAACGACGGATAGGTCGAGGCCTGCGCCTGCAGCGCGGCCGGAGCGATCAGGAGCAGTGCGGCGAGAATCGAAGTCTTGCGCATTGTGATGGGGTTTCGAGGAAGAGATTCATGCGCCGATGCGGCGCTTTCGTGATAGACGCGTAAACCGTGGGGTGGGTTTCTGTTCCTGTGATCTTGGCCACAGAGGCACAGAGGGCGCAGAGAACTGCGGATGCGAGCGGCGGGATGCGGGACAACGACGAAAGGCGGTGCGGGAACTGCAACTACCATGTGAAGGGGTCCCGTGGACAGATCTGCGCGCGGCGGACCCCTAAAGAAGCAGTTGCGTCTCCAGCATCGCCCCTCGCCGTTGTCCCGCATTCGCAGTTCATCCCGCATCCGTAGTTCTCTGTGTCTCCGTGTCTCTGTGGCAAAAAAACTCAGGGCACCAATCCCGAAGACCCCGAGACCGATGCCCTGCGTCACTTCAAGCCCACACGGCGCCTAGAGCCGCGACGCCTTCTCCGTCACGACGCGCACGACGTTGTCGACCACCTGCAGGAACCCACCCTCGACGGCGAAGCGCGACGCGCCATCGCCGACCGTGAGTGTGCCTTTGCCCAGCGTCGTCACCATCGGCGCGTGGTTCTCGAGGATGCCGACCTCGCCGTCGAAGGCCGGCGCCGTCAGCGACGACGCCTTGCCCTCGAACAGCGTCGCCTCGGGCGAGATGACCGAGATCGTCAGCATCAGCCCTGCAGCGCCTTGGCGTTCTCGACCACGTCGTCGATGCCGCCCGCCATGAAGAAGGCCTGCTCCGGCAGGTGGTCGAACTCGCCAGCCACGAGGCGCTCGAACGAGCTGATCGTCTCCTCGAGCTTCACGAACTTGCCCGGGCGGCCCGTGAACTGCTCGGCCACCGCGAACGGCTGCGACATGAAGCGCTGGATGCGGCGGGCACGGCCCACGATCTTCTTGTCGTCTTCCGAGAGCTCGTCCATGCCGAGGATGGCGATGATGTCCTGGAGCTCCTTGTAGCGCTGCAGGATGCGCTGCACCGAGCTGGCGACGTTGTAATGGCGCTCGCCGACGAACTGCGGGTCCAGGATGCGCGAGCCGGAGGCCAGCGGGTCCACGGCCGGATAGATGCCCAGCTCCGTGATGGCGCGCGAGAGCACGACCGTCGCGTCGAGGTGGGCGAAGGCCGTCGCCGGCGCCGGGTCCGTGATGTCGTCGGCGGGCACGTAGATGGCCTGCACCGAGGTGATCGAGCCGTTGCGGGTCGAGGTGATGCGCTCCTGCAGCTCACCCATCTCCGTCGCGAGCGTCGGCTGGTAACCCACGGCGCTGGGCATACGGCCGAGCAGCGCGGACACCTCGGAACCGGCCTGCGTGAAGCGGAAGATGTTGTCGATGAACACCAGCACGTCCGCGTTCTCCTTGTCGCGGAAGTACTCGGCCACGGTCAGGCCGGCGAGGCCCACGCGGAGACGCGCGCCCGGCGGCTCGTTCATCTGCCCGTAGATCAGGGCGACCTTGTCCAGGATGTTCGCTTCCTTGAACTCGAGGTAGAGGTCGTTGCCCTCACGCGTGCGCTCACCCACGCCGCAGAACACGGACTTGCCGCCGTGCGCCTTGGCGACGTTGTTGATGAGCTCCTGGATGACGACCGTCTTGCCCACGCCGGCGCCGCCGAAGAGCCCGATCTTGCCACCCTTCACGAAGGGGGCGATGAGGTCCACGACCTTGATGCCCGTCTCGAAGACTTCCGTCTTCGGCTCGAGGTTCACGAAGTCCGGGCGCTTGCGATGGATCGGCCAGCGCTCGACCGAGGCCGGGATGTCGGCGCCCATGTCCACCGGCTCGCCGAGCACGTTGAGGATGCGGCCGAGGGCGGCCTCACCCACCGGCACCGCGATGGCGGCGCCCGTGTCCACGGCGTCCATGCCGCGCGTGATGCCGTCGGTGGAGCTCATGGCGACGGCGCGCACCTGGTTGCGGCCGATGTGCTGCTGCACCTCGGCTACGACTCGGACGTCCTGGCCCGCGTCGGTGCGGCCCTTGATCTCGAGGGCGTTGTAGAGCTCGGGCAGCTGCTCGGCCTCGAACTCGACGTCGATGACGGGTCCGATGACCTGGACGATCTTGCCCGTGGTGTTGGCGGTAGCGGTAGTCATAGTGGTCAGCCCTGGAGCGCAGCGGCACCGCCGACAATCTCGGCGATTTCCTGCGTGATCTGCGCCTGACGGGCGCGGTTGTAGGTGCGACGGAGGAGCGTGAGCATCTCGCCGGCGTTGTCGGTGGCGTTCTTCATCGCCGTGCGGCGCGCGGCCTGCTCGGCCGCGGCAGTCTCGACGAGCGCGCGGTAGACCGCATTGCGCACGTACGAGGGCAGCAACTCGGTGAGGATCTCCTCGGCCGAGGGATACAGCAGGTAGTCCTTCTGTCCGCCCTTGGCGGACGGCGGCGTCACGGGCAGCACGCGCTCGGTGGTCGGCGGCGTGGAGAGCACCGAGTTGAAGCGCGAACCGACTACATACACAGCGTCGAGCTCGCCGTCGACAAAGCGCTGCATCAACCCGTCCACGAGGGAGGCGGCGTCCCGCGCGCTCGGCCGGTCCGTGATGTCCGTGCGCGGCACGGCCACGGCTCGGCCGATATAGCGGAAGAACCCGAGGCCCTTCTTGCCGACGACGTGCAGTTCGACCGCCGTGCCCGCCTTCTCCAGCTTGGCGAGCGCAGCCCGCGCTTCCTTGATCAGGTTGGCGTTGAAGGCGCCGGCGAGACCGCGATTCGACGTGAGCAGCACCAGCGCCGCCTTCTTCTCCGCCGCCGGCTGGCGGAGCAGTGGGAAACGCTCCGCGAGGTCAGGGTTGTACAGCGACGCGATCACATCCGCGAGCGCATTCGCGTAGGGGCGAGCGGCCACCACGCGATCCACCGCGCGCTTCATCTTGGACGTGGCGACCATCTCCATCGTCCGCGTGATCTTGCGGGTGTTCTCTACCGTCTTGATGCGGCCTTTGAGTTCGCGACCTTTTGCCATGATTCAGAGTTGAATTCGACGGAGGACGGAGGACGGAGGTGGCGAGGCCGTACGGCCTCGCCTCTTTCGTCCTTCGTCCTATGTCAGCCCTTGGTCTGCTTGTACTGCTCGATCGCGCGGCGGAGCTCGGCTTCGGTCTCCTTCGAGATCACCTTCTCCTTCTTGATCGCGTCGCCGACCTGCGGGAACTGCGCCTTCATGTAGGCGTGGAAGCCGGACTCCCACTCGCGGACCTTGGAGACCTCGACGTCGTCGATGAAGCCGTTGGTGACCGCGAAGATGATCATGGCCTGCTGCTCGAAGCCCATCGGCTGGTACTGACCCTGCTTCAGGATCTCAACCGTGAGGGCACCGCGCTCGAGCTGCTTCTTGGTGGCGGCGTCGAGGTCGGAGGCGAAGGCCGCGAAGGCCTCCAACTCGCGATACTGCGCGAGGTCGAGGCGGAGACGGCCGGCCACGGACTTCACGGCCTTCGTCTGCGCCGCGCCACCCACGCGCGACACCGAGATGCCGACGTTGATCGCGGGGCGGACGCCGGCGAAGAACAGGTCGGACTCGAGGAAGATCTGGCCGTCGGTGATCGAGATGACGTTCGTCGGGATGTATGCCGACACGTCGCCGGCCTGGGTCTCGATGATCGGCAGCGCGGTCAGCGAGCCGCCGGGCGCGAAGATGGTCTTGTTGTCGACGATCTTCTGGTCGTTCGAGAGCTTGGCGGCGCGCTCCAGCAGGCGGCTGTGGAGGTAGAACACGTCGCCCGGGAAGGCCTCGCGGCCCGGCGGGCGGCGCAGCACCAGCGAGAGCTGGCGGTAGGCGGCGGCCTGCTTGGTCAGGTCGTCATAGACCGCCAGCGTCGCCTTGCCCTCGTGGTACATGAAGTACTCGGCCATCGCCACACCCGAGTAGGGGGCGATGTACTGCATCGGGGCCGGGTCGGAGGCGGCGGCGACGACGACGATCGTGTACGACATCGCGCCGGCTTCCTTGAGCTTCTCCACGACGCTGGCGACCGTCGAGGCCTTCTGGCCGATGGCGACGTACACGCAGATGACGCCGCTGTCCTTCTGGTTGATGATCGTGTCGATGGCGATGGCGGTCTTGCCCGTGCCACGGTCACCGATGATGAGCTCGCGCTGGCCGCGGCCGATCGGGATCATCGCGTCGACGGCTTTGAGGCCGGTCTGCAGCGGCTCGCCCACCGGCTGGCGGACGATGATGCCGGGGGCCTCGGACTCCACCTTGCGGCTCATGGTGGTGTTGATGGGGCCCTGGCCGTCGATGGGGCGGCCGAGCGCGTCCACGACGCGACCGATCATGGCGGGGCCGACCGGCACCTCGAGCACGCGGGCGGTGCGGCGGACCTCGTCGCCCTCCTTGAGCTGGAGGTAGTCGCCGAGGATAACGGCGCCGATGTTGTCCTCTTCGAGGTTGAGCGCGAGGGCCGTGATGGTCTCGCCGGTCTCGGAGGACTTGATCTCGAGCATCTCGCCGGCCATCGCCTTCTGGAGGCCGTAGATGCGGGCGATGCCGTCCTTCACCTCGAGGACGGAACCGACTTCCTCGACGTCGAGGGTGTTGAGGTCGGCCGCTTCGATCTCGCGAAGCAGGATGTCCTTGATCTCGCCCGGGCGCAGCGCCGTCTGGGAAGCCATATCGGTCGTCGGAAAGAGCGTTTATGAAGCGTGATTCGTGCGCTCGTCTATGCCCTTGGAATCAGGGTTCGAGCGCGGTTCTTGTATAGCTTGTGAAAATAATCACAATCCCGGCTGGTTTGCAACTCATGCGGGGTTGGCTTTGGGACTGGTCGAGGCTGGATTCTGGCGTCCCCGCTCGGATGGCTTTGCGGGGGCTGCCACAGAGACGCAGAGGCACGGAGAACGGCGGATACGGGACCGACTGCAGATGCGGGACAACGGCGAACTGCGATTCGGGAACTTCAACTGCCTCTGGGGGGTCCGCCGCGCAGGGATCTGTCCCAGGGACCCCCAAAGTCAGTTGCCGTTGCCGTTCCCGCACCGCCGTTCGGGGTTGCCCGCATCCCGCACCGCGCATCCGCAGTTCTCTGTGCCTCTGCGTCTCTGTGGCAAGAAACTCAGCGCACAGAACCAGAACTACGAACGAGACCGCCCCCGCCCCTGCTTCACGAACCGGTCCATGAGATCCGCCGGCCGCAACCGAGCCAACGACGAACTCTTCACGCCGAACAGCCGCTGGCAGCAGGCCGAGAGGTGCGACGCGGAGGCGAAGCCGAGGATGCGCGAGACGTCCGGCAGGTCCAAGCCGGGATTCTTCGCCAAGGCCGCAGCCGCCAGCAGGCGGACGAGGTCGATCACGCGTTTCAGATTGGGAGCGCCATCCGACGAGAAGCGTCGGCTCAGGTGCTCGCGCGTCAGGCCCACCGCGTCGGCGATGGCTTCGGTGCGAACGATGCGGCCACCCTGCGCAACGATGTATCGCCAGGCCGAGAGTTGCACCGGAGTCGTCAGGCCGATCCGTGCCGGCGCATCCTGGAGCGCAGTTGCGAAGCGCACGGTAAACGTCGCCGGCAGCGTCAGCTCGCGAAGCACCTCGTCCTCCGCGCCCTCCACAAGGCAATCGACCAGCTCAAGCTTCGCCGCCCGTGCCTGCGTCGCCGCGTCCGCGGGACGCAGCGGGGCATAGCCCAGGAAGGGGATGCTGGGGTAGTCGCGGGCCAGCGCGGCCTGCGCCCAGGTCTCGTCGGTGGGCTGGGCGAGGTCCACCACCACCGCATCGACGAAGGCGGTCGCCAGGGTGCGGCGGAGCTCATCCGCCGTGCGCACGAGGAAGAGGTGGCCCCGGCGGCGCGGCAGGGCGCGGCGAAAGGCGTCCCGTGCGCGATCTCGGCCGGTGGCGGCGATGATCCCTGGGGCCGAGAGGGGCCCGAGCAAGCGGTCGGGCACGGTCAGGACGCGGCGCTGACGTCGCTGGCGGGCAGCACCGCGGCATCATCCGGCCCGACCGCGAGGAGTGCGTGTGCAGACTCTAGCACGGCGCGGGCGTTGTCGTAGGCGAGCATCTTGGTCGCCTGTTCGTACGAGGCCCAGCGGCAAGCCGTGATGCCTTCCTCACGCTGCGGCACGGTGCGGCGCTGCTCCGTCTCCATCAGGAAGAAGTGGCAGACCTTGTGGATCTTGCGGCCGCGAAACCGAAAGGTCCAATCGATGGTCTCCACGGGCGCGCGGATCTCGAGTCGGCCGATGCCCGTCTCCTCGGCCACCTCACGCAGGGCGGCGGACGATGGTTCCTCGCCGGCTTCGAGATGGCCCTTCGGGAAGCCCCAGTTGCGATAGGGATCGCGGATGAGCAGGTAGAACGTGCGCTCGCCGTCGCGGCGGAACACGATGCCGCCGGCCGAGACCTCCTCACGGGGCTTCTTCTTCCGCGTCACCGCGCGACGGGCTCGAACGGCTCCAGCTCGGCACGGCCTTCGATGAACTGCCTGACGATGGGATCCGTCGTGGCCTTGATCTCGTCGACGGTGCCGACCTGGCGCACCTGTCCCTCATAGAGCATGGCGATGCGCGTGCCGACAGTGTAGGCGCTGCGCATGTCGTGGGTAATCACGATGCCCGTGACCCCGAGCTGCTTCTGCATGCGGACCATCAGCGCGTCGATGATGGCGCTGGTGACGGGATCGAGGCCGGTCGTGGGTTCATCGTAGAGCAGGTACTTCGGGCGTAGCGCGATGGCGCGAGCGATGCCAACGCGCTTGCGCATACCGCCCGAGAGTTCGGCGGGGAGCCGCACGCCGACGTCGTCCTCGAGGTCGACCAGCTCCAATGCCTCGTGCACGCGATCCTTGATCTCGGACTCGGTGAGCTGGCCCTGCTTGCGCAGGCCCATGGCCACGTTGTCGGCGATGGTCAGGGAGTCGAAGAGCGCGGCGAACTGGAACACGTAGCCGATCTTGGCGCGGAGCTTGTAGAGCTCCTGTCGCGAGAGCTTCTGGACCTCGACGCCGTCCACGAAGACGCGACCGAGGTCGGGGTCGAGCAGCCCGACGATGTGCTTGATCGCGACCGACTTTCCCGTGCCCGAGTAGCCGATGATGACCATGGTCTCGCCCTCTTTCACCTCGAGGGAGAAGCCACGGAGCACTTCGTTGTCGCCAAAGGCCTTGTGGAGGTTGTCGAAGACGATCACGTGAGGGCGGACGGAAGACGAAGGACGGAGGACGGAAGCTTTGGGAATATGCGCCACGGAAGCGGCATCCGCATCGCGGAGCGGTGCAAAGGAAAGGGCGGCCCGAACGGGCCGCCCTCCTTCGTCCTTCGTCCTTCGTCAGCCGTTATGCGGCGAACGACCCCAGCGCGCGCCCCACATCCCCTTCACGGAGCCGCTTGAGCGCACGGTCACGCAGCTGCCGGACCCGCTCACGCGTGACGCCGAGCATGGAACCGATCTCCTCGAGCGTGTGCTCGCGACCGCCTTCGAGCCCGAAGTAGAGGCGCAGCACCTTGGCATCGCGGGGCGGCAGGGTGTTGAGGGCGTGCTCGATCTCGTCGTTGAGGAAGCGGTTCATCGCCTCTTCCTCGGTGTCGGGCATCTCGTCGGCGACGAAGCGCTCGATCAGGGAGCGATCGCCGTCGGGATCCATCGGGGCATCGAGTCGGACGTCGCCGGTGTTGAGCGCGGCGAGCGACTGCACGACGTCCACGGACAGTCCGGTGACCTGCGAGAGCTCTTCCGGCGTTGGCTCGCGGCGCAGCTTCTGGCGGAGGATTTCCGAGGCCTTGATGATGCGCGAGAGGTCGGCGGTGCGGTTGAGCGGCACGCGGACCGTGCGGCCCTGGCGGGCCAGCGAGCTCAGGATGGCCTGGCGGATCCACCACACGGCGTAGGAGATGAACTTCACGCCCTGGTCGGGATCGAACTTCCGGGCGGCGGTGAGCAGGCCGACGTTGCCCTCGCCGATGAGATCGATGAGGGGCAGGCCGCGGTTCTGGTACTTCTTGGCCACCGAGATGACGAAGCGCAGGTTGCGCTTGACCAGCTCCTGGAGGGCGTCCTGGTCGCCAGCGCGGATCTTCCGCGCGACCTCAATCTCCTCGTTCCCCTTCAGGAGGGGGTACGTGGAGACTTCGTAGAGGTACTGGTCGAGAATGTCGCGCTCGGGCTCGCTCGGGGCGATGCCAGCAGGCGCGGTGCGCCGCTTCCGACGCTTTACTTCGGTGGCCATTTCGTATGGATTCCTGGGCGCCAAGGGCGGCCCGGCTCAATTCGACAGCGAAAAGCGAACCCTAAGATAAGGATTTCCTGCGGTAGCGCCAGTCAGACCGCTTGACCGCCTACATATACCCAGATAGCTTCTACGGTTCCTGTCGGACACGCTCTTGAGCGTGCGTCGCGCGGGGGCGTAGCTCAGTTGGGAGAGCGCTTGAATGGCATTCAAGAGGTCAGGGGTTCGATTCCCCTCGCCTCCACTCCCCGCCCAAGGGTCCGGGCGGCGTGGATCGTAGGGTTCCAGAGGGTGCAATGACGCGGTGGCGGCGGTTGCGCTCCCGTCTGCGGGAATAGCTCAGTTGGTAGAGCACAACCTTGCCAAGGTTGGGGTCGCGGGTTCGAGTCCCGTTTCCCGCTCTGTCGCCACCAGCAGTATCGGCGACCGCAGTGCAACGCTTGATGCCGTCGGAACGTTAGACGTCGGCGTCGGGTATCCACGGGCGGTTAGCTCAGTTGGTTAGAGCGCCACGTTGACATCGTGGAGGTCACAAGTTCGAGTCTTGTACCGCCCATCGCCTCACGAGGTCATACTCGTGGGGCGTTCGTTTCTCCCCCCGCCGCTGGCCGTCGGCGTCCGCTGTCGGCCGGGCACTCCCCCAACTCCGCGACCGATGTCCCTTTCCATCCGCCTGTCCGCCGTCGCCGCGCTCGCCGCCCTGGTCCCCGTGACCGTGGCCGCGCAGGCCACTGAGTGCTCGGTGGACCTCTACAAGCCGTCGCAGCTCGCGCAGGCGACCATCTTCATCCAGCAGGCCGCCAACAATCCCGAGGGTGAGGACGGCGCCAAGGCCCTTCGCGACGCGGCCCGCCTCCTGCAGGACGAGCGCCGCTTCGCTTCGAACCCGAACGGGTTGGCCTACGCCAAGGGCCAGATGTTCATCCTCTGGCTGCACCAGGATGACGCGCCGGTCTCCATGACCGAACGCGACCTGAACCTCGGCCGCGACCGCGAGCGGCAGATCGACCTCGTGCACGCTGCCGACTCGATGTTCTCGATCGTCGAGCGCGCCGCGCCCGAATGCGAGCCCGATGTGGACCGCTGGCGGCAGTCGAAGCCCTGGAACGAGCGCATCAGCGAGGCGTACCGCCTGCTGAACGAGGGCGACGTCGATGGCGCGGAGGACTTTGCGAAGCAGGCCTTCCAGCTCGACCGCCGCTCGCCGTTCGTCTACAACGCCTTCGCGCAGATCGCCGCGAAGCGCAACGACGTGGACGGGATGCTCACACAGCTGGACAAGGCGATCGAACTCGCCTCGAAGGACACCGCGCTCGCCGAGACGACGCGCCAGCTCCAGACGCAGTACGCACAGACGCTGCAGACCCAGGCGATGTCGGAGTCGGCCGGCCCCGTGCGGAACGAGAAGCTGGCCAAGGCCGCCCGGATGTACATCGCGCTGGGCAACAACGATCCGATGGGCCAGGATGGTCCGGCCTACTTCTCGGCGGCGATGGACATCGCCTCGATGACGCAGAACCAGGCCTTGATGGCGGAGATCCTGCAGCCGCTGAAGGAAGACCCGTCGATCTATCCGGACCTCACACTGTTGATTGCGGCGGAGACCTCCCGGCTGCTCAACAAGAACGACGACGCGATGGCCTTCTACCAGGCCGCGCTGGAGAAGAACCCAAACATCCGCGACGCCAACTTCTTCCTCGCGTACATGTTGATCGAGGCCAAGAAGTCGGCGGAAGCGCTGCCGATGCTGGAGCGCCTGAAGACGCTGGACCCGGGCAACCCCGACAACCTGATGATGCAGACGATGGCCGCGCGCCAGGTCGCCGAGGCGGAGCAGAACACCACGCGCCGCGCCGAGCTCATCAAGAACGTCGAGGCCCTGATGCGTCAGGAGACGGCGATGCAGCACCGGGTGCAGATCACCCGCTTCGAGCGCCGCGCCGAGGGTGCGGTGGTGTCGGGGTCGGTGGAGAACCGAGGACGCGCCGCCAAGACGTTCACCCTGGAGTTCCAGTTCCTCGACATCGAGGGCAACGTGGTGGAGACGCTGACGACGACCACGCCGTCCGCCGAGCCGAACGGAATGTCGGAATTCGAGATCACGGCGACCCAGCCGGGCATCGTCGCCTGGAAGTACGTGATGAAGTGAGCCCCGCCGTGGCCGGCGGGAGTCGGACGGGGGGCGGCGCCAGCGGCGCCGCCCCCCGTCTCGTTGACTGCCCCTCCGGGCGCGCTTATCTTTGGGATTCCCTCGGAAACGTGTACGCCGTGTTTGCGTGGGTGCTGCGCGCTCGTAGCTCAATTGGATAGAGCATCTGACTACGGATCAGAAGGTTGGGAGTTCGAGTCTCTCCGGGCGCATTCCTTCTAGGACGAAGGTGGTAGGACGAAGGACGAAAGAGCACGATCGGGGCGTAGCTTAGCCCGGTAGAGCGCCTGCTTCGGGAGCAGGAGGTCGCTGGTTCAAATCCAGTCGCCCCGACTGGTATACATAGAGGCCCCGCAACGCGCGATGCGTTGCGGGGCCTTCTTGCTGCCATCTCAGCGCCCGCGCCGGGTCAGCGCCAGGGGTTCAGGCGGTATCCCTCGGCGTAGAACACGTTCAACGCCGTCATCGCGCTGATGGCGAGATCGACACCCGGCAGCAGTTCCTCGCGCTTCACGCCTCGGAACGCCGCCGTCTGCCCACACATCGCCAGACGCGCGCCCTGCTTGAGCAGCTCCTCGACCAACGGCCGGCTGGGGTTGGGGCGCCCGAATCGCGCAATGTGCGCGGAATCCGTGAGCAGCGCGTACCAACCGGTTCCGTGGAAGACCGCGGCCGCGTGCAGGCGCTCGACCGGGATCCCGTTGCGCGCGTGCAGGTTGTAGAACCGCGCCACGGTGCCGAGCTGCTGGTTGGCCAGGGAGTCGACGCCGACGTTGATCTCCCACATCACCTTGAAGACGTGGCCGTCCGGGATCTTGAACGTGGCGTCGGGCACGGCGGCGGACATCCCGCCGTTGCGGATGACCGGCCCGCTGCGCTCGATGCCCGCCGCCGGCGGCGCCTGTTGCGCCACCAACCGGCCAACCGGCAAGACGAGGGTTCCAGCCAACGCGAGGGCCGCGAGTCGGCCGGAGTCCGAAGCGCGACTCACGGTACCGGCTTCCCGTCGGCGTCGAGCGTGACCAACTGGTTCCAGTCCACGCGTAGCGACGTGCTGCTCTTCTTGCCCATCACTTCCCAGGACAACTCCACCGTGGTCAGCGCGGGTAGGTCGCAGAGGACCCAGTCCCCGCGATTCGAGCTGATGGCCTCACGGATCTCATCGCGCCAAAGGGGCACTTCGCCACCGACGTCGACGGCGACGCGCCAAGTGGCGCGGATACGGGAGTTGGCCACGGGCCGATCCTGCCACGTGAGGCGCCCGCGGGCCGCGCCGGTGCGGGCAAAGATCACTCGCTCCGAGCAGGCGCTGCGGATTGGTCCTTCGCGATCGTCATTGGCTGCCGCCTCGCTCATGAAGATGCGTCGCGATCCTTCCAGCAGTGCCGTCGTCTGCCAGGACAACAGCTCGTGGCCCATCACCTCGGGTTGCAGCACCCGGGCACGGTCCTGGGAGCGGAAGGTCTCAAGCTCAATGAACCCGACCTGCGGGAAGCGGATGAACCAGTCGGAGACCAGCCAGGTACCGCCGGCAGCACGGGCGAAGCCGACCCGCCCACCTCCGTCGCGCTTGTCTTCATCCGACGTGAGTCCTACGTACCGGTAGTTGATCTCCTGCAGGGCCATCGTAGCGCGTTCAATAAGCAGGGTGCCCTCGACGTCCACGTAGTCCCGCTTCCGTTCCTTCGGCTCGAAGCTCACGGTGAATGCGGTCGCCGACCCTTCGCGCGCCGTGAAGCAGTAGGAGCTCGCGAACCAAGGCGACAGCAACGTCGTCAGGTCGAAGCCGCGGAAGATCCGGTCCTTGCCGGCGACCACCACATAGCCGGAACGCTGCAGCTCCCCCAATACGGGAGTGCCGAACGCCGCGACCGGCGCTCCACTGCGGCGCGCGATCAGGAAGCGCGCCGTATCGCGCGCGTTGGCCGCGAGCCGGTGGTCGGTCACGGCCCAGCGTGCGACGACGCCCTGCCGAGTGGACGTGAGGTGCGCCGCCGTAATGGCCTTTCGTACCTCGTCCATCAAAGTCGCGACGTAAGTCTGGTCCACGGCCGAGTTGCCGCAGGAGCTCGGGGCCACGGATGAGCGCAGCGGCAGCACCCGAACGCTGGCGCCCAGCGTGGGATCCAGCGACACGATCTCGCCGGCCGCGACCGCCTGTTCCAGCGCGACCGTACGCTCGTACCCAACGCGCTCCAGCACGACGCGGGTGTAGCCCGCTCGCGGAAGGGGCAAGGCGTAGCGTCCGTCGTCGCTGGTCACAACGCGCAGCACTTCAGTGCCCGCGCTGTCCTGCGCAACCACAATCACGCCTCCGCCGCCGGTCGCGCCGCCGGGAAGCTTTACCTGACCG
This sequence comes from Gemmatimonadaceae bacterium, assembly GCA_019637445.1. Classification (NCBI taxonomy): domain Bacteria; kingdom Pseudomonadati; phylum Gemmatimonadota; class Gemmatimonadia; order Gemmatimonadales; family Gemmatimonadaceae; species Gemmatimonadaceae bacterium. Next base: position 2,082,772 of record JAHBVS010000001.1, on the reverse strand, counting down.
GAGACACGCTGTCCGAGCAGGGCCGCTGGCGACAGCAGCAACACGAGGGCCCCCGCTGCGGCCCTCAGGCGGCGGAGCGCGCGGCTCATCTCGCCCGGCGGCCGGTCGCGGCCTGGAACGTCATCCGGTTGTTCACCCACTCGAAGCGCAGCTGCGCCGCCTGCTCGATGGCGCTGATGGCTGCCTGCGACGACTCAAGTGGCACATCCATCGAGACGGGCTTCGCCGCTGAGGCGGAGTCAGCCAACATGATGTCGAGTCCGTACCAGCGATACAGCTTCTGCAGCGCGTCGCTGACCGGAAGCTCCTGCATCACGAGGCGATTCTCGGTCCAGCTCAGTTCGCGCTGGACGTCGGCGGCGCTGGCTGCCTGCGAGTTGCCGTCGCGGTCGATGGTCACGGCCGCGCCTTCGGCAAGCGTCTGCTCGGCATCACCCACCTTGATGCGGGCGCTGCCGGAGTCGACGCGCACCACGCGGATCATCTCCTCGGCATAGTCACGAACCGTGACGACACCGCCGGAGGAGAAGACGGAGACGTCGCCCAGCCTGGCCTCGAACTGCTCGGGATTGCCGCTTGCCACACGGAATCGCGCAGTACCCGAGACGGTGAGCGTGCGATACTTGGCGCCGAACTCGGGGACGATGACGAGCCGGCTCTCGGGACCGAGGTTGGCGACGCTGGCGTCGCCCAAGGTCACGCTGCCCAGCTGGCCGGCGCGAGTCGAGATCTGCTCCGCCTCCGCCGAGCCGAGCATCTGGTTGATGACGGAGGCGCGGCTGGCCATACCGAACCAATAGGCGCCGCCCAATGCCATGACGGCCGCGACCACGGCGATGATGACGGGCGTCTTCCAGTTGCCGCGCTTGGCGACGGTGTTGATGTGTTCGGCGACCCCGTGCGAGCTATGCTCACGGCGCCGCTTGGCGGCGGTCGCGGCGTCGACCTGCGGCTTGTGCAGCTCCGCGACCAGGTCGCGCCAGATCGCATCGGCGCTCGGCGCGGCGTGGGCGCTCGCCTGGACCCCCTCGGCCTTCTCGAAACGGTGGACCGCGGCCATACGCGCGCGCGTCGCGCGGGCGCGATGGCGCATCTCCTCGTTGAAGAAGGCCTCGATCTCGCCGCTATTGTGGAAGCCGTCGCGCTCGGCCCAGAACTCGCGCAGCGTGGCGATGAGCAGCCGCGGTGCGGCCGCGTCCTCGCCCTTCAGCCGTTCCAGTGCACGGGCCAGGAGCCAGTCGTAGTTGGAGCGATAGATCGTCTCCAGCGCCTGCTCGCTCCCACCGTTCAGTGCGGTGATGGTTGCGGCGTCAATGGGCGCGAAGGTGGCCGACATCAGGCAGTCCTCTTGTATTCGGGGGATGCGCGGGCGACTCGCGCCCTGGCGGGGTGTGCATACAATAGCCCGCGGGGCGTGGTGCCGCATCCCAGCAGAGGGCCCGGCGACCCCGGCCACCTACCCCGTGGCAGCCGAGCGGACTAGGTTTCACGGTTCGCGCGAGTAGCTCAGCTGGATAGAGCGTCGGCCTCCGGAGCCGAAGGTCGTGGGTTCGAATCCCGCCTCGCGCATCCATTCCCCTTCCGTCGCGCCCCTCCCCTCCCCGCCCCGATGTGCGGGCCGGCGCCGACCGTCGCGAGCTTCCCCCTCCAAGCCTCCCCTTCGCGTGGAAATCGCTTCCCTCCGCCACATGTCGGTGGACGAGTTGCAGGCCCTCGGTGCCTCGCTGGGCGTGGACACCGACGGGCGACAGCCCCCCGAGGATCTCTCGCTTCGCGTGAAGCGTGCGCTGCTCGCGACAGGCGAGCCGTTGATCGCCGAGGGCGCGCTGGAGCTGGTGAAGGGTGGTCACGGGTTTCTCCGCAGTCCGGAGCACAGCTACCTCGCCGGGCCGGACGATGTGTACGTGTCCTCGGCACAGATCCGCCGACTGGGTATCCGCACGGGTGACATGGTGCGCGGCCTCGTGCGGCCAGCCAAGGCCTGGGAGAAGTTCCTGGCCCTGATGCAGGTGGAGAGCATCAACGGCTTGCCGCCGGAGCAGGCGGCGCAGCGCGTCCCCTTCGACGCGCTTAAGCCTCGGTATCCCGACCAACGCATCCGACTCGAGTCCAAGTCTGGCGGACTGTCGATGCGCGTGGCCGACTTGATTGCGCCGCTGGGCAAGGGGCAACGCGGGTTGATCGTCGCTCCGCCGCGCGCGGGCAAGACGCTGTTTCTCCAGCGGATGGCGAACGCGATTGCCGAGAACCATCCGGAGATCGAGCTGATCGTGCTGTTGATCGACGAGCGGCCGGAGGAAGTGACCGACTTCATCGCGACGGTACCCGAGGCGGAAGTCGTGGCCTCCACCTTCGACGAGATGCCGAAGCGGCACGTGCAGGTGGCGGAGATGGTGATCGAGCGGGCGAAGCGCCTGGTCGAGGCCGGGCGTGACGTGGTGATCCTGCTGGACTCGATCACGCGTTTGGCGCGGGCGCACAACGCGGTGATCCCGATGTCGGGCAAGATCCTCTCGGGCGGCGTGGACGCGAAGGCGATGGAGAAGCCCAAGCGTTTCTTTGGCGCGGCGCGGCGCATCGAGAACGGCGGCTCGCTGACCATCGTGGCGACGGCACTGGTGAACACCGGCTCACGCATGGACGAGGTGATCTTCGAGGAGTTCAAGGGCACGGGCAACCAGGAAATCGTCCTCGACCGGGACATCGCGAACCGCCGGATCTATCCGGCCGTGGAGATCAACAAGTCGGGGACGCGCAAGGAAGAGCTGCTGCTCACGGACAAGGAGCGGAACCGCATCTTCCTGCTGCGACACTTCCTCGGCGACATGCCGCCCGAGGAGGCGACGCAGTTCCTGCTGCGCAAGCTGGCGGTGACCGCGACGAACGAGGAGTTCTTCCAGAAGATGGCCGAGGGCGGCTGATGCGACGCGCGCGTCGGTGGGTGGCGATCGACCTCGGCGATCGGCGCATCGGGCTCGCAGTGAGCGACCCGACGGGCATGATTGCCTCGCCGGCCGGGCACGTGGTGCGGCGCGCTGGAAAGCGTCCACCGTTGACGGCACTGTTGGCCCGCGTTCGCGAGTTGGAGGGCGAGGGATTGGTGGTGGGACTCCCACTCGACGGCCAGGGTGAGGACACGCCGCGTGCGGCGGAGGCGCGACGACTGGCGCAGGAACTCTCGACCCGGCTTGGCCTTCCCGCCGAGTTGGTCGACGAACGCTTCTCGACGGCGGCGGCACTGCGCGCGGTGCAGGAGATGGAGGGTTCGACGCGCGGCCGGAAGGGCGACGTGGATGCGTTGGCGGCGACAGTGCTGCTGCAGCACGCGCTGCGGGCGATGGAGCTGCAGGAGTCGCCGGCCGAGTCCGGTGGGGTCGCGGATGCGTAGCGCCGCGCGCTGGCGGCGCTTCTGCGTGGCGACCGGCGTGGCAGTGGTCGCCGGCTTCGCGGCGGCCTGCGGCACCGACGACCGCACACAGGTCACCGTGAATATCCGGAAGGGCTCGAACTTCCCGGAGGCCGCCGAGTCGCTGGCGGCGCACGGCGTGATCAAGAACCCGCGTCTCTTCGGCTTCTACGCATCGCGGCTCGGGCGCGACCGCAGCATCCGCTACGGGATGTACCTGCTGGAGCGTGGATCCTCCTGGAGCGACGTGTTGGACGCACTGGAGAAGGGCGAGGGGATGGTGACCCGCGTGCGCATCATCGAGGGCTGGGCGCTGTGGGACATCGTGCCAGAGCTCGCAACGAAGCTTGAGGTGCCCGAGGAGTCGGTGCAGGTGGTGGTGCGCGACACGGCACTGCTGCGGCGTCTGCGCGTGCCACGAGGGATCCGGGACATGGAAGGCTATCTGTTCCCGGACACTTATGACTTACCGGTAGGCGCGACGGCGCGCCAGGCGATCATCTACATGATCCGCCGCTTCGAACAGGTGTGGACGCCGGAGTGGGAAGCGCGCGCCGCCGAGCGGAAGATGACGCGCCACCAAGTGGTGACCTTGGCGTCGATTGTCGAAAAGGAAGTGCGGCAGGGCGCGGAGCGGCCGACCGTGGCCGGCGTGTACTCCAACCGCCTCACGCGCGGCATGCTGCTTCAGGCCGACCCGACGATTCAGTTCGCATTGAAGCGTCGGCGTCCGGCGCGTGTGCTCTTCCGCGACCTGCGCGTGGACTCGCCCTACAACACGTATCGACGGGCTGGCCTGCCGCCGGGCCCCATTGCCTCGCCGGGTGCGAAGTCGATCGAAGCGGCGCTGTATCCGGCCGACGTGGACTTCCTGTACTTCGTGGCGCATCCGGACGGACACCACGAGTTCCGACGCACGTATCGCGAGCACCTCGAGGCCATCCGGATGGTGCGCGACATCGCGCGGCGTGACACGCTGGAGCGTCGGCGGCAGGCGGCGCAGGCGCGGGTGGACTCGGCGCTGAGTGCCGCCGCGGCAACGAAGGTCCCGACCAAGGCGCCCAGCGATGCCGCCACAAAGACGGCGACCAAGGTGCCGCCCGACACGACCGGCCGGCAACGCGCGCCTTAGTCCGCCATCAGGTCGGCGCGGAGCAGCACGGCGTCGCGCAGGTACACGTGCCGGACTTCATTGCGCGCCAGCCGGCACTCGGCGTGGACCAGCACACGGATGCAGTGCGTCAACGCGCCCGGCACCGGCAGTTCCTGCGCGCAGAGCAGCGGGATGTCCGTCCAGCCGTAGAGTCGCGCCGCGTAGGCTGGAAACTCGCTGATGAGATCGGGCGTCGCGGTGAAGACGGCGGAGATGATGTCGGCGGGGACGAGGTCGTTGTCGTCGAGCACCGCCTCCAGCAACTCGGTGACCGCCTCGCGGATCAGCTCGGGGCGGTCGGCGCTGACGGTTGTGGCGCCGCGGACGGCGCGCACGCCGCGAGGACGTTCGGGGCGACGCTTCATCGCCTCGAAGATGCGGGCGGCGCGGTGAACTGTCCACGGCTGCGGTCGCAGATGCGCAACCGACGCTACCCTGGCAGCGCGGCGCCAGAGCGAGGCTCGACTCAGCCACGGTAGATTCCGGAATGTCGCGAGTTCAGCACGCAGTCGTCTCCACCCGCGGTGCCAAGCGCTGGCAGGGCGGGCATCCGTGGATCTTCCGTTCCGATGTGGTCGAGCGGCCGGCGGCGCCGGCAGGCACGGTCTCCGTGGTGGACCAGGCGGGCCGCGCGATCGGCGCGGCGCTGTGGAGCCCGGAGTCCGAGATCTCGCTGCGGATGCTTTCACGGGACGATGCGGCCCTCGCGCCCACCTGGTGGGCGGAGCGCCTACGCAGCGCCTTGGACCGTCGCCACGGTTTGCTTGATGCGGACACGAATGCCTGTCGCCTGGTACACGGCGAAGGCGACGGCCTGCCGTCGCTCGTGGTAGATCGCTACGACCGATGGCTGGTGGTGCAGTTGCTCTCGGCGGGACTCGAGGCGCGGCGCGACACGATTGTTTCGGTGCTGCGGGAGCTGAGTGGCGCCGAGGGCATCCTCGCGCGCAACGACGCGTCGGTTCGTGCGCGCGAGGGCCTTCCGAAGGCGGTGGAGCCGTTGTATGGCGATGTGCCGGCGACGGTGGAGGTTCGCGAGCACGGCGTGCGGTACCTCGCCGCGCCACACAGCGGCCAGAAGACCGGCGCGTTCCTCGACCAGCGGGAGGCGCGCGTGCTCGTGGGCAGCGTGGCGCGTGGTCGGGCGCTCGACGTGTTCAGTTACCACGGGTCCTTCGCACTGCACCTGGCCCGGCGTGCGGATTCGGTACGCGCGGTGGATGCCAGTGGCGCGGCGCTCGCACGCGTGCGGGAGAATGCATCGCTGAACGGCTACACGAACATCGAGCCGGTGGAGGCCGATGCGTTCGACTTCCTGCGTGCGGAGGAACGTGGCGGCTCACGTTACGAGACTATCGTGTTGGATCCACCGGCGTTCGCGAAGAACCGCGCCTCGCTGGCGGGTGCTGTGCGCGGCTACCGCGACATCAACCTGCGGGCGATGCGCCTGCTCGCGCCCGGCGGCGTGCTGTATACGGCGAGCTGCTCCTACCATCTCGGCAAGTCGGACTTCCTGGCGATGATCCAGGAGGCGGCGGCACACAGTGGACGCCGGATGATCCTGCGCGGGCTGACCGGGCAGCCGGTGGATCATCCCGAGGTGCTGACGATCCCCGAGACGGGTTACCTCAAGGGCGCGTTGCTGGAGGCGGGTGACTGAGGCTTTGGCGGCGAGTGACATCGCCCGCGGCTGACGCCCCATAAGCCGACGGGCTCAGCGCGCTTGGCAGCGCGGGCAGAAGTAGGTGCTGCGCCCCGCCTGCACGATTCTCCGGATGGCGCTGCGGCAGCGTCGGCAGGGCTCGCCCTCCCGGTCGTACACGCGAAACGGTACCAGTCGCTCGCCCCTGTGATAGCGGCCCGCGTTGACGTGGCCGTCGGCCAACGCGGCGCGCAGCCCCACAAGCAGGCGTTCGACGCGCGGCAGCGTGAGCGACTGCGCCGCCACCCGCGGCGAAAGCCGGGCGTGCCAGCAGGCCTCGGCCGCATAGATGTTGCCAATGCCGGCCAGCAGGGCCTGATCGAGCAGCACGGGCTTGATCGGCCCTCGGCGGTCCGCGAGACGCGCGCGCAGCACGGTGGCATCGAGTGCGGGGTCCTCCGCCTCCGGGCCGAGCCCGAGGTCGGGCAGCGCGGCATCCGGGTGCCAGGAGACGGTGCACAGCGCACGGGAGTCCACCAGCGTGACGCGACGCCCGTTGTCGAGATCGATGCTCACGCGGGCGTGTGCCGGCAATGCGGTGGCCGACCGCCCGAAGTGCCAGTCCCCGTTCATGCGGAAGTGCACGAGCAGCGTAGCGGAGTCGGCGAGATGGAGTAGCTGGTGCTTGCCGCGGCGTTCTACCTCGACGACGCGCTGACCGACTGCCCGTGCCGCGTGGGGCGGCGGTAGCTGCCGCGTTTGCGAGCGGTGATGTGTGCGCAACGCGACGATCTCGCGTCCGCGGATGGCGCGCCGCAGTCGCCGCGCGGCGTACTCGACTTCCGGGAGTTCTGGCATCGCCGTGAATGATGGGCCGCGTCACGCGCGAGGGAAGGGTTGTCGGGTGCGCAGAAGCCCCTAGCTTGCAGGCAGACCTTCCCACCCCGCCCCGCTGCCATCCCCGATGGGCCACCGCGCCTCGCCACGCTCGCTCCGCGCCGAGTACGACCTGTTCGTGGAACGCGAGGTCGAGGACTACAAGAACTCGGTCTCGACCGCGTTCCTGCACAGCATCGCGACCGAGGCTGCGCGCACACTCGAGGAAGGCGCACAGCTCGGAATGCGCGAAGTGATGCTGGCGGCGGAGGTGGACCGGATCATCGCCAAGCGCCTGCGACTGCCCAGCTACGAGACCTGGCGGCGCCGCCGATTGAAGACGGAGAACGAACTGCGTCGCCCCGAGCATTGGGGGCTGCGTCCCGACACGCCGCTGCACGAGGCGCTGCAGGCACCGCGTCCGGCAGCGACGGTCTTGGTCGCCGGCCCGCGCGTCGAGGGCTCGGCGCTGTACCTGGCGGCGAACGGTTGCGAGGTGACGGCGGTGGAGTCCGAGGTGGCGGTGGTGAACCGCGTCGTGCGGGCGGCCCAGGAGTCGGGGTTGATCGAGAAGCTGCGCGGGTTCGTGGCGGACCTCGTGAGCTACACTCCCGACGGTCCGCTGGCAGCGGTTGTGTGTACGCCGGCTGCCTTCGCCGGACTCTCGCCGGTTGAGCGCGAGCAGGTCATCGCCTTGTTGCAGCAGGCGACGGCGGACGGCGGCGTGCATTTGATCGAGACCATCGTGGCCGGGCAGGCCGTGCTCACGGAGGAGGAGCTCCGGTCGCGATACAGCGGCTGGGAGATCAAGCTGGTGCCGGAGCCTGGGGCGTCGAAGACGTTCGTCGCGAAGAAGCACGTCGCGTAACGCACTGACACGGTTCGGCGATTGCCCCCGTGTCTCGATGCGACACCGCCTTGCCCAGGGACACGCGTTGCACAGTCTAAAACCTTATCCTGCAATGCGTTAGCTCGGCCTGGAAACTGGCATTCTCCCTGCACCGTCTACCATATGAAGTCGACCCGGTTGCGGTCGATGATTTTGTCATCCGTCCCAAGAGGGGACACTTATGGTGGAGCGAGCGATGCAGTCCGAGATGATGGAGCAGGAGCCGGTGGGTATTGTGATTTCCCGTGGCAGCCGAGACGAGGCGACGCCGCGGTTCTCCGCATATGTGTGGGGTCCAATCCCTGAGGAACTTGAAGCGACGACCACGACGCCGACTCGCGCGGCCTGAGTCGCGCGGATCACTGGGAGTGCAGCGGGGGCGACCGGACGGTCGCCCCCGCTTTTTTCGTTTCGGGCGGGGGATCGCTTCGCGAACGTGGGTCCGCCGCGCCGCGAAGCGACATCGCGGGACGCGCGCCGCCCAAACGCCACGAGGGGACCGGCGTTTCCGCCGATCCCCTCGTGTGTGAAGCTGGACCGCTTACTTCTTCTTCGCGGCCTTCTTCTTGGTCGCCTTCTTCGCGGCCTTCTTCTTCTTGGCAGCCATTGTACTATCTCCTTAAAGGAGGTTCGTCCCTGCCGATTCCCCGGTGAATCGGTGGGTTCCGCGAAAGTGTCGCCACCTTCGCAGCTCGTGCGATCCCGATACTTTGGAATCTCAAATCAAACAGCCTCGGACAGGCTGGTAAACGTAAAGTCTCGCACCTTCAGGGCCGGCATCACCACGCTGCCACCTGCTTCCGTCCCTGCGAGTCGCTCTGCCCGGCCGAGCATTTCCAGATTGTTCAGCATGAACAACGGCGACTCATTGAACCGCAAATTCCGAATTGAACGCGAAATTCTTCCCTGTTCGATAAGGAAAGTCCCGTCGCGTGTCAAGCCTGTATAAAGAATGGTGCGTGGATCGACTTCGCGCAAATACCACAATCGCGTGACCAGGATGCCGCGTTCGGTGCTTCGGATCATCTCGTCCACCGAACTCGAACCGCCGGCCATCTTCAGCGACGTCGCACCGCCGGTTGGCGTGCGTCCCTGCTTCTTCGCCCAGAAGCGCGACGTCTGCAACTGCTTCAGTTCACCGTTCTCGATCCACACCTGGCGGGCGAGCGGCATGCCCTCGCCATCGAACGGCTGCGCCAGCAACTGCGGATCGGCAGGATCGGAGAACATCGTCACCCGCGTATCGACGATCTTCTCCCCGACTTTGTTACCGCCCCCCTGCTTCGAAAACGGCGAGCGTCCCTCATCGGCAAGACGCGCGTCGGCGTAGAACGCCACCAGTTGCACGAGGTCGCCGACGGCCTGCGGCTCGAGAATCACCGTGTAGCGACCGGGTTCGACGGCGGCTGGCTGCCGCGAACTGCGCGCCTTGTCGATCGCGCGCGACGACACGGCGTTGAAGTCGATCTGCCGCCAGTCGGGATGGTCGGCCGCCGCCCAACCGCTGCCGGTGCCGTCCGTGGTGCGCACGGTGAGCGTGTAATTCACGTTCGTCCCGTTGTGGTACGCGAACATTCCGGCGCTGTTGGCCAGCGCGGTGGCGTTCGCGCCCATCACGAGGAAACCCGCCGCCTTGAGGTCGCCGGCGCGGCGCGCCGGTCCCAAGGCCGACATCGCGGCCTGCGCGCGCTCCGCGGCGCCGATGTTGGCCGTCGCGTCGATGAACGCCTCGACCGGCCGGTACTGCTGCGGCTCGACCAAGGGCATCGCTTCGGGATCGTCGGGCGCGAGGCGCGCCAGACGCTCGCTCTCCTCCACGCAGCGGCGGAGGCTGGCCTCCGACAGGTCGTTGGTCGTCACCACCGCGTGCTTCGGGCCGAACCAGCTCTGCACCACCAACCCACCGTCCGTCAGCGCGCCGGCCGTGCTCATCTGGTTGTCGGCGAAGCGGACGTTGGTCGTGTGGTTCGACGCGAGGTTCACGTCGATGCCGTCGGCCTTGGAGAACTTCATCACGCGTTCGGCAATGGCCTGCGCGTCCGCGCGGGAGAGCACCGCTCCCGCCGGAATGCCGTCGCGGAGTCGCTTGGGTGCGCTCATCCCTTCCTCCCGGTGTTGATCACGTTGACCTGGCGGAAGCGGGCCGGCGGTGAGCCGTGGCTCACGGCGTTGACCTGTCCCGGCTGTCCCTTGCCGTCGAAGAATGACCCGCCGAGGCGATACGTGTCGCGCCCGCCGAGTCCGTCGAGGGCGTTCCAGAAATCTGGCGTGCGAATCTGGTAGGCCACGTCCTTGAGCATCCCGGCGATCTTGCCGCCGCGGATTTCATAGAACACCTGGCCGCCGAACTGGGCGTTGTAGCGCTGCTGGTCAATCGAGAACGAGCCGTCGCCGATGATGGCGATCCCGCGGTCGACGCCGGCCACGAGGTCGTCCCAGCTGGTGTTGCCGGACGACGGGAGCAGCGAGACGTTGGGCATGCGCTGGAATGCCACACTGCCCCAGGAGTCGGCGTACGAGCAGCCGTGCGAGCGCACGGCCTTGCCTTGGCTCGCATACCAGTCCTTGAGCCAGGGCGCCTGCTCGCGCGTCGTCTGGTAGTCGTTGAACATCCCGTCCTTCACGATCAGGAAGTCGTCCGGCCGCTCGCCGTCGTCGTCCCAGCCGATGGTCGCCAGCGCGCCTTCCTGCGTCCGGTCGCCCTGGATGTTCATCATCGAGGGGCCGTACTTGAGTTTGCCGAGGTGCTCCTCCGGCGGCGCGACGAAGCTGGTACCGGCGTAGTTGGCCTCGTAGCCCATCGCGCGGTCGAGCTCGGTGGGATGCCCGATGCTCTCGTGGATGGTGAGCCACATGTTGCCCGGATCGAGCACGAGGTCGTAGCGCCCGACCTCGACCGGCTTGGCTGAGAGCTTTTCGACCGCCTGCTCGCCCCACTTCCTGGCGTTGCCGGGCAGATCGCACTGCAGGACGTACTCCCAGCCGCGCCCCATCGGCGCGGCCTCGACGCCCTGCCGGTTCTGGAAGTCGGAGAAGTCGGGAGCGACCGCCGTGGCGGTAAACAGCGGCCAGCTGCGGACCAGGGTCTGGTCGGTGACGGTCCCCTCGGTGGACGCGAACTGCTTCTCCTGCTTTACGAAGAAGAGGATGGAGTTCACGAAGCGGACGTTCTGAATCTTCATCGCCTCTTCGTTCGCCGAGAGCAGGAGGTCGACCTTCTGCTCCAGTGGCACCTCGAAGGGGTCGGTGGTGAAGGCCGACTTCCAGGTGCCGTTGGGATACGCGCGCACCGGGGCGAGCTCGACGGAACGGTCGCGCGCCACGCGATTCGCCTTGGCGATGGCCACGGCCTCGCGGGCGGCGGTCGTGACGGCGTCGCGGGTGAGGTCCTTCGTGGCGGCGAAGCCCCAGCAGCCATCCACGAGGGCGCGGACACCGCAGCCGAGGGTGTCGGTGTCGACCACGTTCACGATCTGCTTCTCACGCGTGACGACGAAGTTCTGCCGGATGCGCGCGATGCGGGCGTCGGCGTAGGCCGCACCCGCCATCTTGGCGGCGTTGATCGCGTCCATCAGCAGTTCCTTGGACGCGCCGCTCTGGAAGCGGTCCAGGTCATCGAGGGCCGGGGCGGCGCCCGCGCGTCGTGGCGTGCTCGCGAGGGCGATCGCGGCGGCCGCGGCTCCGGTGGTCCGGAGGAAATCGCGGCGGTCAGTCATCTCAGATGGCGTCGCTGATTGAGGTGAAGGTGAAATCGCGGACCTTGAGCGGAGGCACCATGATGGCCTGGCCGGGCCCGCCGGACTCCGACGCGCTGACGCGGACGGGACGTCCCATCGCCAGCACGTTGTTGAGCATGAAGATGGGTGACTCGTTGTAGCGCAGGTTCTTCACCGGCCGCGTCACGCGGCCGTTCTCGATCAGGAAGGTGCCATCGCGGGTGAGGCCGGTGAACAGGATGGTGCGTGGGTCCACGCCGCGGATGTACCAGAAGCGCGTGACGAGCAAGCCGCGCTCCGTGCTGCGGATCATCTCCTCCACCGACGTGTCGCCACCCGACATGGCCAGCGTGCCGCCGGTCGAGCGCGGAGTGTTGCCCGTGCGCTGCGCCCAGAAGCGATCGTAGGCGAGGTTCTTCACGACTCCGTTCTCGATCCACGTCGTCTTGCCGTTCGGCATGCCGTCGAAGCCGACCGTGTTGGCCGGAACGCGCGGGTCGAAGGGGTCCGACACGAGCGTCACGCGTTCATCTACGACCTTGTCGCCAATCTTGTTTCCGCCGCCGGCCTTGGCGAAGAACGAGCGGCCCTCGTCGGCACTGCGAGCGTTGAGCGCCCCGCCGATCAGCTGCACCAGGTTCGCCACCGCGGTCGGCTCGAGCACCACGGTGTAGCGGCCTGGCTCGATGGCCGCCGGGTTCACGCTGCGCTGGGCCTTCTCGATGGCGCGAGCCGCGAGCTCACGCGGGTCGATGCGTGAGAAGTCGTTGTCCGAGGCGCCTGCCCAGCCCGAGCCCGTGCCGTCCGGCGTGCGCACGGTGGTCGTGAACGCACAGCCGGTGCTGCGCTGGTAGGCGAACAGCCCCTTGCTGTTGGCAATCGCAAAGGCCTGTGCCTGCGCCTCGAGGTAGCCGGTGGAGATGAGACCCGCATACTGCGCCGGCTGCGTAATCGCCCGCACCGCCTCGGCGCGCGCATCCGGCTCCAACGACGCCGTGGCGTCGCTCCAGACGATGGAATCCTCGTAGGACTGCGGCCCGAGCTCGGGCAGCAGTTCCGGATCCTCCGGCGCGAGCCGGGCGATGCGCTCGCTGTTCTCGACCGCGGCCTTGAGCGCGGCCTCGTCCAACCGATTCACCGTCACGTTGGCGACGCGCTTGCCGAACACCGAGCGGATGGTGACCGCGTTGTTGTAGTTGTCGCCGGCGGTGGAGATCTGGTTCACCGCGAAGCGCGTGTTGGCGCGCACGCCGCTGAAGATGCTGACGCGGCACTCGTCGGCCGACGAGAAGCCCAGCACGCGCTTGGCGATGGCCTCGCACTCGCTGCGGGAGAGGTAGCGCGCGACGGCCTGTAGGGATCGGGGCGCCATTACGCGTTCCTCCCGGTGTTGATCACGTTGATCTGCTTGTGGCGGGTGGGCGGGCAGCCGTGGCTGACCGCGTTCGACTGCGAGGGCTGGCCCTTGCCGTCGCCGAAGGCGCCGCCCATCTCGTAGCTGGCCTTGCCGCCGATCATGTCCATCGCGTTCCAGAACTCCGGCGTGCGCATCTGGTAGGCCACGTCCTTCAGCATGCCGGTGATCTTGCCGTTCTTCACCTCATAGAACAGCTGGCCACCGAACTGGGCGTTGAAGCGCTGCTGGTCAATCGAGAACGAGCCGTCGCCGACGATGGCGATGCCATTCTCCGTGGCGGCGATGAGGTCGTCCCAGGAGACATCCGCCTCGCCCGGCATCAGGTTCACGTTGGGCATACGCTGGAACTGCACGTCGGCCCAGGTCTGGGCATACGAGCAGCCGTGCGAGCGCGTGGGCATCTGCCGCTGCTTGTACCACCAGTCCAGCCACATCGCCTGCTCGCGCGTGGTCTGGTAGTCCACGAAGATGCCGTCCTTGATGATGTGGAAGTCCTCGGGCTTCACACCCTCGTCGTCCCAGCCGGCGGCCGACAACGACCCCGGCGTGCTGCGCTCGGCCACCACGTTCATGAAGTCCGGGCCGTAGCGGAACTTGCCGAGGTAGTCCTCCGGCGGCGCGAGGAAGCTGGTGCCGGCATAGTTGGCCTCGTAGCCGTAGGCGCGGTCGAGCTCCGTGGGATGCGCAATGCTCTCGTGGATGGTGAGCCAGAGATGCGTGGGGTGCAGGATCAGGTCATAGCGGCCGACCTCGACCGGCTTGGCACTGAGTTTCTGCCGCGCCTCCTCGACCCATCGCGCGGCGTGCGACTTGAGGTCGGCGTCGAGCACGTGCTCGTAGCCGAGGCCACGGGGCTGGATGTCGGTGGACTGTCGCGTCTGGAAATCGCGGTTGTCCGCCGAGACCATCGTGATATTCATGCCCGGCTGGGCGCGGAAGATCGTCTGCTGCGTGACGGTGCCGAGGCTGCTCGCGAAGGTCTTCTCGTCCTTGAGGAAGAACATCTGCGAGTTCACGAAGCGTGCGCCGGCCTCCATAGCTGCCGCATTGGCCTCGAGCAGGTAGGCAACCTTGTCCTCGATGGCGACCGTGAAGGGGTCGATGCGCGCAGGCGAGCGCCAAGTCCCGTTCGGCACGGGCGGGTGATGGATGGGCGCCAGCTCCAGCGGCTTCACCATCGCCACGCGGTTGGCGCGGGCCTGGGCCACGGCCTGCCGTGCCACACGCGCGATCTCATCGACCGTGAGTTCGCTGGACGCGGCGAATCCCCAGGACCCGCCCACCAGCACGCGCACGCCGAAACCAAACGTCTCATTGTCGCCGATGTTGGTGACGCGGCGCTCGCGGGTGCCGAGGTTCTGCGAGCGGGCGCTGGAGATGCGGCAGTCGGCATAGTCGGCGCCGGCGGACTTGGCGGCATCGATGGCGCGCAGCGCGAGTTCACGATGGCTGCTGTCGCCTTGCCACGGGGCGGAGTCGGGGGCCTGCGCCGGCGCGCGGTGGCCGATGAGCCCGACGGCAGCCGCGGCGGCGGCGGACTGTTGGAGGAAGTCCCTGCGTGAAGCGGTCACGACGCATCCTCTTTGGTAGATGTCGAAATCCAATGTAGCCGCATTGTGTACGTGCGGCGCAGGTGCCAACGTTCAGACGTCCGCGACCCCCTGGAGAGTTTGCTTCGATGCCCACGTTGACGATCGACGGCCGCTCCTGTACTGCCGCCGAAGGCGCCACCATCCTCGACGCCGCGCGTGCGGCGGGCATCGACGTGCCGACGCTGTGTTGGTATCCGCAGCTGCCGACGGTGGGCAACTGCCGCATCTGCCTCGTGAGCGTGGACGGCACGGGGAAGCTGCTGCCCGCCTGCGCCACACCGGCGGCGGACGGCATGGTGGTACACACGGAGTCGCAGGCCGCGGTGAAGAACCGACAGGGCGTGCTGTCGCTGCTGCTCGAACGCTACCCGGTGGAGCAGGTGCCGGAGGACCGTGGTCGCAACGAATTCGAGCAACTGGTCCACCGCTACCAAGTGCCGCTGCGACGCTCCGCCGAGCTGCCGCTGCGCGTTGGCGACTCTCGCGCCGGCGACCAGATCATCCAGCACGACATGAGCACCTGCATCCTCTGCACCCGCTGCGTGCGGGCCTGCGAGGACATCCAGGTCGTTGGTGTGCTGGAGATGGCCGAGCGCGGCGAACACGCGCAGATCGTCGTGGGTGCCGATGGCAACCCGGAGCACGCGGGCTGCACCTGGTGCGGCGAGTGCGTGCGCGTGTGCCCCACGGGCGCGATCCACGACATCCTGCCGCTGGCCAAGCTGCGCGCGGGCACGATGGACGAGCCGGCGCGCACGGTGCGTTCGGTCTGCCCGTATTGCGCCGTCGGTTGTCAGCTGGACCTTGAGGTGCGCGGCGGGCAAGTCGCGCGCGTGACCTCGCCGTGGATCGAGGAGCCGACACCGAACGCGGGCTCCACCTGCGTGAAGGGGCGCTTCGGCACGGACTTCATCCTGCATCGCGATCGCCTGACGACGCCGCTGATCCGCCGCGGCTGGCAGCGCGACGCGGACGGCGCGTGGCACTACGACGCCTCAAGCGATCCGGCGGCGGCACAGTGGCCCCGTCGCGGTGGTCCCTGGGAAGCGGTCGAGGCCGAGGGTGCCGCGCCCAAGGGACGCGCGCCGCGCACGAATCCGCTGCGCCGCCGGGCCGATCCGGGCGCCGAAGCGGCGCTGGCCGATCCGCGTGACCGCCTGGCGACGCCAGCCGAGTGGTTCTCGCCATTCCGCGAGGCGACCTGGGACGAGGCACTCGAGCTCGCCGCGCAGCAGCTCGCGCGCCTCCGCGACACGCACGGTCCCGACAGCCTCGCGACCTTCGCCTCGGCCAAGTGCGCCAACGAGGAGAACTACGTCCTGCAGAAGATGTTCCGCGCCGGCATCGGCACGAACAACGTGGACCACTGCACGAGACTCTGCCATTCGTCCTCCGTGAGCGCGATGCAGCGCGCGCTCAGCACATCGGCGGCCAGCGGGTCGATGCGCGAGGTGGAGCACGAGAGCGACGTGATCTTCGTGCTGGGTGCGAACACGACGGAGAGCCATCCGGTGTTTGGCGCCGCGCTCAAGCGCGCGTTGAAGCGCGGCGCGACGCTGATCGTCGCCGACCCGCGGCGGATCGAGTTGGCGGCCCGTGCACACCATCACCTGCAGTTGCTGCCGGGCACGGATGTGGCGTTGCTCAACGCGATGTTGCACCACGTGCTGGAACTGGGGCTGGAGGACCGCGCCTTCATCGCGGCGCGCACAACGGGCTTCGATGAAGTGCGCGCGGCGGTGGCGCGCTACACGCCGGAGATGGCGGAGAGCATCACCGGTGTGCCGGCGGAGACGATCCGCGCGGCGGCCGAGGCCTATGCGCGCGGCCCGAAGTCGGCGACGCTGTGGGCGATGGGCCTCACGCAGCACCACACGGGCACGGACATCGTCACGTCGCTGCTCAACCTGATGCTGGCCTGCGGGATGATCGGCCGCTGGGGAGCGCCGATGATTCCCATCCGCGGGCAGAACAACGTGCAGGGCGCCAGCGACATGGGGGCGATCCCCTTCGCCATCACGGACTATCGGCGCGTGGACGATGCCACGGTGCTGGCCGAGTACGCGGGCGTGTGGGGGGTGCCGGTCGAGAAGCTCTCCACGCAGGTGGGCCGCAAGGTCACGGAGATCGTCGGCGCCGACTCGCCGGTGCGCGGGCTGTACATCATGGGCGAGAATCCCATCATCTCCGACCCTGACGTCGCGCACGCGGAAGAGTGGTTCCACGGGCTGGAGTTCCTCGCCGTGCAGGACCTCTTCCTCACGGAGAGCGCGCGCTGCGCGGACGTGGTGTTGCCTGGCGCGTCGTTCGCCGAGAAAGACGGCACCTTCGTGAACACCGAGCGTCGCATCCAGCTGTCCAACAAGGCCGTGGAGCCACCGGGCGACGCACGGGCGGATCTGGACATCGTGCTGGAGCTTTCACGGCGCCTCGGAGTCCCAACGCCGTACAGCACGCCGGCCGAGGTCTTCGATGAGATCGCGCGGGTGACGCCAAACTGGCGTGGCGTGTCCCACGCGCGGTTGGCTGAGCGCATCGGCGGACTGCAGTACCCGGTGCCGGACGCCGCGCACGAAGGCACGGACTTCCTCTTTGCCGATCGATTCCCCACGCCGGATGGCCGCGCGCGTCTCGTCGCCACGGAGTACCTGCCGCCGGCCGAGCTGCCGGACGAGGCATATCCGTTCTTCATGAACACGGGTCGCCAGATGTACCACTGGCACACGGGCACGATGACCCGGCGCTCGACGGCGTTGGACGCGCGCGAAAGCACGGCGACGGTGGAGCTCAATCCCGCGGACGCCCGCGAGCTGGGAGTGCGCGACGGCGAGGAAGTCACGATCAGCTCACGACGCAACAGCATCCGGATCGCCGTGCGGTTGTCGGAGCGGGTGGCGCGCCGGCAGGTGTTCGTGCCGATGCACTACCGCGAGGCGGCGGCGAACCTGCTTACGAATCCGGCATTCGACGGTCCCTCGGGAATTCCCGAGTTCAAGGTTTGCGCGGTGCGTATCGAGGCCGACCGACTGAGCACGGTCTAGGGCGAGGCCGGACCTAGCGCGCGAGGCGGACGACGACGCGGCAGAATACGCGGCGGCGTCGCCGCTAGGCCTCTGCCGCCGGCAGGAAGACAATGAAGGTGGTCCCGCGTCCAACCACGGAATCCACGGTGATGTCACCGCCTGCCTGATGCACGATCCCGTGCACAGTGGGCAGTCCAAGTCCGGTGCCCTTACCTAGCGGCTTCGTCGTAAAGAACGGCTCCCAGAGGCGCTTGAGGACGTCGGGTGTCATCCCCGTCCCCGAGTCCCGAACCGCGAGGCGCACGCCACGCTGCTCGCCGCGCAGGTCGTTGGTCAGCTCGATGCTGAGCTTGCCGCCGCCCGGCATCGCATCGCGCGCGTTGACGGCGAGGTTCATGAGCACCTGCTCGAACTGCGTCGGGTCGAGGCGCACCGTCGGTAGCGTGGGATCCGTACGCACCGCGAGCTGCACGCCGGAACCCAGCAGCGGCCGCAGCAGCCCCGTGAGGCCATCCACGAGCTCGGCGAGATCCACCAGCCGCGGCTCGATCATGCGGCGCCGCGCGAAGGCCAGCAGCTGCTGCGTGAGTTCGCCGGCGCGGGACGCGGCCTTTTCGATCTGCCGGAGGTCGTCCTGCCGCGGATCACCACTGGGCAGCGACTGCTGGAGGATCTCGGTGTAGCCGATCACCGCGGTCATCAGGTTGTTGAAGTCGTGCGCGACGCCGCCGGCGAGTCGCCCGACGCTCTCGAGGCGCCTTGCATCGGCGTCCTCGGCTTCGCGGCGCCGGCGCTCGGAGATGTTGCGAACGACCTGGCTGGCTCCAACCACGACGCCCTGCTCGTCCCGCACCGGTCCGTAGGTGATCTCGTAGTCGGACCGTAGTCGCGCGACCTCACCGATCTCCCGGATCACGGTAAAGCGCTCGCCATTGAGCGCGCGCCGCCAATGGGCCAGCGAGTCCGCGGCATCGCCGGGCAGTGGTGCCAGGGCGTCGGCCATCCGGATGCCAGCGCGCACGCGCCGGCCGCTCAAACGCTCGAACTCATCCACCCAGGCCGAGTTCACGGCAATGATGGTCAGGTCGCGATCGACCGCCGCGATGAGGTCGCCGGAACCCTCGATGATGGCGGCCAGCTGCGCGAGCGTTCCGCGTATCCGCGATTCCGCCACCCGGTGCTCAGTGAGCGCGATGGGAAACAGCATCGAGGGGCCGACGAGCGAGGCGAGGTAGATCCACGCGCGGCGACCGCGCTCGGGCACCGTGGCGCCGAAAATGTTGAATGGTCCGACGTTGATGACGGCCGACGTCACAACTGCGGCAATGAACAGCACCGCCGCAATGCAGAACCCACGGACGCCGAAACGGAAGCCAGCCCACATCAGGAATGGCAGCGTGGCCACCGCTGGCGGAATCGCGATCCAGAACTGCCCCAGGTGCAGGAAGGCGTTCAGCAGCACCGCGGCATATGCGGCGCAGAGGAGGAAGAACTCCAAGGAGACCAGGGATCGTAGCGCGCCCGCCGGCTGTGGCGGCGCGTTGACCACCAGCAGGACGGGCGTGAGCGCGATGATCGAAGTCATCGCGGCAATGAGCCAGTGGCCTATGTTCCAGCCGGGAACGTAGTCCGGTCCGACGATGCTGACCGTCAGGTGTGCGATGATGGTGGTCGGCAGCACGCCCACCACGCTTGCCGCGAGGAATCGCGAGTAGGCGATGGTCCCGCGCAGCGGGTGGCGTCCGGCCGTGAGCCGATCATAGAGCTCGACGACCACGAGCGTCTGGCCAACGAGAAGGGCGGCAGCCCCAAGGGCTCGCGGAGCCGTTGCGCCCTCGAACACGGCCCCAAGCGTCGCAGACAGCAACACGAGGACGGCGGTGAGGTTGCGGTGCACTCGCTGCGCCGAGAGGAGGAGCGCAAGCGCGAGGCCGTGCGCGGGCCAGGGAATCGCCGCGCCCTCGAAGTGTCGCAGCACGGGCGAGCCCAGCCACGTCAGGAGGCCGAGTCCGACGACACCGATAACGACCGGTGCCAGCGGAGAGCCCGCGAACGCGGATGGATGCGTGGCGTTGTGTGTCTGAGTTGCCATCGATTGCCCTTCGCCCCTTTCATCCCCTGACCTGCGGGGCGACGTTTCAGTATCGCTCAACCACCCACAATTCTTGAGTTTCTGCGTGCGCGCACTGGTAAAGGAATCCCCCGCCGCGGGGTTTGTACTGAAGGAAGTCCCCATCCCGGAGATCCGGGCCGATGAAGTCTTGATCCGTGTCCACCGGGCCGGTGTCTGCGGCACGGACGTGCACATCCACGAGTGGGACGCCTGGGCCCAGGGTCGCTGCCGGCCTCCCTTCGTGGTCGGCCACGAGTTCGCCGGCCAGGTGGAGAAGGTGGGCGCCTTGGTCACAGATGTGAAGGTGGGCGACCGCGTGACGGCCGAGGGACACATCGTCTGCGGGATGTGCCACCTCTGCCGCACGGGCAACGCGCACGTCTGCCCGAACACGAAGATCATCGGCGTGGACCGCGACGGCGCGTTCGCGGACTACATCGCGATGCCGGCCACCAATGTGTGGCCGCTGGACGACAACGTGCCCTACGAGATCGGCGGCATCCACGACCCGATGGGCAACGCCTTCCACACGGCGCTCCACGGCACGAACCTGCCGGGCAAGACGGTGCTGGTCACGGGTTGCGGCCCGATCGGCATCTTCGCGGTGGGCATCGCCAAGGCGGCGGGCGCCTCGCACATCGTGGCCAGCGATGTGAACCCGAAGCGACTGGCCTTGGCGACGGCGATGGGCGCGCACAGCGCGGTGCATCCGAAGGACGCAGACGCGGCCGTCAGTGCGGCCACACAGGGACTGGGCGTGGACGTGGTGCTGGAGATGAGCGGCGTCCCGGCGGCGATCCATCAGGCCTTCAAGCTGGTCCGCGTGGACGGCCGCGTGCAGATGCTGGGCATCCCCGCGAAGCCAATGGACGTGGACTTCGCCACGGAAGTGATCTTCAAGGGCGTCACGATCTACGGCGTGGTCGGCCGGCGTATGTACGACACCTGGATCCAGATGACGCAGTTCCTGCGCTCGGGGCAGTTCGATCCGACGCCGGTGATCACGCACCGGTTCCCGCTGGAGCAGCATGCGGAAGCGATTGCCGTGATCAAGTCGGGCGAGGCCGGAAAGGTGGTCTTCGAGATTGCCTGAACTGCTTTGCCACAGAGGCACAGAGACACAGAGGGATCGGGGCTCCGCTTGACCACCTCTGTGCCGTTCGAGTGAGCATCTTGGGGGTCCGGGTGGACAGATCTGTCCGCCCTGACCCCCTTAGTTTGTTGTAGTCCTCTGTGTCTCTGTGCCTCTGTGGCAATCAGTTTCCATCCATACAAAGAAGCCAGAATGAACAAGGCATTTGTCTCCGGACTCCAGACAGAACTCGACGCCCTCAAGGCCGCCGGCACGTACAAGAAGCTCAACCATCTGGACTCGCCGCAGTCGGCGCGCGTGCAGATGGAGGGGCGCGGCGAGGTGCTGATCCTCTCGTCGAACAACTACCTCGGGCTCTGCGACGAACCTGCCGTGGTCGAAGCCGGAATAGAGGGGCTCAAGAAGTTCGGTGCCGGGACCGGCAGCGTGCGCTTCATCTGCGGCACCTTCACCGTGCACCGCGAGCTGGAGACGGCGATCGCGCGCTTCGTCGGGACGGAGGCCTCAATGAGCTACGTGTCCGCTTGGAACGCCAACGAGGGCCTCACCGCCAGCGTGGTACAGGAAGGCGACTTCGTGATCTCCGACGCGCTGAACCACGCGTCGATCATCGACTCCATCCGGCTCGCCAAGTCCATCACCAAGTGCAGCACCGCCGTCTACAAGCACTCGGACCTCGATGACCTCGTCGCCAAGCTCTCGGCCAACAAGGCCGCCAAGCGGCGGCTGATCTGGACCGACGGCGTCTTCTCCATGGAAGGCAGCGTGGCCAAGCTGCCCGAGCTCATCCAGATCGCCCGCGACCACGACGCCGTGCTCATCATGGACGACTCGCACGCCACCGGCGTGCTGGGCGACAAGGGCCGCGGCACAGCGGAGCACTTCGGCGTGCTCGGCGAGGTGGACGTGATCACCTCCACGCTCGGCAAGGCGCTCGGCGGTGCGGCGGGCGGGTTCGTGGCCGGACCGGCGGCGCTCTGCGACTCGCTAACGCAGCGCTCGCGGCCGCAGCTCTTCTCCAACGCCCTGCCGCCCACCGTGGCGGCCAGCGCGCTGGCCAGCATCGAGTTCATCGAGGCGCATCCCGAGCGCGTGCGCCTGCTGCGCGAGAACGCGGTCTGGTTCCGCAACGCCATCAAGGAGGCGGGCTTCTCGCCGCTTGACGGCGACACGCCGATCGTGCCGATCATCATCGGAGAGACCGCCGATGCCATCCGGATGAGCGAACTGCTGCTCGACGAGGGCATCTTCGTCACCGGCTTCGGCTTCCCGGTGGTGCCGCAGGGGACGGCGCGGCTGCGCTGCCAGATCTCGGCGGCGCACACTCGCGAGGACCTCGAGCGCGCGGTGGCGGCGATCCGGAAGGTTGGGCTCAAGACGGGAGTGATCAAGTGAGGCTACCGTCTGTGTATTTGCTGGCGTTGGCGGCGGCCTGCGCGGCTGCGCCGGTTGCCACCGAGGCGCAGAGCGGCGACCTGCCGCCCGCTGTGAGTGTCGAGTGGCTCGCCGCCTCGCTCGCGCAGCCAGGACTCATTGTCCTGCAGCTCGGCGACGATTCGTCCTTCACCGCGGCGCACATTCCCGGTGCGCGGCGGCTGGACTACCAGGGCGTGCTCTCGGCGCCAATGACGGAGGGCGGCCTACGACTCGAGTTGCCGAGCCCGGAGCGCCTGCAGGCCGACCTGCGTGCACTCGGCCTCCGCAACGACTCGCGCGTCGTGATCGTGTTCGACGACGCGAGACGATTCCACATGGCGGGACGTGCGTTCTTCACGCTGGAGTGGGCGGGCCTGCGCGGGCGCGTGGCCGTGCTCGATGGCGGCTTGCCGGCGTGGCAGGCCGCCAATCAACCGTTGCGTTCAGGCGCACCTGCCACGGCTACCGGCCCCGATGCGTCTGGACGGCGGCCGGCCGCGACGGCCCCGGGTGACATCGAGGTGCGTCCCGTGCAGGGGCTCGTCGCCACGCGCGACTCCGTGCTCGCCGCGGCCCAAGGCCGCGGCCGTCGGCTGGTGGACGCGCGCACGCCGGAGTTCTACGGGGACACGCGCGCCAACGGCATGCCGCGCGGCGGCCACATTGCGTCGGCGGTGAACCTGCCTTTCAACTCCGTCGTGGACGACCGCGGGCTGCTCAAGCCGCGGGCCGAGCTCGAGCGCATGCTCGGTGTCGCCGGCATCGGCGCCAACGAGGCGCTGACCACCTACTGCCACATCGGGCTGCAGGCGTCATGGGCTTACTTCGCGCTGCGCACCCTCGGGCGCGACGTGACCCTGTACGATGGGTCGTTCGATGAATGGAGCCGGGACGCGAACCTTCCCGTCGAGGGGCAACGCTCGTCGCGCCCCTAAGGGCCGACGGCGGGGACCTCGAGTCCAGACTGCGCGGGGCCAGAAGAAAAAACAGAGGCGGGGCACACCGGATTCGGTGCGCCCCGCCTCTTCGCCTTCCCACCGGACGACGGCTACTCGGCCGTCGCTTCGGCCTCGACCTTGTCGGCCTTCTTCGTCTTCTTGGCCGCGCGCTTCGCCTTCGGCTTGGCGCCGTTGGACTCGGCCTTGGTCGCCGACTTGGACGCCGTCTTCTTGGCCCGCGTCTTCTTGGCCGGCTTCTTCTCCTCGGCCTTGGGCTCGTCGGCCGCCGACTCTGACTTCGCCGCCGGCGCGTCCTCGACCACGCCGAGCAGGAGGAGGTTCGGCGGCGGCGCCTTGCCGCCACGACCCTTGCTCGGGATTCCGCGCGGGCCCATTCCACGGGGGGCGGGCGCCGCCGGCGCGGCAGCCGGTGTATGCGCCGCCTCGGCCACGGCCAACTGGTCAGCGATGCTGGCGGCGGCCACGGCCGTCACCTCGAAGGCCTCACCACGCTTGCGCAGGTCGAGCAGGCCGGCATCGTGCGCGTCCTTCAGGATGCGCGCGAAGTTGCGCGACGACAGCGACTCCGAGTCGCGACCGAGTAGCTCGAAGGCCTTGGCGCGGACCGTCTCGCTCGGCACGGGATCGTCGCCAGCCGTCACGGCGGCGACGGCATCGCGCACGAGCCCGAAGGCCTCATCGCGCGTCAGGCGGATGCCCGACACGCCGATCGTGCTGTCTTCCGCCGGAGCGGCGACGGCGGGCTTGGCCGCCTCGGCCGCCACGGGCTCGGCGCCTTCGGGCGGCGTCTTGCGGTCCTCGCGGTCGCGACCACGGCCACCGCGGCCACGACGCCCGCGCCGACCACGGCCCTCACGCTCCTCGCCTTCGGCGCGTTCACCGCGCTCGGGACGCTCGGCGCGCGGCTCGGCCGCCTTCGCGGCCTCGGCGCCCTTCTTCGCCGGCCCGACCTCGAGCTGGCCGTTCTCCAGCTTGGCCACGTGCAAGAGGCCCTTCTGCGCGGCCTCCATGCAGAAGCGCGAGAACTTCGACATGCCAAGGTCCTTCTCGTCGAAGGTCGCGTCGATCTCCTGCATCACCTGCTTCAGGCGGTCGGCGCGCATAACGTCGCCGTTCTTCTGCATGCGACCGATGGCCTCGGTCACCAGCTCCCAGGGATCCCACTTTTTGGTGCTGGGCTCGTCGCCGCTCTTCACGAGGCCGGCGAGCGCGTTGTACGAGTAGTACTCGTCGCAGTTCTGCACGAGCAGGTCGCTCGAGCTCTCGCGGATGCCGACGCCGATCACGTACTTGCCGTACTCCTTGAGCTTGAGCACGAGCGACGAGAAGTCGGAGTCGCCAGAGAGCAGGATGTAGGTACCGATCTCCGGACGCGTGAACACCAGTTCGATGGCGTCCACCGCAAGGCGGATGTCCGTCGCGTTCTTCTTCGACGAGCCGTAGGCCGGCGCGAAGATGAGGTCGATCGACGACTCGCTCAGCGGCACGATGTACTGCGGGTAGCGGCGCCAGTCGGCGTAGGCACGCTGGACGGCGACCTTGCCCGAGATGATGGAGCTGCTGAGGAGGTTACGGAGCTCCGTCTGAAGATCGGAGCGGATACCCATCGTGACGTTGTCGAAATCGATGAGCAGGGCGGCGTTGGGCGCGTGGGCAGTTGTGGTGCCGAGCGCGCTCGCCTGCGGCCCCCGGTGGACGGGGGTCACCGCACCGCGCGCGGGGCGCACGGCTGCGGCTGCAGCGGAACGTTGGTGCATCTGAAATCCTGGCGTCTAGCGCCGAATGAGTGCCGGCGCCTTCCGCCGGTAGGGGGGTTCGCCAGCTAGACGTGCCGATGGTCGCGCGCACCGTGTGGGCAGCAGATCATCGACGCGCCGAGCGCGTCCCGCCTCGAATATTAGTCGGACAGGGCGCAAATGTCAGTGGGGTGGGCACTTCCGCCCCTGCGGCGGGGCCTCCAACCGCCTAGACTTGGGGGGTGCGCCAGCCCCGTTTCCGCACCCGGCTCTTCGTCATCCTGGCCCTGTTCGCCTTCATTCCGGCGATTGTGCTGACGTTGGCGTGGTCCGGTGTCGCGGCCCGCTTGCTCCCCCGCTTCAGCGGCGAGGCGGCCTGGGAGGCGGTGGCCGAGGGAGGCCAGCGCGCCATCGAGGCCGCGCGGACGGCCCCGCAGGACCCGCGGACCCTAGAGTTGCTGTCGGAGCACGAGGCCAATCTCGGCGAGTCACGGGTGCAGGCGCGGCGATTCTCGTTCCTCGCCGAACGGACGGCGGTGCTGCTCCTGGTACTGGGGCTGCTGGTGCTCGCGGTGCTCACGTTCGTGGCATCGCGCGTGGCCGGCCACCTGAGTCGACAACTCTCGCGTCCGCTCGATGAGCTGGTCGGCTGGGCCGACCGCATTGCCGAGGGCGATCGGTTACCCCTGCCCACGGATCGCGAATCGAAGGGCGCGCCCGAGTTCGGTGTCCTGCGCGACCGGATGCGGACCATGGCCGCGCAACTCGAGGAAGGCCGGCGGGCCGCCATCGAGGCCGAGCGGCTCTCCGCGTTCCGGGAGTCGGCGCGCCAGGTGGCCCACGAGCTCAAGAATCCGCTCACGCCCATTCGTTTCGCCTTGGCAGCCCTGCGCAGCAAGGTCGGGCCGGAGCACGCCGACACGCTCGGCGTGCTCGACACCGAGACGGCGCGCCTCGAAGCGATGGCCCGCAACTTCGCGCAGTTCGGACGCCTGCCCGAGGGCCCGACGGCCGAGCTCGATCTTGCCGACCTCGCCCGCGAGACCATCCGCGCCACCTTGCCGGCGTCCATGTCGCACGAAGTCACGGTGGAAGGCGATGGCGTTCCCCTCGTGCGCGGCCAGCACGACGCCCTGCTGCGCGCACTGGCCAACGTGCTGCTGAATGCCGTGGACGCCACCGATGGTCGCGGTCGTGTGCGCATCGTGGTGGCCGCGCGAAACGGCGAGGTGTCGCTCAGCGTACGGGACAACGGCATCGGCATCGCGGCGGAGGCCCTCGACCGCATCTGGGATCCCTACGTGACGGCCAAGACAGGCGGCACCGGACTCGGGCTTGCCATCGTCAAACAGACCGTCCTCTCGCACGGCGGCCGCGTGGGCGCCTCCAGCGTTCCCGGCGAGGGGACGGAAATCACCCTGCACATTCCGGCGTCGTCTGGCGACGCCCACGCGGAGGTTGGATGACCGAGGACATTCTCGCCATTGGCGGATTCTTCTTTACGGTGATCGTGCTCAGTCTCGGCATCCCGCTGATCCGCGGCTGGAACCGCAGGCGCGACAATCAGCCTCCGAAGATCGTGACGCAACTCGACGAACGCCTCGCCCGAATGGAGACGGCTATCGACACGATGGCGGTCGAGGTCGAGCGCATCGCGGAGGCCCAGCGTTTCGTGACGAAGCTGCTGGCCGAGCGCGAGAAGGCGCCGGCGGCACTCCCGCGGGAGCGCGACGCTTGATGCGCAGCCCTTCGACACTCTCGGCCTAACGCCATGCCTTCAGTTCTGATCGTCGACGACGAGCCGAATATCCGACGCATGGTGGGCGCACTGCTCGGCGCCGAGGGCTTCGAGGTCCACGACGCACCCGACGCAACCGCGGGGTTGGCCAAGGCCGTGGACGTCGATCCCGACCTTGTGTTGCTCGACCTTATGATGCCGAACCCCACCGACGGGCTCGAGCTGCTCGAGAAGCTCCGTGAGCGCTCGCCGGACCTACCGGTGGTGATGATGTCCGGGCGTGCTGGACTGGCCGATGCGGTGAAGGCCACACGTCTCGGCGCGGTGAACTTCCTCGAGAAGCCGCTGACGCCAGAGGGCGTGCTGCTTGCGCTGTCCAGCGCGCTTGAGCTGCGTCAGGCGCGTCGCGAACGCAGTGCGCTGCGCGCCGATCTTGGGTTGGCTGGCCAACTCGTCGGCACCAGTCCCGCCATGGAGTCGCTGAAGGCGATGATCGCCCGCGTGGCACCCAGCGAGGCGCGCGTGTTGATCACCGGCGAGTCCGGCACGGGCAAGGAGCTCGTGGCCGCCGCCATCCACGCGCAGAGTGCGCGGCGCGACAAGCCCTTCGTCCGAGTAAACTGCGCCGCGATCCCGCGCGATCTCGTGGAGAGCGAGATGTTCGGCCACGAGCGCGGCTCATTCACCGGTGCGACCGAGCGGCGCATCGGCCGCTTTGAACTGGCCCACACGGGCACGTTGCTGCTCGATGAGGTCGGTGAGCTGAGCGCCGAGGCCCAGGCCAAGTTGCTGCGGGCCATCGAGGCGCGGGAGATCGAGCGCGTGGGCGGCGGACGGCCGATCAAGGTGGACGTGCGCGTGCTCGCCGCCACCAACCGTGATCTGGCCAAGGAAGTCCGCGAGGGACGCTTTCGCGAAGACCTGTACTTCCGACTCAACGTCATCCCGATAGCGGTGCCTGCGCTGCGCGAGCATCCCGGCGACATCCCGGACCTCGTGCTGCACTTCGCGATGATGTACCGCAGGCGCAGCGGCCAGGCGCCACCAGCGTGGTCCGACGAGGCGGTCACCGCGCTCTCGCGCTATCGCTGGCCCGGCAACGTGCGCGAGTTGGCCAACATCGTCGAGCGCCTCGGCATCCTGCACGCCGGCCAGAGCATCTCGACCGCACACGTGCGCGAGGTGCTGCCGGCCACGGACATCGCCACCTCGGCGCCAGCAACGCTGCCTGATGCTGCACGGTTGGAGACCAGCCTGACCGACCAACTCGACGACTATGAACGCCTGCTGATCCAGCGGGCGCTGCAGGCCGCGAACGGCGTGGTCGCCGAGGCCGCGCGCCGCCTGCAAACGGATCGACCGAACCTGTATCGCCGCATGCGCCGGCTCGGCATCAACGGGGTAGAGTGACGCCATGACTTCACGAGGAGCCCCGATGCGAGCAGTTGTTCTGGCCGTCCTGGCCCTGGCGTTCACGGTGGGACCGGCGCAGGCGCAGCGCGATCTCCGCAGCATCACCGACGTCGCCGTGCGCACCTGGAACGCCCGCAGCACCACGCGCGTCACCGGCGCCTACGACGTGGACGCCGGCCAGACTGTTCCTGGTACCGTCGCCGTGCTCAACGGTCCGATTGTGCTGCGCGGCGCGATCACCGGATCTCTGGTGGCCATCAACGCCGACGTGCGGCTCGAGACGGGCGCACGCATCGACGGCGACCTGATTGTCGTCGGCGGCACGGTCAACCGCGACGAGGGCGTCACGGTGCGCGGCGAGATCCGCAGCCAGGTCGAACTGCTGCGCTACCGGATGGACGGCGAACTGATGGTCGCCGAGGAGAGCGTCTGGGACGACTGGCGCCCGCAGATGCGGCGTGGAATGTCGGACCGCGATGGCTACACTGACCTCTTCTTCGTCGCGGCGCGCACGTACAACCGCACCGAGGGTCTGCCGATCGCCATCGGCCCGCGCTTCCTGCGCCGCACTGACTGGGGGCGCATCTCGGTCGAGGCGCTTGGCGTCGTGCGCACTGCCGAGCCGGTGCGTTGGGACCGCGGCACGCTGGGCCACGACGCGCGCGCCGAGCTGCGGGTGGGACGCGACTATGGCTTGGTGTTCGGGGCCCGCGCCTTTGACGTGATCCAGCCAATCGAAGACTGGCAGTTGCAGAACGTCGAAGCAGGGCTGGCGTCCTTCCTGCTGCACCGCGACCTGCGCGATCACTACGGCCGGCACGGCGGCGAGGGCACGATTGGCGGCCGCATCGGCGAAGAGGTTTCGCTGCACGCGGTGTTCGGCACCGAGCGCTGGCGGTCGGTGGACGACCGCCGTCCGTTCAGCCTGCTTCGCAATGACGAACCCTGGCGCGCCAACCCGGGAATCGACGAGGGCACGGTCGACCTCCTCGGCCTGCGATTCAATGTTGATACGCGGGAGCGCACGCGCTCGCCGTGGACGGGCGGCTGGTACGTGAAGGCGGATCTCGAGAGAGGACGTGGCACGATCGCGCGAGCCCTGGAGCTCTCGTCGAGTGCCACGCCGACGCCTGAGGACGTGAACTACACGCGCGGCTTCATCGATGCGCGCCGATACACGCGGGTCTCGCCGGGCACCGAGCTGAACTTCCGCGTTGTGATGGGCGGACAGCTGGGCGGCGATCGACTGCCGTTGCAGCGGCGATTCTCCATCGGCGGCCCGGGATCGGTGGAGGGCTATGACTTCCGCCGCTCGCCTTACGACGACGACGTATTCACCTGCGGTGGCATCGCCACCTTCGAGGGCCGCGCGACGCTCTGCGACCGTATGGCGCTCGGCCAAGTTGAGTTGCGCCAGGACTTCCATATCGGCTGGGTGCGCACCGACCACAACGACGATTGGTGGCGACCCGGCTTCAATGGCCGTGGCCAGTGGGTGGTCTTCGCCGACGCCGGCCGCGGCTGGACCGTGAACTCCGGCGCGGCGGAGATCCGCCACGACAAGGGCGTGCCGCCGCTCAACACCTTCCGCACCTCGCTGGGCCTCGGCGTGGACTTTGGCGACATCGGCTTCTACTTCGCGAAGGCGCTGACCACCGGTCGTGAGCCCGTCAACTTCCTCGTGCGCTTGGGACGACGCTTCTGACGTGAGACGGCGCGCCCTCCTCCCCACCCTGCTGCTCGCCACAACGCTGGCGGCGTCGATCGCGACGCCGGCGGGAGCACAGGGTTCTACCGCGCCACGGTTGGAGATCAGCCTGCCGGTCGCGGCGCGGCTGACGGCGGAGGGGCCACTGGTCCGCGCTGAGGGCGTCTTGTCGGACGCGCGCATGCGCGAGCTGCTGCGCAGTGGGTTTCCCGCGCGGCTCTCGTACCGCGTGGAGCTCTGGTCCAGCGAACGCTGGTTGGACCAAATGCACCGCGTCGTGGAGTGGGAGGTGCAGGTGCGCTGGCGCGGCGTGGACCAGAAGTACGAGGTCACGCAGTTCGTGGGTGGGCAACCGCTCTCGCTTGGGGCGTTCGAGAAGGTCGAGGACGCCGAGGCGGCGGTGGAGCGGCCGCTGCGTCCGCCGATCTCAGCCCCGATCTCGCGTCGGCGTTTCTATTACCAAGGCACCCTCGAGGTACGGACGCTCTCCGTGTCGGATCTCGACGAGGTCAACGGTTGGCTGCGCGGCGAGTTGCAGCCGGCCGTGCGCGGCGAGCGCAACCCGGGCACGGCGTTCACCCGTGGGTTGCGCTCGCTTACGACGCGGCTATTGGGCGGCGAGCGCCGCGAGTACGCGACGCGCACAGGGACGTTCAGGATTCCGCGCTAGTGCGATTGCGGTCGAATCCCCGCGACACTCAGGGCACGTGGCGGCCGCTCACGCGCTCCTCGGCGTAGCTACCATCGCTGAACTGCCGCATCGGCACCACGGCCACCGCCCAGGGAGAGCCGGCCTCGGCAACAAACGGAAAGTCGTGCGTGAAGCCGCGGATGCCCCAGGCCTCGTTGCTGAGACCCGCCAGATAGATCATCACGTGGGGACGCCAGTGGCCGAAGCGCTGGCCCAGATCCTGGTGCGGTGAGGTCATGTATGCCATTGCACCAGCGGCGGGGACCTTGAGTCGGCCAGCGTCGATGTCCTTGTGCAGTTCGGCGTCCACCCGTTCGGCCGGCGTGCCGGCGAGCACCAAGCGGGTCCGCCCGACCTGCCAAGGCCACACGCTCTCGACCGCCATCGGATTCAGGCAGTGCGGCGCACGCAGCTTGGGATCGAATACGTCCGGATGCAGGCGCCGTTCCTGCGGCGGTCCGATGACAATCGGGCCCGACCAACCACGCCCCACAAAGCACAGCCAGCCGTTGGAACCCTTCGCCGCCTCGCGATAGCCAGATCGGGTGAGCACCCAGACGGACGCGGCCGCCCCGATCTCGCCCGGCGCGGATGACCGCGCCATCGCGATCTCCTCGGCCTCGGGCATCAGATACTCGGCGATGTCCCCGAGCGCACTCCGCTGTGCGGCGATAGAATCGGCGAGAGCGGCGATCGCCGCGACGGCGACGAGGACAGTGCCTGCTCGCGCAGCACACGCGGAGCGCGAAGGAAGGAATCGGCGTGCCAACACAGGAGCCTCACAGTCGTGGTGCAGAGCGCGCGCCGCGCGGCGCGGACGCCGCCCAGGTGCGGCCCCACTTGTGTTTGACGTTGGATCGTCGCGGTCTCTTCCCGGCGCTACTGCGCCGCGCGACCTCGCACGAGGATTCCGCCGTAGTCGAGATGCGGACTGTGCCGCGCGATCTCCACCGCCTCGGCGTACGAATTCGCGCGGACGAGGAAGAATCCGCTGTAGGTCGCTTCGTGGCGGGTGCCGGCGGGCAGCTCGCCCAGCGGCATCGCCGCGCCGCCTGGCGCGACGAACCAGCCGGCCGAGCCATCGAAACGCGCGCCGCCGGCAAACACTCCAGCCGCGTCGAGCGAGTCCATCCACGGCACATAGCCCGGACGCATCTGTGCATACGATGGTGCGTCTGGCACCAACGGCTCCTCGAGGAACAGCGCGTACACTGACCGTGTGTCGGGCGCTGGTGCGGGTGGCAGCGGAGGAGGCGGCGTGAAGCGCGAGACGCCCGCCGCACCGAGCACGAGCCCGACGAGGCCGGCGGCGAGCATTCGCGGCCAGACCGCGCGCGGTGCCAGCGGCCGAGGGACGGGCGCGGGTGCCGCGGGTGGTGCAGGCACATCGCCCCAGCTGCGCAGTGCGGCGTCCGCCGCCTGCATCTGCTTCCACTCACCGCGGCATTCGGCGCATCCCGCGAGATGCGCGTCCACGGCGCTTCGGGTCGGCGCGTCGAGGGCCGCGACCAGCCCTTCCACGCAGCGCTCCAGGCATTCCTCGTGTGTCATAGCGAGCCCTCGTTGATTCCCTGTTCCGCCAGCACGGCGCCCAGCAGCCGCAGCGCCCGGTGCAGACGCGAGGCGACGGTACCGGCCGAGCATTCAAGCGTGGCGGCGATCTGTTCGTAGTCCAGCCCACGCACGTAGCGCAGGATCACGGTTTCGCGCATCGACGCCGGCAGTGCCTGCACGGCGAGTCCGACGCGTTGTGCGCGGTCGGCGGCTTCCGCCGCCTCATCGGGGCCTGCGTCTGGCGCGGGCATCTCATCCAGCTCCTCAAGGGAGACCAGCGCACGCTCCCGCCCCGCGGCGCGCTTGCGGTCGTGGCAGAGATTGAGCACGGTGCGGTAGAGCCAGGTCGCGACCCGGGCATCGCCGCGCCACGTGGCCAGCGCGCGGTGCAGTCGCGCAAAGGCCTCGTGGGCGATCTCTGCCGCGGCGGCCGGATCGCGCGTGAGGCGCCAGGCCACGGCGCGGGCGCGCGACTCCTCGGCTTGAACGAGCGCGGCAAAGGCCTTCGCGTCACCGCTGGCCGCGGCCTGCACCAGCAGCTGTTCCTGTTCGCGTGAGTGCATCGACGGGGGGATGGGTGCCTGCACGAGCTTCTCCCCCGGATTAGACGTTCACGTCGCGCGCGGGCTTCCTTCCCGCGGACGGCGCAGGCGCTACAGCGCCTGCGCCTCGGGCGGCAGCGCCCCGCCGTGCCGGCGCTCCATCGCCTCCAGCTGCCGAACCACGTCGCCACCATAGAACAGCTTGATGTAGCGCGCCTGGATGGGCGTGAGCCGGCGCACCGCCCAGGACAGATGCACGAAGTGCGGCTCCACCGGTGCGTGCGCCAGATGCATCCCACACTCGTCGATCAGATGGTTCGACTTGCGCGTGTTGCAGCTGGAGCAGGCGGTGACGACGTTGGTCCACACGTTCAACCCGCCCCGCGAGATCGGGATCACGTGGTCGCGCGTCAGCGACTCGCGCTGGCGCAGCTCGAAGTTCGCGCGACCGCAATACTGGCAACGGTAGCCATCGCGGGCAAAGAGGAAGGTGTTGGTCACCTGGCGACGGAAGCGCCGCGGCACGTGCACGAACTTGCGCAGCCGGATGACCACCGGCCGCGGCAGCGCGAGGTGCTCAGAGCGAATCTTCCGCCCGCGATCCGACTCGACGATCTCCGCCTTGCCATCGATGACCAGACGCAGGGCCCGCGTGAGCGGAACCATGGTCAGGGGCTCGAACGATGCATTCAGCGCGAGACAGCCGACGGTCACAGACACCTCCTCCTACTGCGTGAGGGCGCCGAGTCGAGGGGACCGTCGGGTGACGGTCAACTCCTCAGCGCCGCGGTGGGCACCGGGGTGAGCCAGCCTCTACTGTCAGGGGCCTTCCCGGTGGCGATGGCGAGGAACTGCTGTTGGATCTTGTGGGTGATGGGGCCTCGCCTCCCCGCACCCACGGGACTGTGGTCGATGCTCTTCACCGGCGTGATCTCCGCCGCAGTCCCCGTGAAGAACACCTCGTCCGCCACGAGCAGGAACTCGCGCGGCATCAACATCTCGCGGACCTCGTACCCCAGGTCGCGCGCAATCGCCACGACGGCATCCCGCGTGATCCCGCTGAGGATGCTTGCCGAGAGTGGCGACGTGTAGAGCACGCCATCCCGAACGGCGAAGAGATTCTCGCCGCTGCCCTCGGACACGTGGCCGTTGACGTCGAGCATGATGCCTTCGACATAGCCATCGGCCTTGGCTTCCATCTTCGTCAGCTGCGAACCCAAGTAGTTGCCGCCCGCCTTGGCCAACGCCGGAATCGTCCCCGGCGCCGCACGCCGCCAACTCGAGATCGTCACGTCCACGCCCTGCTCGAGCGCGTCGTGCCCAAGGTAGGCACCCCAGCGCCAGCAGATCACAAAGACCTCGACCGGTGCCGCGGTCGGCAGCACGCCCATCTCCTGTCCCGCGCGGATCGCCAACGGCCGGATGTAGCAGGCCTCGAGATTGTTCGCCACGATCGTGTCGGTCACCGCGGTGCACAGCGCATCCAGCGAATACGTCATCGGCATCTTGTAGATCTTTGCCGAATCGAGGAAGCGCCGCATGTGCTCGCGCAGGCGGAATACCGCGCCGCCCTCGTCAGTCTTGTAGCAGCGGACGCCCTCGAAGATGCTCGACCCATAGTGCACGACGTGACTCATCACGTGGAGCGTCGCGTCGTCCCAAGGGACGAGCGTGCCGTTCCGCCAGATCAGCTCGGTCGCGCCGGAGCCTCGAGTCATTGGTCGGGGGCGTAAGGGGAACACGGGCGCATCGAGACAGCCTGCCGCCGGCGATGCACCACTCTCCGGGAGAAGCTAACCGGGCGGCTGCGTCCGGCGCCACCGCTCGGCCTTGGCGGCCGCCGCCTGCACGCGGCCGGCGACGGCCGCATCAAGTCCGATCACACGGCCGTCGCGCACGCGTTCCCGGCCCGCAACGACGACGCGCGCCGCGCGCATCCGCGGCCCGAAGGCCAAAGCCACGTGTGGATCGGTGACCGGTGCGTGATGCGGCTCGATAGTGAACGCGGCGAGGTCGGCTTGCTTGCCGGTCTCCAACGATCCGATGGCGCCATCCAGGCGAAGCGCCTCTGCGCCACCCAGCGTCGCAAGACGCACGGCGGCCCTGGCCGTGACCGCATCGTGACGTCCAAGCCGCGCGCGCTGCTGGTGGCTGGCGAGCCGCGCCTCCTCAAGAATGTCCAAGCGATCGTTGCTGGCGACGGAGTCGCTGCCGAGTCCGACGCGTGCACCCG
The DNA here is from genome assembly GCA_019637445.1 of Gemmatimonadaceae bacterium. NCBI lineage: Bacteria > Pseudomonadati > Gemmatimonadota > Gemmatimonadia > Gemmatimonadales > Gemmatimonadaceae > Gemmatimonadaceae bacterium. The sequence continues at coordinate 2,047,862 of JAHBVS010000001.1, read as the reverse complement.
CTCGCAGAAACTCGTGCAGCGGCGCGATACCGTGCCCGAGCCGCGCGTTCGAGGCGGGGCAATGGGCCACGCCGCATCCCGAGGCCGCGATGGCCTGCACCATTGCGGTGTCCACGCGCACGCAATGGATCAACAGCGTGTGGGCCCGCATCAGGCCGGCGCGCTGCAGAACTTCGGCCGGCTGCGGGCCGCGTGGAACTACAGGAATCCCGCGCCCTCGCAGGAAATCGGCGAACTGTCCGGCGCCCTCCGCGACCAGCGCCGTCTCCTCAGCGCTCTCCGCGATGTGCACAGCCACCGGCAGCAGTTCTCGCTCAGCGTACTCGGCCACCGCGGCGAACAGCGCGTCGCTCACCGAGTACGGCGCGTGCGGCGACACGCCGACGCGGACGAGGTCCGTCTCGCGCGGACGCATCGCCGCGACGTGGTCCTTGAGCGTGGCCAGCGAGGCCGCGGCCTGCGCCGGGTCCGGCCCGAACACCTCGCGATACGCGATGCCGCGCACGCCCATCGCCAGCATCGCATTGAAGGGTGCATCGCCGGGCGCGGTGTCGGCGTAGGTCGTGATGCCGGCCGTCAGTCCTTCGGCGATGCCAAGGGTCGCCGCATCCGCGAAGTCGCGATCATCCAACGCCTCGCGGGTCAGTCGCGTGACCGTGCGGACCCAATCGAAGAACGACAGGTCCTCCAGCAGTCCGCGCAGCATCGTGAGGTCGAGATGCGTGTGCGCGTTGACCAAGCCTGGTGTGAGGATGGCGTCGCCGAGTTGCTCGTCGCGTCCGCCGACCGGCGCGCTCGCGCGCGGACCTACCCAGGCAATCCGATCACCATCCGTGACGACCGTTCCGTCCGCTATCGGCGGCGCCGCCACTGGGACCACCCAGCGTGCGTGCCAGCGGACGCGGTCGTTCACGGATTGAAGAAGCTCTGCAGCAGCCCCCGTCGTCCGCACTCGGCGGTGGGTTCGGTGCCGGGCAGGAAGTATTCGGTGATGATGGCGTCGGACACACAGCCGGGGCCGGCACGCAGGCCGGTCTCAGGATCGATTGGGATCGCGAGGATGCCCGGCGGCCTCGGCCAGTCGGGCGGCGTCGGCTTGCGCTCGTAGACTTCCTTCATGAACGACACCCAGGCGGGCGCCGCGAGGCGGCCGCCCTGCGCGTTGCCCATGATCTGCTTCGGCGCGTCGAAGCCGATCCACACGCCGGCCACGAGATCCGTCGTGAAGCCGACGTACCACACGTCCGTGTAGTCGTTGGTCGTGCCCGTCTTGCCGCCGCTCGGGATATGGAAGCCACTGTTCCAAACCGCCGTGCCCGTGCCTCGCCGGACGACGTCCTTCAGCATGTCGGTGAGGATCCAGGCTTCTTCCCGGGAGAGCACCTGAATGCGCTCCTCCTTGGCTTCCCACAGGCGGCGGCCGTCCAGCGTCTCGACGCGCAGGATCGGGTTCGGTTCCGTGCGCCACCCGAGGTTCGCGAAGGTCGAATACGCGGAGATCATCTCCAGCGGATACACATCCGCCGAGCCCAGCGCGATGGACGGATACGGCGGCACACGCGTGGTGATGCCGAAGTTGCGCGCAAGGTCGGCGATGCTGCCCTCGCCGATCTCCATCGCGAGGCGGATGGCCGGCAGGTTGCGCGAACGGATCATCGCGCGGCGCAGTGAGACGCGGCCCTCGAACGTGAGATCGTAGTTCTGCGGCGTCCACAGGGAGCCGTCGAGCTGCGGGACCTCGATGGGCTCGTCGTCGAGGAAATACGTGGTCGGGCGCCCGGAGCGGATGGCCGCCGAATAGACGATGGGCTTGAAGGTCGAGCCCGGCTGCCGCGTGGCACGCACGGCGCGGTCGAACTTGGAGTCCTCGAAGTCGCGGCCGCCGACCAGTGCGCGCACCGCGCCCGTGCGCGGATCCAGCGCCACGAACGAGGCCTGCAGGTACGGCGAGTTGTTGCCGCTGCCATCCACGTCGCCGGCGGCGACGCGCGCGAGGTATTCCTCGTAGGTCGTGTGCTCGTAGTTGCCCCAGGTGCCGGCCTCGATGGCGCGCAGCTGCCGCTCCACCGCGCGCTCGGCGGCGCCCTGCATGTCGAGGTCCAGCGTCGTGAGCACCCGCAGGCCGTTCTGGTAGACCTGCTTGCCGAAGCGGCGCTCGAGCTCGGCGCGCACCCATTCCACGAAATACGGGGCGGTCTCACCCGAACCGCGCGAGGCGCGATTCAGCCGCAGCGGGTAGGCCTTGGCCACCGAGGCGTCCGCGTCGGAGAGCGCGTCGCCGCGGCGCATCAGCTCGAGGATCGTGTTGCGACGCTGGATGGCGCGATCGGGGAAGCGACGCGGATTGTAGCGGGACGGTGCTTTCGGCAGGGCCGCGAGCAGCGCGCCCTCAGCCACCGTGATCTCGCTGACGGGGCGCCCAAAGTAGCGCTGCGACGCAGCCTCTACGCCGAATGCACCGGCGCCGAGTGCGATCTGGTTCAGGTAGAGCTCGAGGATCTGCTCCTTGGTGAAGCGCTTCTCGAGCCGCCGTGCAACCTTCGCCTCGCGGAACTTGCGCACGAGGGTGTTGTACGCGCTGCCCGCGCGCGAACGCGAGGGCAACTGCTCGGGGAACACGTTGCGTGCCAACTGCATCGTGATCGTCGAGAAACCCTCGGCGAAGCCCATCGCGCGAATGTTCGCGATGAGCGCACCGAGCACCCGCGTGTAGTCCACACCGCGGTGGCGGTAGTAGCGCTTGTCTTCGGTAATGACGAAGGCGTCCACCACGTGGCGCGGAATCTGGTCCAGCGTCACCACGGAACGGCGCTCGAGCCCGATCTCACCGATGAAGCGGCCGTCCGCGGCGTAGAGGCGCGCGGGCTGGGCTGGCTTGTACTCGGCGAACTGCTCGATGCTCGGGCAGGTCTCGTCCGAGCACAGGAAGAAGCTCCACCAGACCAGAAAGGTCAGGCCGCCGACGAGCGTGAGGGCGGCGGCAGTGATCAGCCCCCAACGGAGCGTCTTGCGTACGTAGGCGTGCACGGAGGGAAGCTAGAGGGACGTGGGGGGCTGGGCAACGCGCAGTGGTACCCGGGACGACGTGAGCTGACCTCGCGGCCACTGATGGACGCGGGAGCGGCCGTGGCGGTGACTTCCCTCCCCTTGGCCCATAGTTTTGTGCGGATGACGACGCTGCACGAGGAGCTCCGCTGGCGCGGACTGCTGCACCAGGCGACCGAGGGCTGCGAGGCGCAGCTTTCCAAGGCCCCCGTGAAGGGCTATTGCGGATTCGACCCCACGGCCGAGAGCCTGCACGTCGGCAACCTCGTGTCGTTGATGGGCCTCGTGCATCTGGCGCGCGCGGGCCACACGGCCATCGCACTCGTGGGCGGCGGCACGGCCATGATCGGCGACCCCAGTGGCAAGAGCGAGGAGCGCCCGATGCGCTCTGCCGAGGAGATCGCCGCCAACGCTCAGCTCATCTGGCAGCAGATCCAGCGCGTGGCGACCAACGCGCTCGGCGAGGCGGGGGCCAAGCGATTCCTCGTGCGCGACAACGCCGAGTGGTTGGCCAAAGAGGGCTTGATCACGTTCCTGCGTGACGTGGGCAAGCACTTCACCGTGAACTGGATGCAGCAGAAGGACTCGGTGAAGTCCCGGATGGAGAACGCGTCGGGCATCAGCTTCACCGAGTTCAGCTACATGCTGCTGCAGGCCTACGACTTCCAACGCCTGCACGAGAAGGACGGCGTGTCGCTGCAGATCGGCGGTAGCGACCAGTGGGGCAACATCACGGCCGGTACGGAGCTGATTCGGCGCGCGTCACGTGGCGAGGCGCATGGGCTAACGTTCCCGCTGCTCACAGACTCTGCGGGCAAGAAGTTCGGCAAGACCGAGGCTGGCGCCGTGTACCTCGATGCCAAGCTCACCAGCGTCTACAAGTTCTATCAGTTTTGGATCAACGCCGAGGATGCGGACGTCGGGCGGCTGTTGCGCACCTTCACCTTGCTGGATGCAGCCGAGATCACCGCAATTGAGGCAGCACACACCGCGGCACCGCACGAGCGCGGGGCGCAGAAGCGGCTGGCCGCCGAGGTGACGACGCTGATCCATGGTGCCGAAGCGGCACGCGTGGCGGAGACGGTCAGCCGCACCGTGTTCGACAAGAAGGCCGACGCGCAGGCGCTCAGCGACGAAGTGTTCGCGATGCTGGCGGCGGAGATGCCGTCTGTTCAGGCCGAGGCTTCGTCGGGGAGCGACGTGGACGTCGTCGACGCACTGACCCAGGCCTTTTCGCTCTCGAAGACAGCGGCCCGCAAGCTGGTGCAGCAGGGCGCCGTCAGCGTGAACGGCACGAGGCTCGCCGCAGACGCAACGACCGCGCCGGCATCGGATGCCGTGCGCGGTCGTTGGATGCTGCTGCGGAAGGGTGCGCGCGAGGTCGCGGTGCTCGACCTCGCGCGCTAGGCGCTAGCGCGCCGTCATCCGGAAGTTGCTGACCGTCAGCTCGAGGTTGTGGCTGACGCGGATGCCATAGACCCCGTCGAGCGCCGTGAGCTTGTCCGCCGAGACGACCTGGGCGCGCTCAAAGGTCTTCACGACCGTGCCGTTGATGACGCAGGAGGCACGGCCACCCTGCACGCGCCAGCCGATGGTGTTGGTAGCCTCGCCACTCTCACCAGCCTTGACCAGCGCCGTCGAGGCCTCACGATCCACCAACGTCTGCACGTTCTCGCCGTGGAAGGTCTTCACCGAGTACGTACCGTTTCCGTAGGCGATGCAGTACATCAGGGTCTCGGTGTCGCCTTCGAGGTTCGCACCGCCGATGAACACGCCGTACGAATGCGGGTGCGAGGCGGCCATCTTGTGTTCCTTGAAGGTCCCGCTGACTTCATAGTTGCCGTGCGCGTGATTTGACGGGTTCCAGAGGTTTCCGGCGGGACCGATCGAGAGGCGCAACGCGCCATTCTCCATCCGTACGCGCGAGTCGTTCACGGTACGGCCCTGCGAGGCGGCGCGACGGTCCACGCGGCCTTTCCAACCGTCAATCTGGATTCCACCGCCGACCACGCGGTCGGCATCTTGGGCGATGGCCGGGGCAGCGAGCAGCAGCGATGCAGCAACAGCGACGAACGTACGCATTGCACTCTCCAGGGAGTTGGGACGGCGGGAATATACCCCAGCTGGAGCGGCATGGCCCGCGCGGCGGCGGCGGGATGCCACGGAGACCCGGCAGCGCTCCGTCGACGAACTGCTCGCCCTACGGCGCCTCGGTATGGAAGGTCAGCCCTACCTCAGCGCCCTTCTCCAACGCCCAGCGCAATCGCCATTCGTCACGGAAGACGAGTACCGGGTGTCCCTTGGAGTCGTTGAGCAGCGTGAGGTCCTGCATCTCCCCAAGCTTCTGGATCTCCTTTTCGGGCCCAGTGAGCCAGCGCGGGAAGCGATACGGCAGGTTCTCGAGCGTGCAGGGCGCACCGTACTCGTTCTCGAGCCGATGCACCATCACATCGAATTGCAGCAGGCCGACCGCGCCGATCACGGGCTGGGGCCCCAGCACCGACTCGGCGAAGAAGGCCTGCGCCGCGCCTTCGTCCGAGAGTTCGCGCAGGCCCTTGTCGAGCGCCTTCCGGCGCAACGGATCCTTGGAGAGAATGCGCGCGAAGTGCTGCGGCGCGAAGCGTGGGATGCCGACGTACTCGAGCAGCTTGCCGTTGGCTTTGGGTGCGCCCGGTGCGGCGAGCGTGTCGCCGATGCGTAGGCTGCCGCGGTCGTGCACGCCCACAACATCCCCGGGCAGCGCTTCCTCGGCAAACGCGCGTTCGCGGCCCATGAACTGCTGCGGCGGCGCGAGCTTGAAGCTCTTGCCGGTGCGCACGTGCGTGACGTCGAGGCCGGCCGCGTAGCGCCCGCTGCAGACGCGCAGGAAGGCGACGCGGTCGCGGTGCCGCGGATCCATGTTCGCCTGCACCTTGAACACGAATCCGGTGAAGGCCTCCACCGAGGGCTCGATCACGCCGGCGTTGCTCTCGCGGCCGACCGGCGAGGGCGCGAGTGGCAGGAAGTCCTCGAGGAAAGGCTCGACGCCGAAGTTGGTGAGCGCGGACGCAAAGTACACGGGCGTCTGCTCGCCGCTGATGATCGACGCGGCGTCGAACTCGTGGCCGGCCATGTCCAGCAGCTCGACATCGTGCGCGAGCTTGGCTGCTGCCTCCCGCGCCTCCTCGCTGTCGCCAAGCGCCTTGGCGAGCGCGGGGTCGTCGGGGCCCGAGAGTTCCAGCGTCGTGGTGGCGACCTTGTCCGCACCGTGCTTGTCGTCGCGGGCAAAGAGGTAGGCGCGCCTGCGGCGACGGTCATAGACGCCACGGAACAGCGTGCCGTGCACCGCATCTGACATATGGATGGGCCAGTGCGCCGCCACGGCGATGATGCCGAGCTCAGCCTCGACGTCGGAGACAAGCTTGAGCGGATCCTCACCCACGCGGTCACACTTGTTCACCACGGTGAAGATCGGCATCCGCCGGCGGCGGCAGACGTCGAACAGTTGCCGCGTGCGTTCCTCGACGCCCTTACGGTTGTCGAGCAGCATCACGACCGAGTCCGCGGCGACCAAGGTGCGGAAGGTGTCCTCGCCGAAGTCGGCGTGGCCGGGCGTGTCGAGCAGGTTGACGTTGTAGCCCTGGTACTCGAACTGCAGCACCGAACTGGTCACGGAGATGCCGCGTTCCTGCTCGAGCGCCATCCAGTCGGACGTCGCGTGACGCTGCGCCTTGCGCGCCTTCACGGAACCCGCCTGGTGGATGGCGCCGCCGTAGAGCAGCAGCTTCTCCGTCAGCGTGGTCTTGCCAGCGTCGGGATGCGAGATGATGGCGAAGGTGCGGCGTCGCGCGATCTGGGCGGCGAGCGGGGCACCGGAAGTGGCGGGGGCGGTCACCCGTGGAATCTAGTCAGGCCCGGGGGCAGACCCGAGCGGCAGCGCAGCCCTGCCCCCGACGTCGACGTCAGCTCTCCAGCGCAGAAATCGCCTTGCCGATATCCGCATCCGTATTGTGAAAGTGCGGCGCCAGCCGAATCGCCCCCTCTCGCACCGCGTGCACCACGCCCGCCTCGCGCAACCGCTTGGAGTCCGCGTCCAGCCGAGGCGTCGCCAACGCAACGATGCCTGCGCGCTGCGCGTCGTTGCTCGGCGTAAAGCAGGTAACGTCCGGCCGCAGCGCCGCCCAATCCAGAATCGGCCGCGTGATCGCCGCCACGTGCGCCTGGATCGCCGACGGCCCGAGCTCCAACTGTAGCTCAATCGACGCGTTCATCCCGACGAAGTCCTGGATCGGCAGCGAGCCCACCTCGAAGCGCTGCGCGTCGCCGCGCCAGGCGGGATCGTAGTCGAGGAAACGCGCGAAGTCGCCCGCCGTCGCCTGCGACAGCCAACCCGCCGCCGGCGGCTCGAGCCGTGCGATCAGCTCCCGGCGCACGTACGCAAACGCCGCACCCCAGGGTGAGCACAGCCACTTCTGCGCCCCGCAGCTGAGGATGTCCACCGGCGTCTTCGCCAAGTCCAGCGCCAATGGCCCGAGCCCTTGAATCGCATCCACAGCGAACCACACGCCGCGCGCCCGGCACGCCGTGCCGATGCGGTCGAGGTCGATCCGATACCCGCTCCAGAACGACACCCAGCTTAGCGCCACGCCCTTCACGCGCGCATCGCTCGCCACGCGTTCGACGATCGCGTCCTCGTCCACGCCGCGTCCGAGCATGGGCACGAGCTCGAAGCCGAACCCGCGCGCCTTCGCCGCCGCCATCCATGGATACACATTCGCCGGAAACTCGCCGGCCGACCCGAGCACGATGTCGCCTGGCCCGAGCGGCAGTGCGAAGGCCGCGAGGTTCACGCCCCACGAAGTGTTCGTCGTGAGTGCGATTTCATCGCCGCCCGCACCGATCAACCGTCCGACCAACTCTCGTGAGCGGTCGAGTACCGGGAAGAAATCCTCGGCGCGCATCCGGTACATCTCGGCGCGCTTGTCGTTGTAGGCGCTGACGGCATCCCGCGCGCGCTGTGGGATGGCCCCGATGCTGGCGTGGTCGAGATGCCTGGCCTCGCCGCGCGCCTCGAAGCCGAACTCACGGCGGCGCAGCGCATCGAGGGCCTGCGGGTGCGGATACCGAAGCGGGGCGTTGTGCACGGTCGTCAGGGTTCGCGGAGATGGGGCGGCGTGTCCGGCGGCTGTCGCTTCCAGCGCCGATGCTGCCAGAAGTACTGCTCCGGATACTCGCGCACAAACTGCTCGATCACGTCCGTGTAGTTCTGCACCGTCTGGTCCACGTCGCGCTCGCGGTCACCTGTGTTGGCGATCGGCACCTCGCGTACGATGATCTTGTAGCGCGCGTCGGGTTGGCGCACGGCGGCGAAGAACAGCAGCGGCGGCCCGTTGCGTAGCGCGAACACGGCCGCGCCACGCGGCGTGCGCGCCGGTCGGCCAAAGAAGTTGGCATAGGTCGCGGCCAATCCCTTGGCGCCCTGGTCGGACACCAAGGCCACGATGTTCCCGTCGCGAAGCACGCGGGGGATGCGGCGCACGGCGTCCTCGTCGAAGGTGACGGTGGTCCCGAGGCGCTCACGCGTGCGCTTGAGGAACGCGTCGCTGTACGGGTTCGCCATGTGCATGGCGATGCCCTCGATCTGCCCCGTGCGCGCCGCGACGTAGGCGCCGCTCAGCTCCCAGTTGCCAAAGTGCGCGGCCACCAAGAGCACACCCTTCCCCGAGGCCTTCTGCCGCTCGATCAACTCCCAGCCCTCGGGCTCCACGAACTTGTCGAGCACGGATTCCCCGGTCGCCTTGGACAGATAGATGATCTCCATCGCCATGCGGCCCATGGACGCATACGATCCCTTGGCCACCTCGCGCACGCGTGCGTCGCTGAACTCGGGGAAGCAAGCGCGCACGGCGCGCTCAACCCGGTCCGCGCGGATCCGCAGCGGCCGCCAGCCCAGCGCCCCGATCATCGCCCCCACGCGCGAGGCGCCGAAGAACCCCAACGGCCGAACCAACGTGCTCGCCACGCGCAGCGCGGCGTACTCGAGCCGCATCGCGAGGGTCGGCTTGGGCGGCACGTAGCCGCTCACGCCTCGACCCCCTGTCGCTGCTGCATCGCGTGCAGGCGGGCATACGCCCCACCACGCGCCAGCAACTCGGCGTGCGTGCCGCGCTCCACGATCCGCCCGGCCTCCAGCACGAGGATCTGCGTGGCGTGCACGATGGTCGACAGCCGATGGGCGATGACGAACGTGGTGCGCCCCTCGAGCAATCGGTCCAGGGCCTCCTGCACCAGGCGCTCGCTCTCCGTGTCCAGCGCCGACGTTGCCTCGTCGAGGATGAGAATCGGCGGATCAGTGAGCAGCGCGCGGGCGATGGCGAGGCGCTGGCGCTGACCGCCGGAAAGGCGCGTGCCCCGCTCGCCGAGCACAGTGTCATAGCCCTCCGGCAGCGCAGCAATGAACTCGTGCGCGTTCGCCGCGCGCGCCGCCGCCTCGATCTTCTCCTGCGAGTACTTATGCTCCGCCCCGTAGGCAATGTTGGCCCGCACCGTATCGTTGAACAGCACGGTGTCCTGGCTGACGATGCCGGTGAGCGCACGCAGCGACGGCAGCGAGATCTCCTGCGTGTCCACGCCGTCGAGAAGGATTCGCCCCGACGTCGGTGCGATGAACCGAGGGATCAGGTCCACCAACGTGCTCTTGCCCGATCCGCTGGCACCCACAAGCGCGATGATCTCGCCCCGCTTCGCCGTGAACGACACCTCGTGCAGCACCGGCGCATCGCCGTAGGAGAAACCGACGGCCTCGAAGGCAATGGACTCGCGAAGCCCGTCCACCGTCTTCGTGCCGCGGTCCGATTGCGCCTCCGTGTCCTCGTCAAGCACCTCGAACAGCCGCTCGGCTGCCGCCAGCGACTGCTGCGCCGTTGTCGGCGCCTGCGAGAGCTGCTTGAGCGGCTGCAGCAGCCGCATCACCAGGACCATGAAGGCGATCAACGTGCCGCCGTCCATCGTGTTGGTCTGCAGCACTTCGCGCGCGCCGAGCCAGAGCACCGCGACCGCGACCACGGTGCCGAGCACCTCGGTGAGTGGCCCGCTCAGCAGCGAGAGCCGCTGGATGCGGGTCATCCCCTTCGAGTAGCGCGCCGAGGCGCCGAGGAAGCGACCGTCTTCGTAGGTCTCGCCACGGAAGGACTTCACCAGCCGAATCCCGCTCACGACTTCCTGCAGCACGCTGGTGATCTCGCCGTACTCGGCGCGCAGGCGGCGATGGCCCTTGCGCAGCTTGCGCAGGATGGGCTGCAGCAGTCCGATGATCAGCGGCGCCACGACGATGGAGTACAGCGTGAGCCGCGGCGACATCGTGTAGAGGATCCAGACCGTGACCACGAGCTGCGCGGCGTTCTGGATCGTCCGCGTCGCGACCTCAGCCAGGATCGCCTTGGTCTGCTCCGTGTCGGTCAGGATGCGCGCGATGATCTGGCCCGTCTTCGTGCGGGAGAACCAGCGCATCGGCAGCCGCTGCATATGCGTGAACACGGCGGCGCGCAGGTCACGCGTGATGTACTCCTGCAGCGAGGCGCCGAGCTGCCCGCCGGCCCACAGGAAGAAGTTCTTGAGCGCGACCATCGCGATGATCACGAAGATCACGCCGCGCAGCGAACCCATCGGGTCCGCCGGATCCATGAACGAGCCGATGAGCCGATCCTGCACCGTGGTCAGCCAGCCCATGTCGCGGGCGATGGCGCTGGGCAGGCCGAAGAGCGTGTTCAGGAACGGGATGAGCAGCGTGAACGCGATGCCGTCGAGGGCGGCCGCGATGACGTTGAGCGAGACGTTCCCGACCAGGCGCCAGGTGTGCGGCCGGAGGAAGACGAGGAGGCGGCGGTAGAGCCGCATCAGCGGGGCCGTGGGTGGGCGAGGTCGAGCGTATGCATGCAGGAGGGGAAGATAGCCCCCTTCCCGTGGGCTCGGTGCTGCGGCACGTTTGGCCTGTGACCGCCCCGACGCCCCCGTACGCGCCCGAACGGGCGACGCCCGTTGCTCCAGCGCTGGCAGCGGCCGCTGCGCGCGCCGCCTTGGGCGGACCACGCGAGGCCCTGCTGGGCACGCTGATGTGCGTGCGGCTGGCTCAGGGATTGCTCGGCGTGCATCCCCTGCCATCAACGGTGCGGAGCACACGGGCGGGCGGAGCCCGCAACTGGCTGACGGCGCTCGCCGTTCCCTCGCGTACGCGCACGGCGTTCCAGAAGGCGATTGCGGCCAGCGCCGGCGAGGACCGCGCTGTGATGGCCGATGCCCTCGAGGGGGTGACTGAGGTCACCGCGCCACACCTCGACCGAGGCGCACGTTCAGAACTGACCCAGGCCATCGCCGCCCTTCGTCGCTGAGGGGCGGTGCTTGCCGCGCTCGCGCGCAGGCCCGTAGGTTTTTGCCTGCGCTTCCTGTATAAGAGAGGCCGACCTGCGCAGTAACGACATCTCCCCCATTTCCCGCGTCATGCGGCGGGTGGACCTCGCCTCGGACGGTGAGCCGTCGACCGATTCGGTCGCCACCGGCTTTCCGAGCGTGGACCGCTGGCTTGGCGGCGGCATTCGGCAGGGGGATCTGGTGGTGCTCGGCGGCGATGTCGGCAGCGGCAAGTCGGCCTTGGCGCTGGCGATGGCGCTACGCATGGCGCAGTCCGGCACCAAGGTTGCGTTCCTGACTGGCGAGATGACGGCCGAGCGCGTGATGGAGCGCGCGTTGGCCCTTGAAGGGCGCGTGCGCGTTGACGACCTGCGGCAGGGAAAGCTGGACGAGCTGACCCGGGCTGGCGTCGGAGCAGCCGCGTTGCGGCTGCGGGACCGGGCGCCGCGGATCGAGGCGCTTGGGGCCGACCCCTTGGACGGTCTGGTGGAGCGGTTTCGCGCATTGGACGCGCAGGTGGTTGTGGTCGATGCGTTGCAGGCATTGGCTGGTGCATCGGCGACGAAGGATGAGGCACTCGCGGCGGCGGTGTGGGCATTGAAGTCGGCCGCACTGTCGCTCAGCGTGACAGTCCTGGTCACGGCACACCTGCCGCACTGGACGCGGGGTCGACAGGATCCGCGGCCGGCACTGGAGGATTTCGGCGCGCTCGATGCCGTGAAGCAGCACGCGGACATCGTGCTCGCCATCTACCGCGAGGAGATGTACGCGCCCGGCTACGGCGTGGAAGGCGGCACCGAGTTGCTCGTACGCAAGAACCGAAACGGCACCACGGGTTACGTGGACCTGTATTTCTACAAGCAGTGGTTGCGGTTCGAGGATATGCTCGACCCCGATCGCTAGGAGATGTGATGCGCATCCAACGAGTCCTGCTTGTCCTGTCCCTGCTCGCGTTGGCCGCCCCCGCGGCTAAGGCGCAGCGGTCTGACCCGATCGCGCGGCTGGAAGCCGCCCGCGCGGCGAACCCACGCAACGTCGCGGCGCTGCGGGCGCTGGGCGTGGCCTATTACAAGGCTCAGCGCTATGCCGACGCGCGCACGGTGCTGGACCAGGCGCGACAGCTGGACCCACGCGACGGCGTCAGCGCGCTGTATGCCGGGCTGAGCGCCGAGCAACTGCAGGACTACACGGGCGCCCGCAACGCCTACGACAGCTACCTGCGCGTCGGTCGGACGCGTCGCGTGCGCAACCAGATCCGTGAGCGCCTGGTGGCGATGTCGGCGGCCGAGGCGGAGGCCGCGGCAAAGGCGGCGGTGGCCAATGAAGCCCGGCTCTCGCAAACGCCCGGCAACCCGCGCACCATCGCCGTGCCGCCCTTCAAGTTCGAGGGTCCTGATGCCGAACAGCTGGCCCCGCTTGAGCGTGGCCTCGCGGATCTCGTCATCACAGACCTCTCACGCTCGTCGCAGCTGACCATCGTGGAGCGCGACCGCATGCAGGCACTCGCCGACGAGATCGCACTGGGCCAGTCCGGCCGAGTGGATTCGAGCTCTGCGGTGCGCGCCGGCCGCCTCATGCAGGCCGGGCGATTGGTGAACGGTTCGATGATTCAGGGCGGCAACGAGCTCACCCTCGCGTCGCGGATCGTGGACGTCTCCACATCGCAACTCACGGCGCCGGTGCAGGTCACGAACTCGCTGGACAACATCTTCGCGATGCAGAAGCAGTTGGTGTTCCAGATCTTCGATCAGCTCGGCGTGACCCTGACGCCGGCCGAGCGGCAACTGGTGGACCGGCAGGCGACGAGCAACCTGAACGCCTTCCTTGCCTATAGCCGCGGCCTGCAGGCCTCCGACGACGGCCGCTTCGAGGACGCCTCACGATTCTTTGACGAGGCGCGCGGACTGGACCCGGGCTTCGGTGCGGCATCCGCGCGGTTCAACGCGGCGCAGGCGGCGATGGCGGGCGCGCAGATTTCGACTGCCAACATCGAGTCCAGCCTCTCGGGCAGCAGCGAGGGCCAGCAGGTCGCCGCCGCCGAACGGGGCATCGCCGATGCGCCGCTGATCGAGAACACCCTGCGCAACACGGTGCAGGACGTGAATCCGCCGACCGTCTCGCCAATCTCGAACACCAACAGACCCAGCGGCTCACCGGCGGCACCGCAGCGTGATCCGACCAGCACGACGACCGGCACTGACTCACCGGTGGCCCGCACGGGCACCGTCACCGTCATCATCCGCCGCCCGTGATCCAGACCTCACACGCCACTCGCCGGCTGGCTCTGGCGGCCGCCCTGTTCGTCGCGGCGCCGCTGGGCGCGCAGGGACTCGAGGAGACCGCGGTCATCCTGCAGCCGACCTACGCGGGGCTGACCTTCGGCTCCGGCGCGGCAAAGCGCAGCGTGGACCAGTTCGCGATTCCCATCGTGCTGGTGCTGCCGTTCACGGAGCGCTTCACCGTTGACATCACGACGGCCTACGCCACCAGCACGGTCAGCGCGGGCGACAGCACCGTCAGCGAAATCAACGGACTCACCGACACGCAGTTGCGTGCCAACCTGCGCCTCTTCTCCGACCAGGTGCTGTTCACACTTGGCCTGAACCTGCCGACGGGCCAGTACTCTGTCGCGGAAGATCAGCAGGAAGCGGCGGGGCAGATTGGCAACGACTTCCTGTTCTATCCCATCTCGTCGATGGGCAACGGCTTCGCGGCCACCGGCGGCCTGGCCTATGCGCGCCCGGCTGGCATGTGGAACCTCGGCATCGGCGCGAGCCTGCGGAAGTCGGCGGAGTTCGCGGCCTTCACGGTGGCGTCAGACGAGTTTCGCTTCCAGCCAGCGGATGAGTACCGCCTGCGTCTCAGCGCCGACCGGCCAGCGGGCAACGGACAGGTGCAGCTTGGCCTCACCTACTCCGCGTTCGGCGAGGATCTCGCGGACACCACGACCTACAGCACGGGCGACCGGCTCATCGCCACGGCGGGCTGGAGCTTTCCGTTGCGCGGCACCGACGTGTTCCTCAGCGCCTGGAACCTGTATCGCCTCGAGGGCCAGCAGCTCGGCGGCGATGCCCCGAAGGAGAACGTGTTCAACGTGGCGGGTGCGGTGAGCTTCGAGGTCGCGAACTTTCTCGTGCAGCCGAACATCGAGACGCGGCTATGGCAGGTGGGCGGCGCACGTGCCGGCAACCTCACCAGCCTTGGGTTCCGCGTGCGGGTGCCGGCTGGTGCGATCTCGCTGTTCCCAGGGCTCGGCTACAGCACCGGCACCGTGTACTCCGTGGCGGATGGAACGGGGACCAAGGTGAGCGGCCTGCGGTTCACGCTCACGGCGCGCTACAACTGATAGGTGCGGCCTGAGGCGGGGGGCGGTTGCCACGCGGCGACCGCCCCCCGCTGGTTTTAGATTCCCTGCAGGTTGCGCGGCCCCTCTTCGGCACCGCGCCGGATTCCCCTCAGCGTACGTCCGATATGGCTGGCCATAGCAAGTGGAAGCAGATCAAGCACTACAAGGCGGCCGCCGACGCCAAGCGCGGCGCCAAGTTCACGAAGCTGCTGCGTGAGATCACCGTCGCCGCCAAGGCTGGTGGAGGCGATCCAGCGGGCAACCCGCGCCTGCGCACCGCCATTGAAAACGCCAAGGCACAGTCCTGCCCCAAGGAGAACATCGAGCGTGCCGTGAAAAAGGGCACGGGCGAGCTCGAGGGTGTGGACTACAGCGAGGTGCTGTATGAGGCCTACGGACCGGGCGGCGTCGCCCTGATGATCCAGGCGCTCAGCGACAATCCGACGCGCACCGTGGCCGAGGTCCGTGCGAAGCTCTCGCGCGGCGGCGGCAACTTGGGCGCCGTGAACTCCGTGGCATTCATGTTCGACCGCAAGGGCCAGATCTACGTGGCCGCCGAGGGTCGCGACGAGGACACGGTGATGGAGCAGGCGCTGGAAGCCGGCGCCGAGGACTTCGTGGCCGAGGACGGCCAGTTCACCATCAGCACGGCACCCGCGGACCTGCACGCGGTGAAACAGGCGCTCGAGGAGGCGGGCTTGGTGGCCAGCGAGGCCGAGCTGGCCTGGATCCCGAAGAGCACGGTCCGCGTGGAGGGCGAGCAGGCCGCGCAGCTCGTCAAGCTGCTGGAAACGCTCGAGGACCTCGACGACGTGCAGAAGGTGGACGCGAACTTCGACATGGACGTCTCGGAGATGTCGCAGTCGTGACCGCGGCGACGCGCCGGCCGGCGTGCTGATCCTCGGGATCGACCCCGGCACCGCGGTCACTGGCTACGGCGTGGTGCGCGCGGGGACCACGCCGGAGTTGGTCGAGTGTGGCGTGATTCGCACCAAGGCCGACCGCCCGCTGCCCGAGCGTCTGCGTGACATTGCCGACGGCGTCGGCGAGCTGGTGGAGCGGCACCGTCCAGGCGCCATGGCAGTCGAGGACGTCTTCTACGCGCGCAACGTGCGCACGACCTTGGTGCTCGGCCACGCTCGCGGTGTCATCCTGCTGGCCGGCGCGCGCGCGGGCATCGAGATTCACGAGTATCCGCCGGCAGAGATCAAGAAGGCGATTGCCGGCACCGGCGCCGCGACCAAGACCCAGATCCAGTTCATGCTCACCAAGCTTCTGCGCCTGAAGACCGCCCCGCAGCCCGCCGACGCCGCCGACGGCGTGGCGGCAGCGTTGACCTGTGCGATGCGGCTACGCGTCGAGGGAGCGATTGCCGGCGCACGCCGGGACAGGAGCGCGAGATGATCGCTGCCAGCACGGACGCACGCTGTCATCGCCGTACGCAGTCTCGCGGAGACCGCCGATGATCTCGCGGCTCGCCGGCACGCTTGCCGGCCACGGCATCGATCGCATCGAACTCACCACCGGCGGCGGCGTCACCTACGAAGTCCTGGTGCCGCTGGGCGTGCTCGAATCCCTGCCCCGCGTGGGCGGCGAACTCTCGCTGCACACGGCGATGGTCGTGCGCGAGGATGCCACCACACTCTACGGCTTCGCCACGGCAGAGGAGCGCAAACTGTTCCAGCGCCTGATGGGCACCACAGGCGTCGGCCCCGCGCTCGCGATGAACCTGCTCTCCACGCTCACCGGCGCGCGACTCGTGCGCGCGGTGCGCGAGGGCGACCTCGCCACGCTGACGCGAGTTCCCCGCGTGGGCAAGAAGCTCGCTGAGCGTCTGGTACTCGAGCTGCGCGACAAGCTCGACGCCGCAGCGAACGGAGCGGCGCCCGGCGCGCCGATTGCCAGCGGCGGCCCGTCGGCCGACGCTGTGCGCGCGCTTCTGGCCCTGGGCTACCAGCCCGCCGACGCCGAGCGTGCGGTGCGCGCCTCACTGGATGGCGCGCCGAAGGGCGAGACCACGGCGGACCTGATCCGCCGGTCGCTGGCGGCGCTCGCCAAGTAGATTCCCGACGATGAGCCGCGCCGAGATCACCACACCGGAATCGCTGGCCGACGAATCGGTCGTCGAACTCTCGCTGCGCCCACAGCGCCTGGCCGAGTTCATCGGCCAGTCCAAGGTGAAGGATGCACTGCGCATCTATGTGGACGCCGCCCTGGCACGGCGCGAGCCGCTGGACCACACGCTGCTCTTCGGGCCACCGGGGCTCGGCAAGACCACGCTGGCCGAGCTGATTGCCCGCGAGATGGGTGTGAACATCTACGCCACGAGTGGACCTGCGCTCGAGAAGCCCGGCGACCTCGTCGGTACGCTCACCAACCTGCGCGCCGGCGACATCCTCTTCATTGATGAGATCCATCGCCTGCGGCCGGTGATCGACGAGTTCCTGTATCCGGCGATGGAGGACTGGAAGATCGACATCCGGCTCAGCGAGGGCCCGAAGGCGCAGACGATCACAATGCCGATCGAGCGCTTCACCTTGATCGGCGCGACGACACGGCTGGGCATGCTCACCGCGCCGCTGCGTGCGCGCTTCGGCATCGAACTGCGGCTGAACTACTATCCCGCCGAGGAGGTCGAGGAGATCGTGCACCGCACGGCAGCGGTGCTCGGCTCGGGCCTCGACGCCGCCGGCGCGCAGGAGCTGGCACGCCGCGCGCGTGGGACGCCCCGCGTCGCGAATCGCCTGCTGCGCCGGGTGCGCGACTACGCCCAGGTGAAGGCCGACGGGCACATTTCGCGCGACGTCGCCCGTGAGGCGCTGGCGATGCTCGACGTGGACGAGTTCGGGCTCGACGAAATGGACACGCGCCTGCTGCGCGCCATTATCGAGAAGTTCGACGGCGGGCCGGTGGGCGTTGGGACGATCGCCGCGGCGGTCGGCGAGGATGCGGACACGCTCGAGGAGGTCTACGAGCCCTTCCTCGTGCAGCACGGCTTCCTGCAGCGCACGCCGCGCGGGCGACAGGCCACGGCGCAGGCGTATCGCCATCTCGGCTTTCCGCCGCCGAATCGGCCGGCGGATGCGCAGTCGGATCTCTTCTAGGGACTGATGGCGCGCCGCGCGCAGCGGTGTCGCCTCGACGCCGGCCGCCGCCCCGCACCCCGTCCCACGATTCGCCGATGACGCGCGGCCTTCGCACCTCCGACTACGACTTCGAGCTTCCGCCCGAGCAGATTGCGCAGTCGCCGCTGGACCGTCGCGACGAGAGCCGCCTGATGGTCGTGGACCGCGCGAGCGGCCGGATCTCGCATCACCGCTTTCGCGACCTGCCGCAGTTCCTCCGCGCCGGCGATGCGCTGGTGCTCAACACCACGCGCGTGTTTCGTGCGCGACTGCTCGGCAAGCGCGACTCAGGCGCGCCGGCCGAGGTGTTGCTGCTGCGGGAGGCTGGCGACGGCTGTTGGGAAGCCATGGTGCAGCCGGGCGCGAAGCTCAAGCCGGGCCGCATCGTCACGTTTGCACCTGGTTTCCGCGCCGAGATCCTAGCGCCGACCGATCGCGGGACGCGTCTTGTCCAGCTGCACGTCGAGGGCGCCGCCGCCGGAGACCGCAGCGCCGAGCGCCGCGCGGTCGCCGAGCACGGTCACGTGCCGCTGCCGCCGTACATCGAGCGCGCAGATCGCCCAGCGGACGTGGAACGCTACCAAACGGTCTACGCGCGACAGGAAGGCTCGGTCGCCGCACCAACCGCCGGGCTGCACTTCACGCCCGAGCTGTTGGCTGCGCTCGACACAAAGGGTGTGCGCCGCGCGGAGGTGCTGTTGCACGTCGGGGCCGGCACGTTCAAGCCCGTCGAGGTCGAGAACCCCGCCGAGCACCAGATGCACGAGGAGTGGTACGACGTCCCGGTGGAGACGGCGCGCCTGCTCGAGGAAACGCGACGTGCAGGCAATCGCGTCTGCGCAGTGGGCACCACGTCGCTACGCACGCTGGAGAGCGTCTGGCGCCCAGACGGGTCGTACGCGGCCGGCAGCGGCGAGACCCGCATCTTCATCCGGCCCCCGGCCGCAGTGCAATCCGCCAACCTGCTCGTCACGAACTTTCATCTGCCCCGCTCCACCCTGCTGATGCTGGTGGCGGCCACCGCCGGCTACGAGCTCACCATGCAGGCCTACGAGACCGCCGTGCGCGAGGGCTACCGCTTCTACTCGTACGGCGATGCGATGCTGCTGGCCTGATTAGCTTTCAGCGAACCTCGAACCAAGACCAGAATGTCCGCACTGCATCTCATCTTCGCGCAGGCTGCCCCCGCTGGCGGCGGCTCCTCGCTCGCCCCGTTCCTGTTTCAGATCGGCGCGATCTTCGCGATCTTCTACTTCCTGATGATCCGTCCGCAGCAGAAGCAGCGGAAGGCTCACGAGGCCTCAATCCTCGCCATCAAGAAGGGCGACCAGGTCGTCACCGCCGGCGGCATCGTCGGCGAGGTCATCCACATCAAGGAAGGCCTCAAGGACGGCGCGCCACAGTCCGGGCTCGGTGACCACATCACCATCAAGTCGGGCGAGTCGCGACTTGTCGTGACGCGCGGGCGCATTGCTTCGGTGGGCGGCAGCGAGGCCGCCAGCTAATCAGTATGGCGGTCCTCCCGATCACCGTCCTCGGCGCGCCGATCCTCCGTCAGGTCACCACGCCGGTGACGGAGGTGACGGACGAGTTGCGCCAGCTCGCTGCCGACATGTTCGACACGATGCGCGCCGCCGACGGCGTGGGGCTCGCCGCGCCGCAGGTGGGGCGCAACGAGCGGCTCTGCGTGGTCGAGGTCGGTGATGTATCGGTGGCGCTGTTCAATCCCGAGATCATCGCGCGCGACGGCAAGATCAAATGGGAAGAGGGCTGTCTCTCCATCCCAGAGGTCTTCGGCTGGGTAGAGCGCTCGGCTTACGTGAAGGTCCGCGCGCTGGGGCTTGATGGACAGCCCTTCGAGGTCGAGGGAACGGAGTTGCTCGCCGTGTGCCTACAGCACGAACTGGACCACCTCGACGGCAAGCTGTTCATCGACCACCTGAGCTTCCTGAATCGTCGGCGCGCCCTGGGGACCTGGGATGACGAGAAGGAGAAGTACCCGAACCTCCTGCGCATCCTGAAGCCGGGAGACCGGGAGTCGAAGCCGGCGACCACCGCCGACGCGACCGGCGACTCCGGCGCCGCTGCAACTCCCGCCACGGACCTCTGACGCCGGCCGCGCTGCGGCCGCGCACCCGCCGGTGTCGCCGCGGCCCGTGCGGCCTGGAGCCCGCCACTACAGTTTTCGTGTATGCGGATCCTCTTCTGGGGCACCCCTGACTTCGCCGCGCCGCCGCTGCGCGCGCTGATTGGCGAGGGCCACGACGTCGTGGCCGTGGTGACCCAACCCGACCGTCCGCAGGGCCGCTCGCGCTCCACGCTGGTGCCGCCGCCAGTGAAGGAGATTGCGCTTGCCGAGGGCATCCCGGTGCTGCAGCCGGAGCGGCCGCGCGGCGACGAGTTCATTGCGCAGATCAAGGCCTTCGAGCCCGACCTCAGCGTCGTCGTCGCCTACGGCCACATCCTGCGCCAGGATGTGATTGACGTGCCCGCGCGCGGCACGGTGAACATCCACGCCTCGCTGCTGCCGCGCTGGCGAGGCGCCGCTCCGATCCAGGCGGCCATACTCGCGGGCGATGTCGAAACCGGCGTGAGCATCCAGCGCATGGTGCTGCAGCTGGACGCGGGACCAGTGCTGCACGAATCGCGAATTCCAATCCCCAAGCAAATGACGGGCGGCGAGCTCACGCTCGCGCTCTCGGAGCTCGGCGCCGAGACCATCATCGAGTTCCTCGCGTTGTCGGAGCTTGGGGCAATCGAGGAGCGCGAGCAGGACGCGGCGCTGGTGACGTTCGCGCCCAAGATCGACCGCGCGATGGCGCGCCTCGACTTCCGGCGGCCCGCCGTCGAGGTGGCGCGGGCAATCCGTGCCTTCGACCCGCGGCCTGGCGCCTGGAGCTCGGTGAACGGCGTCGAGACGCGGCTCTTCGGCGTGCGCGTGCTGAGCGATCGCCGCGGCGGGCCGGGAGAAGTGCTCGAAGTCGGCGAGATGGGGATGGTGGTCGCCTGCGGCACCGGGGCGGTGGCCGTGGAGACCGTGCACCCCGCCGGACGACGTCGGCTGGCGGCGCTCGACTGGGCTCAGGGCCGCGGCGTGTCCGTGGGAGACGAGTGGGCGCTGCCAGAGTAGGGAGCCGCCCCCAAACCGACTATCTTTCGAGGGTATGCCCAGTACCCTCTCCCTCGTGACCGACGCCCGCATCGCCGCCGCCGAGACCCTCACGGATCTCCGTGGTGGGATGCTGCTTGATGCCGCCTTCGACCGCCGCGCCGCGGAGCTCGATGCCCGCGACCGCCGCTGGACGCAGGAACTGGTGTGGGGGATGCTGCGCAAGCGCGGCTGGATTGACCATCTGCTCTCGACGCGCGTGCGCGGTGGGATTGCGCGCCTCGATGCGGACCTGGCCGACCTGCTGCGGCTCGGCACCTACCAGCTCTTCGAGATGAACAGCGTGCCCGCTTACGCCGCCATCGCGCAGACAGTGGAGCTGGCCAAGCAGCGGCACGGAATCGGCGCAAGCAAGTTGGCCAACGCCGTGCTGCGGCGACTGGACCGCGAGCGCGAGGATCTCGGCACCGTGCTGCCGTCGGATCCGGTGGAGGCCTTGGCCATCGAGTACTCGCATCCGCGTTGGTTGGTGGCGCGCTGGGTGGCCCGCTGGGGCGCCGATGAGACGCGCGCGCTGCTCGAGGCAAACAACCGCGAGGCGCCGCTGATCGTGCGGCCCTGGGGCGTCGTGCGCGAGCAGCTCGAGGCCATGCTCGAGAACTCCGGCGTCGCCGTCAGCGATGCCCCCTTGGTTGATGACTCACTGACGCTGGCGCCGGGCACCGTGCTCACTGCGCTGGGCGCGTTCCAGCAGGGGCGCTGCTTCGTGCAGGACCCGGCGGCCACGCTGGTGACGCGTTACGCCGCTGTGCCCGAAGGCGCACGCGTCGCCGATGTTTGCGCCGCGCCGGGCGGCAAGTCGGTCGAGCTCTCGCGCCGCGCTGCCCACGTCACTGCCGCGGACGCCAACGAGAGCCGCATCACGCGGATCATCGAAACGATCAACCGGCTGGAGCTCGAGAACGTGGACCCCGTCGTCGCCGACGCGCGCGACGGTACGCTCGGCGAGTTCGACGCCGTGCTCGTGGATGCGCCCTGCACCGGCACCGGCACCTTCCGTCGGCATCCGGACGCGCGCTGGCGCCTCAAGACCAGTGACCTCGCGGTGATGGGCGCCACGCAGCGCGCCGTGCTGCGCGGCGCGGCCAAGTGCGTGAAGCCCGGCGGCCTGCTCATCTTTTCCACCTGCTCGCTGGAGCCGGAGGAGAACGACGCACAGGTCGAGTCCTTCCTCGCCGATCATCCGGGCTGGACGCTGGAACCGCCGCCGGCTGGCACCGTGCCGGAGACCGTGCTCGACGCCGGTCGCCTGCGCGTACTGCCGCAACGCCACGGCGCCGATGGATCCTTCGCCGCGCGTCTCCGCCGGGGCCAGGCCTGATGCCCGCCCGCAGTGTTCGCATCGCACCCTCGCTGCTCTCGGCGGACTTCGGCAAGCTCGCCGAGGACCTCGCGATGCTCGAGGAAGGCGGCGCCGACTGGCTGCACGTGGACGTGATGGACGGCGTCTTCGTGCCGAACCTGACCTTCGGCGCCAAGGTCATCGAGACCTGCCGCAAGCTCACGAAGCTTCCGCTCGACTGCCACCTGATGGTGGTGGAGCCGGAGAAGTACTTCGAGAGCTTCATCAAGGCCGGTGCCGAGACCATCACGATCCACGTCGAGACTGCGCCGCACCTGCACCGCCAGCTGATGCGCATCAAGGAGCTGGGCGCCAAGGCGGGCGCGACGCTGAATCCGAGCACTTCGCTGGACATGCTGCGCGAGTGCGCCGCGGATTTGGATCTCTTGCTCATCATGAGCGTGAACCCCGGCTTCGGTGGGCAGAAGTTCATCCCCGGCTCGGTGGACAAGGTCGCGCGGGCGCGGCAGCTGCTGGACGCCACGCGTTCCAAGGCCGTGCTGGAGATCGACGGCGGCATCGCGCGCGAGACCATCACCGCCTGCTGGCGCGCGGGCGCCGAAACCTTCGTGGCGGGCAACGCGGTCTTCTCCGCCAAGGACCCGGCCGCCGAGATCCGCGCCCTGCGCGCGCTCTGCGCGGAACAGGCGTGACGCTGCGCGGGCAGTGGGGCGTGGTGGGCGCCGTGGTGTTGGTGCTCGGCATTGGCCTATTCGTCGCCAGCTCGCAGTTGGGCGCCGAACTCTTCCCACTGCGTATCGGCGATGACGCACCGGACTTCAGCGCCGTGCCAATGGCCGCTGGCGCTGAGGCGAAGGGCATCGACGACTACGAGGGCGAGGTCGTCCTGCTCAACATCTGGGCCACCTGGTGCGGCCCCTGCCGCGTCGAGATGCCGTCGATGCAGGAGTTGGAGGAGCAGCTCGGTCCCAAGGGCCTGCGCATCGTTGCCGTGAGCGTTGACGTGGCCGGTATGGAGCGGGCCATCAACGATTTCGCCGAGGAGTACAAGCTCAGCTTCGAGATCCTCCACGACGCGCCGGGTCGCATCCAACAGGAGTACCAGACCACCGGTGTGCCGGAGACGTTCATCATCGGGCGTGACGGAAAGCTGCGGCGACGGGTGATCGGTGCCGACAACTGGTCCAGCCCGGCGAACGTCGCGTTCCTGGAGCGGCTGCTCGCGGAGCCGGCGCCGCGATGAGCGCCGCCGCCGCGCCGCGCTCGCGGTTTGTGGCGGCCTTCACCGAGCGGCTGCCGACCAAGCTCGCGGCCCTCGTCCTTGCCCTCTTGCTCTGGGTGCTGGTGCGCGGGGAGGAACCACGTGAAGTCGTGATGACCGTGCGTTTCGCGCCCGTGGTCGACGGGGCGATGGAGCTCGTGGGCGGCGCACCGGACTCCGTGCAGGTCGTGGTCTCCGGACGCACTCGCGAGCTGCTCAAGCTCAGCACGCATCCGCCGATCGTGCGGCGGCGCGTGGAGGAGAACGGGAGCACGCGTGTGCGCCTCGTCCTCCAGCCGGCGGACGTGGAGTTCCCGCTGGGCGTGCAGGCAACCGCCCGCGAGGTGCGGCCGAGCGCGGTGACTCTGCGCCTGCGGTCCATTTCCGCCTCGGACGGGGACCGCTGACCGTGCGCGTGCTCGGCATCGAGAGCTCCTGCGACGAGACCTCGGCCGCCGTCGTCAGCGGCACGGCAGCCGAGCCACGTCTGGAGGCGCTGGTCATCCTCTCGCAGGATATCCATCGTGTGTTCGGCGGCGTGGTGCCGGAAATCGCGTCGCGGGAGCATCTCACGGCCATCGTGCCCGTCACGCATCAGGCGCTGCGCGATGCGAATGTCTCGCTCGATGACATCGACGCCATCGCCGTAACCCACGCGCCGGGACTCGTCGGCGCGCTGCTGGTCGGCGTGAGCTATGCCAAGGCGCTCGCCTTCGCGACGGGCAAGCCGGTGGTTGGAGTGCACCATATGGAGGGGCACCTCTTTGCCACCGCGCTTGAGCATCCGAATGCCACGCCTCCGTTCACGGCCTTGCTTGTGTCCGGCGGCCACACGCTGTTGCTCGACGTTCCCGACTGGGGCCGCTACGAACTCCTCGGCCGCACGCGCGATGACGCCGCCGGCGAGGCCTTCGACAAGGCGGCGAAGCTGCTCGGGTTGCCCTACCCGGGCGGTCGCCATCTCGAGGCGCTCGCGCGCGACGGCGACCCGAAACGCCACCGTTTCACGCGTCCGATGCTGCACGGCGGCCAACGCGAGGGGGATCGCGACTACTACGACGTCTCATTCAGCGGCTTGAAGACGGCGGTGCTGCTGGCCGTGCAGGGCGCCGCGGACCTCGAGGCCGAGAAGGCGCACATCGCTCGCGGATTCCAGGACTCGCTGGTGGACACGCTCGTGACCAAGACCATCCGCGCGGCACGCGCCAAGGCGCGAGAGCGCATCGTGCTCGGCGGAGGTGTCGCCTGCAACGGCACGCTGGTCGCCGCGATGCGTGAGGCGGCTGCTGAGCTTGGCGCCGAGGTCTTTGCACCCACGCCGCGCTTGGCAACCGACAACGCCGCGATGATCGCCGCTGCGGCGCTCTTCCGCCTGGAGCTGGGCCAGCGCGACGACTGGTCGCTCAACGCCTACTCATCGCAACCGATTCCGGGGCTCGTCGCTGCCCCCGCGGCTGCGCGTTAGCTTCAGTTCGGCACATCGCTGCGGCCGACGCCGAGCCGCCCAGTCACCGCCTCACCCGCCTCAATGTTCACGCACATCCCCTTCGCCTACGACTTCGGCCCGCTGCAGCTCACCGGCTTCGGCGTGGCGATGCTGCTCGCGTTCGTGATCGGCCAGATGGTGGCCAGCGAGAACCTTGAGGCGCGCGGCGAGGATCCGAACATCATGGGCGACGTCACCGTCGCGGCGGTGATTGGCGGGCTTGGCGGCGCGAAGCTCTACTACGCGATTCTCACGGGTGACCCCACGGCGATCTTCTCGCGCGCCGGCTTCGTGTTCTGGGGCGGACTCATCGGCGGCATCGTGGCCTCGGCCGGCGTCATCCTCTACAAAAAGGCCAGCTTCGCGCAGATCTCCGACGCCTCGGCGCCGGGTCTCGCGGCGGCGTACAGCGTGGGCCGCAGCGGCTGCTGGGCGGTGGGCGACGACTACGGCCGCGCCTGGGACGGTCCGCTGGCCGTGGCCTTCCCCGACGGTGCGCCGCCGAGCACGGTGGCGAACCTGATGGAGTTCGGTGCGAAGGACCTGGCCGGGTTGCCACCGACGCAGGTGATGGCCGTGCACCCCACGCAGCTCTACGAGACGGCGATGGGCCTGCTGATGTTCTTCATCCTCTGGCGCTTCCGCGACCACAAGCACGCCACGGGCTGGCTGTTCGGAGCCTACTGCGTTCTGGCCGGCCTCGAGCGCTTCGTCGTGGAGTTCTTCCGCGCCAAGGATGACCGCTTCTTCGGTCCCTTCACCGTCGCGCAGATGATTGCGATCGGCTTCGCCTGCGCGGGCCTGGCCTGGATGGCGATGCGGGCCACCCCGGGAGAGGGGCGGCCCGCAATCCGCAAGGCATAGTCGCGTGTCGCGGCGGTGGCATCGGGACCACCGACGGCGCGCCTCGCTTACGGATTGAACCAGTACGACATCTTCAGCAGGAAGGTGTTGTTGGGGTGCAGGGCCAGTAGGTCGCCGAAGTCGCGGCGGAAGCTGAAATCCGTGGGATTTCCGGCGAAGGCGTCGCGCCCCTGCTGCCAGACCAGGAAGAGGATCGAACCTGGGCGATACTCCCAGCGCAGTACCGTGTTGGTGCGCAGCTGCTTGAAGTTCACGCCACCCGGATCCGCGCCGCCGCCGTAGGGCTGGAAGCGATCCGCATAGCGCGTGGCGCGCGGGGTGTCGCTGAGCTCCTTCCACTCGGAGAAGTCGCCGACGCTCGCGAATGGCTGGGCATAGACCTGAAGCGAGAGGTTCGGCGTCACCGTGTAGTTGATGCGCGAGGTGATGCCGACCGTCCACTGGTCGAGCTGCGCGAAGGTCACGTGCGCCGTGTCCGTCGAGACGTCGCCGAAGTTCTCGAACCACTGCGAGTCGTTGAGGCTACGCTGGGCGTTGAGACTGAGCGAGGCCGAGAACTGCGGGCCGGCGCGGAACTGGAAGCCGGCATCAAGCCAGCCGCCGCGCGAGGCCCACTCGTCGCCGCGCCACATACCGCCGAACAACACCGGGGTGTACCAGACCCGCCGGTCGCCTTCCCAGCCGCCCCAGACTTCGAACGTGGACGCCCGACGGAAGGCCACGCCGCCGCGCGCGCTGCGGTCGTCGAAGGTGCCTGGGAGGTCGCCGTTGAGCCCAAAGTGCAGCCAATGCGTGTTCGGCAGCTCCATGTGCCAATTGGTATTCAGGCTCTGGCGCGTCGGGAGCCCCTGCGTGGTCCAGGTGCTCATCGTGTTGAAGTTCATGAAGAAGCGGCGGAACGCGCGCGTCGGCGTATTGAACTGCAACGAGAACCAATTCCGCAGCATCTGCTCGTCCGCGCGCGTCTGAAATCCGAGGTCGTTGATCTCGAAACCGGGCGAGAAGCGCTGCAGCACGGTCTGGAAGCGGGTGATGCCGCCGCCGAACTTGGAGACCGTCAGGCGCTGGGCGTCGCCGAGCAGCTGCGTGCGCGTCGGATCGTAGGTCAGGCGGTCGTCGCGCCGTTGGTAGCGGTGCACGCCGTCGCGCTGCGTCGCGGCGATGGCGTCCGCGCTGCCATCGATCACACTGCCGCTGAGCGAAGCCGTAAGCTCGTACCTGTTCTCGAAGAACCGTTGGCGCAGGTCGAGCCCACCTGTGTAGGCCGACTGCCGCAGAAAGTCCTTCGTGTCGGCGTCGAGGCTGCGATTGACCGCGGTGAACATCGCCCCCACGCCGCTGCGGCCCTCGTTGAGGTCCTGCAGTAGCCGCACGACGGCGTAGTTCGTCTGCGGCTCGATGGTGCGGCCGAGGCTCCCGTGCTCGTCGGCGGTCACCGCGTTGAGCACACCGATGTTCAGCCCGTTGGACAGCCGCCCCGACAGCTTTGCCGCCCCGAGCACGCGCGAGGAGGTGGCGTTGCCGGCCGCGCTGTAGACGCCGCCAAGCTGCGGCGCGCGACCGATGCGGCGGGAGTAGAACAGCCCGCGGCAGCCGGTATCGATGTCGCCGCAGGAGGTGCGGAAGTTGAAGATGCCCGCACCCTCGAGGAAGAACGGACGTCGCTCCTCAAAGAACTGTTCGAAGGCCGAGAGGTTGAGCACGGCGGGGTCCGCTTCCACCTGCCCGAAGTCCGGATTCAGCGTGGCGTCCATCGTGAGGTTCGAGGTCAGCCCCCATTTCACGTCCGCGCCGATGGTCTGCTCCTGCGGGTGCGACCAGCCGCCACCCGCCTGCGGCAGCGTGACGTTCTTCGTGACGAGATACGGCAGCACCTCGAGCCGGCGGGGCTGTGACAGCCCCGCGATGCCCGAGATGTCGCCCGCCTGCGAGACGTAGCCCTGCTTGTTTCGGTCGAACAACGGCCAGGAGATGCGTTGCCGGGTGCGGGCGACGTCACGCACCACCAGCAGTCCGAACGTGTGCTCGTCGCGCTCGGCGAAGCGCATCTGGCTGAACGGAATCCGGAACTCCGCCACCCAGCCGAGAGAATCCACGCGCGCGGCACCATCCCAGACGGCATCCCAGGTCGCGTCCTCGGTGTTGTCGTTGTAGACGTAGAAGTCGCGCTTGGTGCCCGCCGGGTTCAGGATGAACTGGTAGGCCGTGCGGCGGTCGTGGTAGGAATCGATGACCAGCTTGAGCTGCTCGGATTCCGTGCGCACGTCACGCCGACTGAGTAGCGAGATGATGGAGTCGGGCGCCGGATCGAACATCCGGCCCATCACGTACAGGTAGTGGTCGTCGTAGAGGACGCGGATCTCCGTGCGGAAACGCGGTTCCGCCCCCATCTGCGGTTCGTACTCGAGGAACTGGTCGATCACCGGCGCGTCGCGCCAACCGGCGTCGTCGGGGCGGCCGTCGATGGTCGGCGGAGTCTGCGTCCGCGCCGCCTGAGCGCTGCGGGCGCCGGCAACCGAGATCGCGGCTCGCGTACGGGCTGCCGTGCTGGGGCTGGCATCTTCCTGGGCGGAAGCTGCGGTAGCGGTGGCCGCGAGCATAGCGGCGACGAGAACGGTCCGGTGGGGCCGCAGGCGCATCGTGTGAGGGGCGAAGGGACAACCCCTACGACAGCACTTACCGGAAAATGGTTTCGCTTGCGACCGGTTTGCCGCTAGACACGCTGCCGCGTCCGCTCCCAAGGCAGCGGGACGCGCCACTCGCGCGTGTCCACGAAGCCGCCGCGCACGGCCCTCGGCTCTTCCACGGTCACCATCGCCACCCGGTCGTGGTCGTCCACCACGCGCATCACAACCTGCACCTGCGACCGCTGCACCAAGGTGTGCAGGACGTCCACGGCACCCGAGCGGCCCTCGCCGCGAATCACGGTGACGCCGAAGCCCAGGTCGCGCAGGGCCGTGGCAATCGCATCCCCGTGTCCGCGCGTGATGATGCGCACCTGCGCCACGCCGTAGGCGATGAAGCGCTCGATGGTGATGCCCGTCATCGTGCCGGTGGCGTAGCCGGCCGCATAGGCGACGACGTGCACCCAGCTATCGAGATGTCGGATGGCCGCGCCGACGGCGAAGATCCACACGAGGGCCTGAATGAAGCCCAATAGCGCGGCGATGCTGCGCTTGCCCCGCACGGTGAACAGAACGCGCATCGTGTCGCAGGAGACGTCCACGATGCGCGCGAGGTAGATGAACAGCGCCCCCCACGGGGACGCGAACAGGGCTTCCATACCCGAAAGCTAAAGCCCGGCCTCAGCCTCCGCCGCGCGTGGCGCCGGCGAGTCGGTGCTGGCCTGCGGGGCCGCGGCAGCCGTGGTCGCAGGGCGCGAGCGCAGGGTCAGCACCAAGGCGACGATCGCAAGCAGCAGCATCAAGCCCTGGCCGACGAGCGTCTCCACGCTTGGGAAGATGCCAAGCGCCCCCAGATAGGGCCCGCCTTCGATGGGCGTGATGCCGAGCAGGTTGCCTTCCTGCAGCTCGCGCAGGCCCTTGCCCATGAAGATGAACGCCAGCGTGTAGAGCAAGGCGCTGGTAGTGCCGAAGAAGGCGCGGAGCGGAATGCGGAGCCCAAAACGCTGGATCCCGACCCACAGCGCGACGAGCAGCAGCGAGCCAAGTGCGAGGCCGCCCAGCATCGGCGGGATCACCTGCGGGCCCCGCGAGAGCAGCGCCTGGTAGAACAGCGCGGTCTCCGCGCCCTCGCGGAATACCGCGAGGAATGCGGCCGATGCCAGTGCCGTGGCGCCGCCAGCCGAGAGCGCCGTACCGACTTTCTCGCGGATGAAGCGCTGCCACGCCGCCACTTCAACCTTGGTCAGCAGCCAATACGAGACCGAGAACAGCACGGCCACCGCAACGAGCATCGTCGCTCCTTCGATCACCTCGCGGCTGGCCGGAGCATTGGCCAGCGCCGTGCGAAGGACCACGGCCAGCACGGCGCTGGCCAGGACGCCGACACCCACACCCGCCCAGACCTCGCGCACGCGCGAGCGGTTGTCCGTGCGCACGAGGAAGGCGATGATCGCGCCGACGATGAGGATTGCCTCGAAGCCCTCGCGCAGGATGATCAGCAGCGACTCGAGGAACGCGCCCCAGCCGCTCGGCGCGCGCTCGGCGCGCTCCACGATCTGCGGCAATCCACCGGAGATGCGCGCACGCGCCGTGCCGGCGCCGACGACGTCGCCGCGCACGACCGCGCCCTTGAAGTCGGCGAAGTGGCGCTCGAGCATCGCGACAAGGCCGGGGTCCTGCGTGCGCACCTTGGCCTCGAGTGGCTCGAAAGCCACGTAGGCGTCGAAGGCCAGGTCGCCAGCCGCCGACGCGTTGCCCTCGTTCGCAGTCGAGATTGCGCGATCGAGGATCGCAAGCACTTCGGCGGCAACGACGCGGGGTGTGCGCGTGGGCAGTTCGACCACGCGGGGATTCGCGCGCAGCGCCGCTACCACGGCGCGCGCCTCATCGCCATCGATCGGATGGTGCGCGTCGAGACCAAGCTCGACCTCGCCGGCCGCCAGCGCGGTCAGCAGCTGCTGGTCGTGCCGTTCCGCGAGCCAGCCAAAGGTGTGGCCGGCGGGCACCGCACCATCACCGCAGGTCACGCATCGCTCGGCGAGCACGGCGGCCCCGCGGCGGACTTCCTCAGCGCTTGCGCGCAGCGTGTTCACGTAGGTCACGACAGCCCAACGCTGCGCCGGCGTCAGGTCGCCGGCGCCCGCCATCGACGTGCCGCGGATGCCGACCGACACCACGCGATACATCGTGGCCGGAGAGACATCGAACATCAGTTCACGGTCACCCAGCGCCGGTGGCGCGGGGTTCAGGCGGCGGGCAGCCGGCCCGTCACCGCCGCCGGCGTCGCCGTGGCAGGAGGCGCAGCGCTGCGCGTAGATCGCGCGGCCCTCGGCCAGATCCACGGCCTTCGTCGGGAAATCGAGCGAGGCGTCGGGGCCGAGCAGTGTCACCAGCTCGACTTGCGTGGCGAGCAGGTCTGCCGGCGCCACGCGCGCGGTGACCTGCGCCTGCATGCGCTCGATCAGCGCGACGAGCTTGGGTGCACGCTCGTCGGACACGCGCGCGGCAACCGACTTCGCATCGTCGAGGAACGCGACTGCCTCGTCGTACTCCACCTGCAGCACGATGCGGCCGGCACTATCAACGCCCTTCGAATACTCGTCGGCGGCGACGCCCACGATGTTGCCGAGTCTGCGCGCGGGCGACTCCTGCGCCGCGGCCACGGAGGGCCGCGCGAGGAGCGCAAACGCGCCGAAAGCGTAGATGAGAATCGTTCTCAATGACATCCTGATTCAACCTAGCGCAATCCCGAATAAAAAACAGGGGCTTTAGGGCGCCTCGAGAATGACCACCGCGCCGGCCACCTCTTCGGTGTGGCTCAGCGTCAGGTGGATGCGCGTCACGCCGAGCTCGATGGCCCGCGCCGCCGCACGACCGGTGAACTGCAACACCGGCGGTCCCTCGCTGCCGCGCTGCACCTCGGCCTCGCGCCAACCAATCAACTTGGCCTCGTCGGAGCCGGTGAGCGCCTTGAACGACGCCTCCTTGGCGGCGAGCCGCGCGGCGAGATGCATTGCCGGCTTGGCGCGGGCCAGGGCGTATTCCTGCTCGTGTGCCGTGAACAGGCGGTCAAGGGCGCGCTGTTCCTTGCGCTTGAGCATCAGCTCCACGCGCGCGATGGCGACCAGGTCAAATCCCACGCCGACGATCACTGGCCCCTCCGCAGCACCCGTCGCCACAGCGCACCTCGACGCCCCTGGGAATCCGCTAGGGCAGCCAAGGACTGCTCCCACCACTCGTCCGCGGCGCGGAACACGCCGTGCAGCGCCGCGATCCAACGCTCCCAAGCCGCGCGTCGCTCGTCAACGCGCGCTGCGCGCACCGCCTCGGCCCCACTGCGCGCCGCAGCAAGCGCATCCCAGACTGGCGCCGCCAGCATCTCCAACTCGGCCCCGATCGCGCGCCGGTCCGGCAGCGACTTCGGGTGCCGACGCTCGGCAAGCGTCGCGATGGCCCCGCGCCAGTTGCGCTCCAGTCGCGCGGCATCGAACGCGGCCAGCTGCTGCTCAAGGGAAGTCGCGCGCTGCGCCGCCCGCCGCGCCTCGATGAGCGGAAGGAACACCACGTCGTGATCCGAGCCGGGCGCCGAGGGCGTAGCCAGCGCGCGGAGGGAGCGCGTGAACTCGGGAAGCGGATACTCAGGCGTCACGGCTTGAATATCGGTAATCGCCGTCGAGTTCGCGGTCGCAGATCGCCGCGCGCTGTCCGGTCCGCGACTCATAGGCCAGCACGAAGTCAGGCAAGCGCCCGGTCGTAAAGCCCGCGCGCGGCATCCCCAGAGCGGCGATGGCGCGCTCGATGGCCTTGGGCTCGCCCTCGACCTCCACGAGCACATCCATCCGCGGGTAGCGCTCGAAGCGGACGGTGGCGCCGTGCAGCGTGTACTGTGCAATCTCCCGGTCGATCTCGCGCGTGATGATGTAGCCCAGCGCCTCGAGAATCTGCGCCAGCGCCGAGGGGTCCTCGGCCGACACGCTGTGCTCCTCGCGCACCTTGAAGCCGTCGGCGTATCCAGTGGGGCCCTTGAAGTCGAGCGACGTGCGCAGCGCGTCCTCGCTTCGATACACACGCAGGCGCAGCACGTGGTCGCGCAGGGCCAGCGCGCGATCCGGCGTGTCGTAGCGGCGATCCTCGAGCCGTCCCTCGTACTGCAACTCGGCGCCGGCTGCCTCAAGCCTGCCTCGAGCCTCCACCATGGCCTCGGCAGATTCCAGCCGGCCCTTCAGCTCGACCTCACGCATCGAGGATCGCCTCCAACACGCGGGTCGTGTCGCGCAGGTCCTCAAAGTCTGCGACCGCGCCGTGCGCGACGAGCTCGGCGCGCGCATAGCCGCCCGTCGAGACGGCAATTGCGCGGGCACCAATGCCCTGCCCACAGGTCATATCGTGCGGCGTGTCACCGATGATCACGAAGCGTTCCCCAGGCACGTCGTAGCCGAGCAGGTCGCTGGCGCGGCGCTGCGCGATGGGTGGCAGCATCGGACGGTCCTCATGGTCCGAACCATATGCGGCGACGCGGAATCGTGCCGGTTCGACGCCGACCGCGCGCAGCTTCACGCCGGCACCCTCTGCGATGTTTCCCGTCAGCAGGCCGAGCACGAGATCGTCGCGGGCCTCGATGGCCGACAGCAGCTCGGGCACGCCCGGCAGTGCGTGGGCGCTGTGCGTCCCGGACTCGAGATGGCCACGCAGGCCTTGCAGGTACCGTGCGAGCACCTCCTCCATCCGCGCGTCGATGGCGGCATCGTCAAAGCCCTCCAGCCGCATCGTCTCGCGCACGATCAGCTTGTCCGTCTTGCCGCCGTAGCGATAGCCGCTGGGCCCTCGGTGTCCGAAGACCCGCTCAAGCGCCGCTTCCATCGCCGTGCGGCCGGCACCGTCGGAGAGCAACAGCGTGCCGTCGATGTCGAAGAGGACGACCTTCATCGGCGCGCGAGGTAGAGTCCGCCGATCACTGCCGCTGCGCCAGCGCCTTGGAAGCCGGTGGGCACCTCTCCCAACGCGGCCCACGCCACCATCACCGCGACGATCGGCTGCAGGTTGGCAAACATCGCCGTGCGCGTGGGCCCGATCTCGCGCACGCCGCGATACCACAGCAGGTAGGCGATGACCATCGCGAGCACGCCGGAATAGGCCACCGCCGACCACGTGACGGGCGTGATGCTCGTCCAGTCGGTGCGCAGCAGGCTCGGCACGGCGAGGGCAATCAACGGGATCACGCCGCCGACCAGCGTCCACGCCGCCACGTGCACGGGCGAGACGCGCTGCGTGAGCGGCACGAGCCAGGTCGTGTAGAACGCCCACACGACGACCGCGCCAAGGATCATCAGGTCGCCGAGCAGGTGCGCGGCGCCGTCGGCGCTGATGGAGCCGCCGAGCACGAGCATCACGCCGGCAATGGACAGCGCGATGCCTGCCACCGCCTTGAGCGGCAGCTTCTCGTGGCCCGTGAAGCGCGCGACCAATGCGACCACTGCCGGACTCGCCGCCACCACCAGCGACGCCGTGCCAGCACGCGTCAGTGCGAGGCCCTGCACAAAAAGCAGTTGGTAGAAGCAGTGCCCGAGGATGCCCAGTGCCATCAGGCGATACTTGTCTGCACGGGCGGGCCGGCGACTATGCGTCGCGTAGGCAATCGACAGCAGGATCAGGCAGCCGAGCAGCATCCGCAGCGCGTTGTAGGCGATCGGCGCCATCTGCTGCGTGCCGTACTTCATCACCGAGAAGTTGACGCCCCAGATGACGGCCATCCCGACGAGGCTGTATTCGGTGGCGCGTACGCTGCGCGTGGGGGCGGTCATGGCCTCTGCAATCTAGCGCGACGACCAAGACCGCCCGGGGCCGCGGCCTGGCTCTCGTGCGACGAGCATCGGGGCCCGCGGCGGTGCGCGCTGCGGGTGGCCCGAGTAGCTTCCGGCGATGCACGTCTCCTTCGCGCTTTTCGCCGACGCGGCCAACATCTCGCAGGAAGGCAAGCTGAACATCCTCGGGGTCTTCGACGCCCTGCAGGTGCAGCAGTTGCCGGCCGTCCACCCGCGGGCCACGATGGTCGTCCGCCTGAAGGCCCTGCCGGACGACGTCGGTCGCCACACGCTGGCCTTCGTCTGGCTCGGCCCCGAGGGTGACGAGATGTGGTCCTCGCAGGGCGAGCTGGAGGTGGGCGCACCGCCGCCGGGCGCCGAGGAGTTGGACGTGCCGGTGATTGCCGCCATCGACCTTCCGATCCAGTCGCAGGGCACCCACGTAATGCGCATCGCGCTGGACGGCGACCTCTGCGCGGAGTTGGTCCTGCACGTGCGCTCTGGCAGCCCGGTGATGCCGCCGGCCGGCGGGCTGGTCAGCTAGGCGTTGTTGGCGGGCGGCAGTCGCAGCTCGCTCGGCAACGTCGCGCTCTAGGCGCGGTCCGCGAGACCGGGCACGCCGTCGCGGCCGACCGCCAGCCGCACCGCGCGTTCCACTGCCTGCTCCAATGCCGTGATGGCCAACTGCTCGGCCTGTGGCAGCGACCCCTTGGGTCCGTCCATCGGCGCCAGCGCGAAGATGATGTCACCGTCGGACTGCGTGCCAACGGGCGTGATGCGCCGCTGGAGCGCCGCCGTGGCACTGCGGGCAAGTGACTGCAGCTCAAGCCGCGAAAACGCCGCGTCGCAGGCCAGCACGACCAGCGTGGTCGCGGTGCCGTTGATGAATCCTTTGCGCGCGCCGCCTTCGGCGAGGCGGCGCGCGGTGTCGACGAAGGCACCCTTGCCGTCCCGCGCACCGGCGATGATGCGCCCGCTGCCGTCGCGGACATCGCCGAGGGCGTTCACGACGACCAAGGCGGCTACCGCTGAGTCGCCACCGCTGGCGACGCTGAGGGCGAAGCCGCCCTTCATCGCGCCGACCGGCCCGGAGCCCTTCCCGACCGTCGCGCCGGTGCCGACGCCCACGCAGCCCTCGGCAACCCCATCGCTGATCGCGGAGTCGCAGGCGGCAAACGCCATCTGCGCCGTGGGCCGTGCGTCGAATCGGCCGAGCGGCAGCAGGTCGAAGATCACAGCGGCTGGGACGATCGGCACCACGCCCGCACCGACCGGATAGCCGCGGCCCTTCGATTCCATCCATTGCATCACGCCGGCGGCGGCATCGAGCCCATAGGCCGAGCCACCGGTGAGCAGGATGGCGTCCACGCGCTCGACGGAATGTCCGGGCTCGAGCAGCGCCAACTCGCGCGAGCCGGTGGCGCGGCCCATTACGTGCACGGCGGCGCGCAGTGGATGCTCCACGCCGCGGATGACCGTGCAACCCGTCGCCCCGTCGCTATCGGTCGCGTGCCCGACAGCGAGGCCGAAGCGCGCGAGCGACGACGAAGCGCTCACGCGCCTTCGACGCTGGCGGAGTCGGCCGCGTCGGCGGCGGCCTGGCAGGTGGCGCAGAGCGTGACGCCGCGCATCGCACAGATCTGGCAGATGAAGGTCCCGCAGCTCTCGCAGGGATAGCCTTCGCTGGCCCGCTCCTCATTCCCGCAGGCCCTGCACACCATCACGTCGGTTTCCGACATCGGTCCCTCCTAGCGCGGCTTCTCGGCCAGGTCGTACTCGCGGATCTTCTTGATCAAAGTCGCGCGTGAGATGCCGAGTTCCTTGGCGGCGTGCGTACGGTTGTGGCCGTGCGCCCGCAGCGTGCGGTCGATATGTGCGCGCTCGACCTCGTTCAGCGAGCGCGGCTCGTGATGCGCCACCTCGGCGCCACTGGCCTGTTGCACCTCGCGAGGCAGGTGCACCACGTCGACCGCCGGCTGGCCGCGGGCGATGAGCATCGCGCGCTCCATGACGTTGCGCAGCTCGCGGATGTTGCCAGGCCAAGAGTAGCGCAGGATGGCATCCAGGGCGCCGTCGCTGAGCACGGTGGGTGCGCCGGGCAGCGAGGGCTGCAGCGAGTCCTGCACCGACGCGATGAGCTCCAGCAGGTCCTCGCGCACGCGCTGCCTGAGCGGCGGCAACTGGATCGGCATCACGGCCAGACGATAGTAGAGATCGTCGCGGAAGCGGCCGGCGGCCACCGCCGAGGAGAGGTCCTCCGACGACGCGGCAATCACACGCACGTTCGGCGTGATTTCATCGCGACCACCGACGCGGCGGAAGCCCTTGCCCTCGAGCACGCGCACGAGCTTGGGCTGCAGCTTGGGATCGAGGTCGCCGATCTCGTCGAGAAAGATGGTGCCGCCATCGGCGATCTCGAAGGCGCCCAGCTTGGTCTCGGCGCCCGGCTCGTTGCCCCCCTCCACACCGAAGAGCTCGCTATCCAACGACTCCGGTCGTAGCGAGGCGCAGTTCACTTCCACGAACGGCTTGGAGGCGCGTGGGCTCTGGGCGTGCAGCAACTCGGCCACGCGGCCCTTGCCCGCGCCGCTCTCACCGAGGATGAGCGCGGTGGTGCGGTCACTGGCGCTCAGCAACTGCAGCTGGGCCTGCAGCTCGCGCATCGACGGCGAGGAGCCAAAGACGAGCCCGTGCTGCGCGCCGCGCTTGTTGTGCAGCAGTTGTGTCATGCGACGCAGCTGGGCCTTCTCTAGCGCACGCTCGGCGGCCGCCTTCAGGTGGCTCAGGTCCACCGGCTTGGTCAGGAAGTTCTCGGCGCCCTTGTGCAGCGCATCTACCGCCATCGGCACGTCGCCGTAGGCCGTGACCATAATGACCACGGGATGGTGCTCGCGGATGGCGGCCAGCACGTCAAAGCCCGTCATGTCCGGCAGGCGGACATCGAGCAGCACGAGATCCGGCCGCATGCGGTTGAAGGCGGCGATGCCGTCGGCCCCCGTGTGCGCTTCCATCACCGTGTGCTGACCGTCGTGACGGAAGAACATCGCGAATGCAGTCGCGATGGCCACTTCGTCATCAATGATCAGGATGCTCGACATGCGTTATCTGGATTCCGGGGGTTGGGGCGGTTCGCCGCCTACTGAAAATGCGCCTCGCGCACGTGGGCGCAATGCCGCCGGGGTCGGGGCAAGGAAGCGCGCCGCCAGCGGCACGACCTCCGCATCGAGTATCGGCGCCTCCAGCAGTTCTCCGTCAGCCTCGGCCGCCACGTTCGCGGCAGCCTCGACCCGGATGTGCCGGCCCTGGGCGTGCCAGAGGCGGGAGTCGTCGGGAAACACGCCCCGCGCCATCCACGAGGCCAAGCGGAGGGCATCGCCGACACCCGAGGGCGAAAGCAGGCAGACGTCGAGCAGGCCGTCGTCGGGCCGCGCGTTGGGGCCAAGCCGGAACCGGCCGTCCATCACGGCGCCCACATTCGCGATCATCGCGAGGCCGACGTCGCGCTCTTCAACGCGGCCGTCAACGGAGACGCGCACCGCGAAGGGGCGCGCGGCGAAGACCGCCTTCACCGCGCTGAGTACGTAGGCGCCGACGCCAAGGCGGCGCTTGGAGGCGGGACTCGCGCCCTGGATCATCGCGGCGTCGAGTCCGACGCCGGCCGCCAACGCGAAGTACCGGCCGTCGCTGAGCCGACCCAGATCGAGGCGCAGCTCCTCGGCGCCGACGAGGGCGCGGACGGCGCGCGTCACGTTCAGGGGGATGCCGAGGTGGCGGGCGAGTTGGTTGCCCGTGCCGCCTGGCAGGATGCCGATGGGTGTCGGACGGCCGACACGCGCACCGACGGCTTCCATCACCGTGCCGTCGCCACCGAGCACGAGGATCGGCGCGTCGTCCGGCCCATCGGCCGCAATCCGGGCGGCGTCGCCGGCGGCGGTGGTGCGTACCACGCGCGGCGCGATACCCACCGAGCGGCAGGCCGCGAGCGCTTCGGCCTCAGCGTGCCGTCCCCCGCGAGCGGCGGGGTTCACGATCAACAGCGATGGCTGCACGCTAGAAACGCCAGGTGCGGAAAAGGTCGAAGCCCACCTGCCGCGGGGTCGGCACGAACCCGCGGGCGCTGGCATTCGCGTTGACCGAACAAAGCAGGGCGCTGGTCGGTGGCTCCACGCCGATCGAGGCCGAGACCCCGCGGCCGAGTAGGTAATCCAACTTGAGTCCCAAGGCGTCGGTGAACGAGAGCGGGTCACTGCCCCCGCCTTGCGTCACGAGCTGGCCCACCTGGCAGAGACCTGCATCGAGGCGCACGAAGGTGCGGTCATTGATCTGCTTGGCGCAGTTGAAGCGCGTGCCGGAGAGGATGCCACCACCCACGCGTCGCAGACGACCGCCATAGGCATCGAGTCCCGCGGTGGAGAGTTGCGCATCATCGCAGATGCCGCCGCCCGAGGCCTTGCCGCCGAGCACGCTGCCGAGCGAGCCCACCACCACACGCGCCGCCGTCGCCGAGATGTCGCCGTTGCGGCCACCGATCTCCACGCTGGGCCCACCGGTCACGAGGTAGGAGAGCAGGTCGGCATTCGTCACGCGCAGCGAGTCCGGCGACGAGAGTTCTAGCAGCGGCTGCTGCAGCGTGCCGCCGAGATGCACACGTACGCGAACGTCCGGCCGCACGCCCTGCTCGCTGTACTGCCGCACGGTGTGCAGCGCCGAGATGTCCAGCGTGGGATTCAGCTCGGGATCGCCGAAGAAACGGATCTCACCCTGCTCCACCGTGAAGGTGCGCTGCACCGGACCGAGGTTGAGCCGGTAGGTCCCGCGCTGAGTCTGCAGCGGCCCGAGCAAGGCCAGCTGCAACTCGCCGGCGTTCGCGCCCCGCGTGACTCGACCGCGCGTCACGCTGACTTCGCCGCCGAGATTGATGTTCGCCTCGGTGGACCGCAGCCACACGTCGCTGCCCATTCGCACCGGCACGTTGGCGATCGTGAGGTTGTCGACGAAGTCCGGCGGCGCGGCGGCGGCGCTGCGCGTGACGGGGCTGTTGATCGTGTCCAGCATCGCGAATCGGTCCGGACCCTCGAGCGAGATCACGTCCTTGCTCGCCAACTCGGGGATGGCGATGATCGCGCGGTCGGCGGTCAGGCTGCCACGCAACGTGGCGCCGCGCCAGGGACCGGTGAGGCGAAGGTCACCCGACAGGTCCACCTCGGCGAGGTTGGGCCTCGCTATCGCGTTGAAGGAGCGCGCGCTGAGCTGCAGGTCGAGCAGCGGATTCGCGCGATCGGCAAGGGCGAGATGGCCCGTGAGACGGGCGCTGCCACCGCGGCCGGCGCTGCTGGTGGCCGCTACGTTGCGCACGGCGATCGAGTCGCCGAAGAATCCGATGTCCGCCTCGACGCCGCGCCAGCGCACGTTGCCGAGTGCCGCCGGCGCCAGCGAGCCGTTGATGACGCGTAGCGCGCCTGCGGCCAGTGGGTGCGACCAGGTGCCGCCGAGCGTGAGGTCCATGGCCATCGTGCCGCGGGCCGACAGCGTGCCGCCGGTAATCGTCTGCAGGAGTTCGAGACCGAGCGAATCACTCTGCAGGCGGCCGGAGATCGGGCCCTCGCCTTCGAAGCGTGTGCCTGAACCGTCGAGCCCCAGTGCCAGCGGGAGCACCGCCTCGGCGACCAGCGTGGGCCGCGCCCGTGCGCCGAGCGTGGCGTCGAGGCGAACGGCATCCGCCGCCGCGCGGGCGCGCGCCCGCAGGGTGTCGAGGGCCACGCCGCGCAACGCGCCGCCGCGCCACTCCGCGTCGGCCGCCAGGTCCGGCGCGGCGCGCGTTCCGGTCAGCGTCGCCGTGGACCACAGCCTCCCGCGCGGATCCCCCGGCAGCTGGAGCAGCTCGGCCACATCGCGCAGCGGGAAGTCCACGGTCCGCAGACGCAGGTCCAAGGCTCCCTCGGCGGGTAGCGCGCCGGCGAGCGCGACTGTCGAGGGTCCCGCCGCAAGCGCTAGCGAGTCCAGACGGAACCCGCCGCGCGCAAAGGCCAGGCGAGACGGCGCCGCCAGCTGCCAGGTCCGCTGCGAGGTCCCGAAGCTGAGCGTGGCCAAGTTCAACTCGAGCGTGTCGCCCACACCGCGCAGTCGGCCCGAGGCGCCGACAAGCGTGCCAGTCTCACCGCGCCCCGCGAGTCGCGCGGTCGTGATGCCGTCAGCGTCGCGGTCCGCATCCACGCGCGCGTCGGCGAAGCCGATGCCTCCGATGCGCATGCCGCTGCCGCTCAGCTCGAGCGTGCCGAACGGCCGCGTCGGCAGGCCGCGCAGCCGGCCGACGAGTTCGAGCGAGTCGGCGCTGTTGCCCATCGCAAATGCGTTCTCAGCCACGGCGGTCGCATCCACGGCAAAGTCGCGCAGCCAGCCGGCGGCGCCGAGCTGCAGGCGCAGCGCGCCCGACAGTGAGTCGGTGAGGGCACGGCGCAGCCAGGGGCGCAGGCCGCCGAGCGAGTCGGCGCGCCCAGCGATGCGAAGGCTGTCCGTGACGCCTTCGTGGAGTCCGAGTGCACCGCGGCCCGAGAGGTCAACGGCGGAGGACTCGAAGTAGAGCGTGTCGAGCAGGGCGCGGCCGGCATCGAAGCGCAGTTGCGCCGTGCCCGCGAAGACGCGAACGCCCTCGATCACCGAACGATCGAGCTGGAGCTGCCCCTCACCCTGCAACGCGGCGAGCGAGTCGCCCGCGACGTCAACAGAGAAGCGCCCGTTCACCTCGCCGCTCGGCACGCGCTCCTGCTGGAACAGCAGCCGCGGATCCACGTTGGTCAGGCTCGCTCGGCCGACCACGCGCTGCTGCGGAATGCTGGCCACGCGCAGGTCCGACTCCACGCGGCCGGCCGGCCCGAGCAGGTCGCCGCCGAGAGTGAAGTCGTCGCCCGTGCCGCTGGAGCGGAACGGGCCGCTGAACTCCCCGCGCAACGGGAAGGCGGGAAAGCTCTTCGCCAGCGCCGTGAAGGCGAGCGGCAGCGCCGCCGCCTCGAGCTCCCAACGCAGGGGCGACACATCATCCCAGCTGAGGCGGCCGTCGCCGCGCAACCGTGACTCAGGAGAGTCGCCATCCACGTGGGTGAGGTCGGCGTCACGGAATCGCACGTCGCCCCAGATGGAGTCGAGTGTGGCCACGCCGCGAACGTTGCCGTTCAGCTTCGGGAACTCGTCGTCCAGCGCCTGCGCACTGCGCAGGTCGAACTGCGCCACGTCGAGTCGGAGGCCCTTGAAGATCGGCAGGCCGGGGTCCGTGATGTCGAGTGTACCGGAGGCCCTCGCCTGCGCGGTGGCGCCGGGGACGTTGGCGTCGGTGAAGCTGGCCCTCGCGTCCTGCACCACGAACTGGTCGAGCGGCCCGCCGCTCGCCCGCACACGTCCGCGCAGCTGACCACGCAGCGGCACGGCGAGCGGCCCTTGGTTGAAGCGCTCGAGCAGCGCGGCATCCAGCGGCGCCATCTCGATGTTCACGTCCTTGAGCGCGAGCGCTCGCGGTCCGACGCCCCAGGTCATCTCGCCAACGAGCCGCGAGCGATGGGCCCGCACATCCATCTCGCGGATGATGTAGTCGATCGTCGAGGGATCGTTGGGATCGCTCTGGATATCCAACTGCATGCGTCCGCGACCCGGCGTGGGAATCGCCGGGCTGATCCACGCGATGTCCTGCAGCGACACGGAATCGGAGTTCACGCGGATGGCATAGCGCACGGGACCGGGTCGGCCCCACCAGATCCTGCCGTTGGCGTCGCCGGTGGAACCCGGCAGCGTGAAGCGATTGAAGTCGAGGAAGACGGTGTCGCCAAGGATACGCACCTCGCCGGCGAGGTCGCGGAAGCTGAATGGCGGATCGCGCTCCTCCACGTCGAGGTCGCCGACCGTGAGGTGAACGCCGGACGAATCGGGATACGCGAAGCGCGCCCGCGGCAATTCGAGATTGATCTCCTGCCAGCGCCAGGCGCGCGAGATCGTGGCGTTCGGCGCGGAGTCCGGCGCCCAGGGCATGATCAGCGCGAACTCGCCGTCGCGCACGACGACGCGCTCGACGATGAAGACCGCGCCGAAGGCAGAACGGCGGCGGATGGTGCTGCGCACGCGGTTGCGCCGGAAGATCTTCTCGTGCGTCCACTCGCCGCCCAGCTCGCGACGCGCGGCGAAGAACGCGCGATCCACCTCGGCGCTGCGCAGGATGATGCGCCCGTCGGCGAGGTCTCGCGGGTCGAAGGTGAGCCGCAGCGGGCCGGTGGAGACGAGCAGGGAGTCATCCGCATCCGTGATGCGCAGCGAGTCGATGCGCAGGTCGGTGAGGAAGGATCCCGAGAGCGTGCCAAGCCGCACGCGGCCACGCACGAGCTGCGAGAGCTGCGCCTCCGCGACTCGGCGGATCAGCTCGCGGCCGCGGTCGCTCTGCGTGGCCAGCAC
This sequence comes from Gemmatimonadaceae bacterium, assembly GCA_019637445.1. Classification (NCBI taxonomy): domain Bacteria; kingdom Pseudomonadati; phylum Gemmatimonadota; class Gemmatimonadia; order Gemmatimonadales; family Gemmatimonadaceae; species Gemmatimonadaceae bacterium. The sequence goes on along the minus strand of JAHBVS010000001.1, from coordinate 2,005,020 downwards.
GAAGGCGCCGATGACGCTGGCGCCCAGTGCGAGCATCAGCACCGCGCTGACGAGGGCCACGAGGCGGCGGCGGCTCATCATCTCAGAAGGCCTGGCCGATGGCGAACGAGGGGGTCCACCGGCCAAAAAGCCCACGCTGGCGACGCGGCGCGTAGCCGCCCGGACAGTTGCCCTGTGCCTGGACCAGCTGCGCACCGACCAACGTCACCGGCAGCGTGTTGCCGGGGCTGACGCAGAAGAGCTGCCCGCCCGCAAGGATTGGCGCGTCGTAGTACGCCGAGCCGCTCGAGGGATCGTAGGGGTTGTAGGCCATGTCCACGCGCAGGAAGCCGATCGGCGTGCGCAGGCGGAATCCGGCGCCGGGCGTGAGCTTGATCGACTTGAACGCCAGCGTGCGGCCCGCGCCGCGGTTCCACAGCTCGCCGATGTCGCCGAAGACGGTCCAGCGCAGGAGGTTCGAGAGGAACGGGCTGGCGAATCGCAGCTCGGCGTTGCCAACCAACAAGGTGTTGCCGCCCGTCGGCACGGCGCGCTGCCCGACCTCATCGGCGTTGGCGCGGAAGTAGTAGGTCTGGCCGGGCACGGGAACGGCCGGCGCCTGCGTGCCATCCACATTCAACGTGTCGAAGGACGTGGGGATGTAGACCGCCGGGCCGAGCTCGTTCTGGCGAAAGCCGCGTACCGAGGTCGGGCCGCCGGCGAAGAGGCGTTCCTGTGGCGGCACGAAGGCGGCCGCGTCGGAGAGCGAGAGCGTGCTGCCGAACACGGCACCCAGACGCACGCGCGTGGCGAGCACGATGTCCGGACCGAGCGGCACATAGGCGGAGGCGTCGAGCGTCGCGCGGCTGAACTCGAGGCCCGGTTCGGCTCCCACGTACTGCGAGGCGTGGCGGATCTCGCCGCGCGTGACGAAGCCCAGGCGCGGCTCCACCGGATCGTCCGTGCGCTCGAAGCTGCCCGAGGCGCTGAGCACGGCGAGCCGGAACAGGCGCTGCAGCGCCGCCCGGTCCGCGCTCTCGCAGGCGTTGAACACCGCGCAGTAGAGCGCGGGCTGCGCCTCCGTCTTTCCGTACTCCACGCTGTAGCCAAGGCCTCGACTGATGTCCGGCAGGCTCTGCGTCAGCGCCACCGAGCCACCGACCGGCGTGGTGCGCAGGAAGGCGCTGTACTCCGAGCGACGCTCCGAGTAGAGCGAGAACGAGGGGACGAGGCTGGCCCGCGTGAGCAACGGACGCGAGAGTGTGGCCCCCGCGTAGTAGTTGAGGTTTCGGCTGTAGATGTCCTTCTGCGCCTGCGGGCAGAGGGATTCCGCCCCGGCCAGGGGATCGCCGATCCCGATCTTCGAGACGCGGCCGCGGAACTCCATGCGCGTCGCGGAGCCGAGGACATTGTAGTTCGTGAGGTCAGCCGTGGTACGGAAGCAGTCCAGCGAGCCCCAACCGCCGCCAAGCCGCGCCGCGCGCAGAAAGCCTTCCTGCAGCGCCACATTGACGGCGATGCTGGAGTCGCTGATGGCCCCCGGCTCCACCAACACCTGTGTGAACGCCTCGCTCTGGTAGAGCACCCGCTTGGCGCGCTCCAGGTCGCGCTCGCGGTACAGGTCACCGGCCTGCAGCCCCATCAGGCGGCGCACGGCCGAGCGGCGCACCTCGGGCGCACCGCCGGCCCGGCCCAGATGCTCCAGCTCGATGGAACCGATGTGCACGCGCGGACCCGGCGACACCGTGAGCAGCACCGTGGCGCGTCGGTCCGCGGTCCGCGTGTCGAAGCCAACGAAGGCCTCGGCGTCCGGATAGCCGTTGTCGCGCAACCGCCGCGTCAGACTATCTCGCGCGGCGGCCGTGGCGTAGCGGTCGAAGAGCCCGCCGACCCGCACGGGCAGATCCGCGATCAGCTCGGGCCGCTCGGGCACGGCATCAAGACCCTCGATGCGCAGCGTGTCCACCAGCATCGGCGGGCCCTCGTCGATGCGGAAGGTCACCGCGATGCGGTTGCGACTCATCTCGCGCCGCGAGGTGTCCACGGACACATCGAGAAAGCCGTGGTTGCGATACCAAAGGCGCAGCCGCTGCACGTCGAGCGGCAACTGGTCCGCGTCGAGGCAATGCTTGGTGCCCACGAAGCGCAGCAGTCGCCGCAGCGTCGTGGACGGCGTGGTCACGATGCCCGCTGCCAACTCGGCGTCGGAGAACTGCGTGTTGCCCTCGAAGACGAGGTCGGCCACCTCCAGGTCGCCGCGGTCGCAACGCGTCTCCTGCGCCGCGACCAGGGCCGGGGTGCCGAGCGTCAGCGACGCGAGAAACAGGTAGAGCGCGCGTCGCCGCCGCACGTCGTCAGTCGTCCTTCTGGCCGAAGACGGCGAGGTTGGAGCTGTGCCCCGGGTTTACCTTCTTCTCGGGATAGACCCAGTGCACCGCCTGGTTCACCGCCGTCGCCGCCTCGGCGAAACCGGTAGCGATGAGCTTCAGTTTGCCCGGATACGTGTTCACGTCGCCCGCTGCCCAGATGCCCGCGCGGCCGGTCTCCATCAGTTGGTTCACCACGATCTCGTCCTTCTCCACCGTCAGCCCCCACGAGGTCAGCGCGCCCATATTGGACACGTACCCCAGCATCGGCAGCACGACGTCGCAGTCGACGCGCTTGGTCGTCTTCGCCTTGATGTCCTTGAGCTCGATGCCCACGAGGCGCCCGTTGTCCTCGTGCACGTCGGCGATCTCGTGGAAGGTGTGGACCGCGGTCTTGCCCAGCGCCGCGGACTGCATCACCGCGTCCACCGTGGCCTGGTGGGCCCGGAACCGGTCGCTGCGGTGTACGAGCGTGATACCGGCCGCCACGCCCTCCAACTGGTGCGCCCAGTCAAAGGCCGAGTCGCCGCCGCCGATAATCACCACGCGCTGGCCGCGGAACTTCTGCGGCTCGAGCACCGTGTCGTAGATGCCGCGCCCGTACCACGGCTCGGCGCAGGCCTGCGGCAGCCGGCGCGGCGAGAAGGCGCCGATGCCGGCGGCGATGATCACCGAGCGCGTCGGGAAGCGATCGGTCTCGGTCTCCAGCACGAAGTGGCCGTCTTGCTCGTGCAGTGCGATCACGTTCTGTCCGCAGTGGATGGGCTGTCCGAACTGCCCTGCCTGCTGCATCAGCTGTGCCACGAGGTCCTTGGCCAGGACCTTGGGGAAGCCGGCCACGTCGAAGATGTATTTTTCGGGATACAGGGCGGCGAGCTGGCCGCCGGGCTGCGGCAGGGCGTCGACGATTTGCGCACTGGCGCCCCGCATACCAGCATAGAAGAGGGCGAACAGGCCCGACGGGCCCCCGCCGATTATGGTGATGTCCCGCATGTCGTGAGATTGCATCCATATAAAATCGCTGGCAGACGCCTTACCGAGCAACGCCCGCCCCCGATCCGACCCCCTGGAATGAACAATCCCAACGACCTGGTCTCCGAAAGCCGATTCCGCCTCCTCCGGGAGCTGGCGCGTGGCGGCATGGCCACCGTTTACGAGGCCGAGCAGCTCGGCGCCGAGGGCTTCTCCAAGCGGATGGCCGTCAAGATCATCCACGAGCGCTTCGCCGAGCACCCGGAGTGGTTCCAGCTGTTCATCGACGAGGCCAAGCTCTCGGCCAACCTCGTGCACGGCAACATCGTGCAGATCTATCAGCTCGGGATGTCGGGCGGCCGGCCCTTCATCGCGATGGAGCTGATCAAGGGCCTGACGCTGCGCACGCTGATCAACACGCATCGCAAGATGCGGGAGCCGCTGCCGCCGGACATCGCGGCGTATTGCGCCAGCCGTATCTGTCGCGCCCTCGACTTCGCCCACCACTTCGTGGACGACGACGGCGAGCGGATGATCATCGTGCACCGCGATGTGTCGCCGGGCAACGTGATGCTCACCTGGGACGGCCACGTGAAGCTGGCCGACTTCGGCATCGCCAAGGCCAAGACGATGATCGACCCCGCAGAGAGCAAGCCGCTGCTGCTCGGCAAGAAGCACTACATGGCGCCGGAGCAGCTGCTCGGCCGCCGCGTCACGCCCAGCGCGGACGTGTTCTCGATGGGCGTCGTGCTGTTCGAGCTCTTCGCGCTGAAGACGCTGTTCCGCGAGGACGAGACGATGGCGGCCATCGAGGAGGTTGTCGTCAGCCCGACGCCCGACCTGATGCCGCTGCTGCCGAACGTCGACGAGCCGATCCGTCGCATCATCAACGACGCCATCGCGAAGGAGCCAAGTGCACGTCCGTCGGCCGCGGCGCTGGGCATTTCGTTGGATCGCTGGAATAGCTCGCAGGGCACACCGGGTTCGCCGGAGCGACTGCAGGCGCACCTCGCCGAACTGTTTCCGCAGACCTACTCGCCGCGGACACGTCGCACACGCGAGATCCGCGCCGGCGATATCCCGGACACAAGACCCCCGCGCGCGTAGATTTCCGCTATGACGCTCAAGATCTACACGAAGACCGGCGACAAGGGCGACACGGGCCTCTTCGGCGGCGGCCGCGTGCCCAAGGACCACCCGCGCGTGAGCGCCTACGGCGAGGTGGACGAGTTGAACGCCGTGATCGGAATGGCGCGCTCGGTCGAGATGATGCCGCGCATCGATGAGGTGCTGGCGCCGATCCAGCGCGACCTCTTTTCCATCGGCGCGTTGCTCGCCACGCCGGACGTGGAGAAGATGCACGAGCAACTCACCAAGGCCCGCATCTCCGACGCGCGAATCACGCAGATGGAGCAGGCGATCGACGACGGCGAGGCTGAGCTCGAGCCGCTGAAGGCGTTCATCCTGCCGGGCGGGACGCCGAAAGCGGCGGCGCTGCACGTGGCCCGCACGGTCTGCCGCCGGGCCGAGCGCGCGGTGATCACGCTGCAGCGCGACACGGAACTGCCGCCGATCGTGTTCGTGTACCTGAACCGTCTCTCCGACCTGCTCTTCGTGCTGGCGCGCGTGGCGAACCGCCGCGCCGGGGCGGGCGAAGTTGCCTGGTAGGCGCGATCCTCCGATGACCACGCGCCTCGAACTGCACGGCGCCAGCATCGAGATCGCTCCGGGTTCGCTGGCCACGCTCGGCCAGCGCATCGCGACGCTGCATCCCGGGCATCGCGTGGCCATCGTCGCGGACCAGACGGTGGCGCACCTGCACGGGGCCAAGGCAATCGCGAGCTTGGTCACGGAAGGTCTCGCGCTCGGAAGCACACAGGGCGGCACCGTGGCGCCGGCGGTGTTCACGTTTCCCGCTGGCGAGCAGCACAAGACCCGCGATACCTGGGCCTCGCTCACCGACAAGCTCATCGCCGCAGGGCTGCGCCGCGACTCGGTGCTCATCGCGCTTGGCGGTGGTGTCACCGGGGACCTCACCGGGTTCATCGCCGCGACCTTCCTGCGCGGCGTGCCCTTCGTGCAGGTCCCGACCTCGCTGCTGGCAATGATCGACGCGGCGATCGGCGGCAAGACGGGCGTGGACACCAGCGCCGGAAAGAACCTCGTCGGCGCATTTCACCAACCGTCGTTGGTGCTTGTCGACCCGACGCTGCTCCGCACGCTACCCACCGTGCACCTGCGCGGTGGCCTGGCCGAGGCGATCAAGCACGGCGTGATTGCCGATGCTTCGTATTTCTCCTGGATCACGGCCTCGCTGCGCGAGATCCTGCACGGAGACCAGACCGACGATGCAACGTTTCAACGGCTCGTGCAGCGCTCGATCGAGATCAAGGTGGAGATCGTCGCGTCCGACGAGCGAGAGGCTGGCCGCCGCAAGCATCTGAACTTCGGCCACACCCTAGGGCACGCGATTGAGCACGTCACGGGCTACGGCGTGCCACACGGCGATGCCGTCGCCATTGGAATGGTGGCGGAGGCGATGCTGGCCGAACGTATAGGCGTTGCGGAGAAGGGCACAGCGGACACCATCGCTACGGTTTGCGATGCAGCAGGCCTTCCGGTGCGGCTCCCGGACGGGCTGGCGGCGGCCGAAGTCGTCACCGCTACGCGCACGGACAAGAAGACGCGCGGTGGCAAGGTTGAGTACGCGCTGCCTGAATCGATCGGCCGTATGTCCGCGTCCGACAAGGGCTTCGCAATTGCCGTCCCTGAACCGGATGTGCTGCGAACGCTCCAACATTTGTGAGCGCCGGCTAAGTCGTTGACAGTTAACGGGATGGCTTGATGCTGGCGCGCCAATGACGACGTGGCATGCTTCTTGGCTGTTGACCGCCGTTCGCCCCCGCTTATAGCGTTCGCGTCCAGTCCGACCGGTACACCCGCAGCACCCGATGCAGCACCCGATGCAGCACCCAAAGCGTTCATTGCAGTGCCCTGGCACTGCGTCCCTTCACACGCTGGTATGGGGTGGGTATGCAGCAAGCGACCGAGACGCGCAGCAGAGGTTATTTCCGTTCTTCCCCGTCGTCCGCGTTCGACCAGTACCTGCAGGACATCCAGAAACTCCCCCTCATCACCGACCCAGCCGAGGAAAAGCGGCTCGCGCGACTCGCGCAGAAGGGTGATGAAGCCGCCGCCGAGCGGCTCGTGACGGCCAACCTCCGGTTCGTCATCTCCTATGTAAAGAAGTACCAGGGACACGGCCTCGACCTGTCCGAACTCGTTGCCATCGGCAACGAAGGCCTGCTCAAGGCGGTCCGCAAGTTCGATCCGGACCAGGGCGTTAAGTTCATCTCCTACGCCGTGTGGTGGGTGCGCCAGGCCGTACTGAAGGCGCTGGCCGAGCAGACGCGTTCGGTGCGCATCCCGCTCAACCAGAACTCGCAGCTCATCCGTCTCTCGCGGGCCGAGACGGTGCTCGCGCAGGTGTTGAAGCGCGATCCAACCGACAGCGAGATCGGCCGCTTGCTTGATGAGTCGCCAGAGCAGGTGCGCAACTCCAAGTCGATGTCCTCCACCGAGGTGTCGCTCGACGCGCCGGTGGACCGCAGCGATCGCGAGGCCTGCACCTTGGGCGAGCGCTTTGCCGGCGGCGATGGCGTGGAAATCGAGGAGCGCACGGACTTCAACCTCATGCGCGAGTGCATCGACAAGGTCTTCCGCCAGTACCTCACGCCACGTGAGCGGAAGATCCTGAACCTCTACTACGGCCTCGATGACGGTGGCGAGGCGATGACGCTGGAGCGCATCGGGGCGCTGATGGGCGTCACGCGGGAGCGGATCCGCCAGATCCGCGAGCGCGCCTTCGACAAGCTGCGCACTTCGCCCGAGGGACGCTCCCTGGCCGGATTCTGGGGCGTGGCCTGATCGGCCGTTGCGATGCAACGCCATCGCGCGCCCGGTGAACGCGCGGTGACGACGATGGGGGTCCGGAGTTTCCGGGCCCCCATCGTGCATCCGGCCACTGCGCCTGTGGCGGGACGCGCGTAGCTTCCCGCTCGTGGCTCACTCCGGACCTGCCGTCGCGCCGACTCCGACGCGGAGCGCGCTCGCCAACGAGGCGTTGATCGCCGACCTGCGCCGCATCGTCGGCGCAGCGCAGGTGATTGAGCGACCGTCAGCGCTCTTGGCCTACGAGTCGGATGCCTTGCCTGGCTACCGGCGTCGGCCCGCGCTGGCGGTGTTCCCCGGTTCGCGCGAGGAGACCGTCGCCGTGCTGCGGCGGCTTGCTGCGGATGGCATACCCTTCGTGGCGCGTGGCGCCGGCACGGGTCTCTCCGGTGGCGCGCTCGCCGACGACTGCGTGTTGCTTGGGCTGCATCGCCTGAAGCGTGTGCTGGAGATCGACCCTGCGGGCCGCACCGCCACCGTGGAGCCTGGCGTGGTCAACGCGACGCTCACGCGCTTGGTCGCACCGCACGGCCTGCATTACGCGCCAGACCCCTCGAGCCAGAGCGCCTGCACCATCGGCGGCAACGTGGCGGAGAACGCCGGTGGCCCGCATTGCCTCAAATACGGCGTGACGATGAACCACGTGCTGCGCGCCACCGTCGCGCTGCCCGATGGCGAAGTTGTCACGCTCGACCGCGGCGACACTGGCGGCTACGACCTGCTCGGCGCCTTCATTGGCAGCGAGGGCTGCTTCGGCGTGGTGCTGGACGTGACGCTGCGCCTGACGCCGAATCCGGCGGCGATCATCACGTTGCTGGCCGACTTCACGCGGTTGGGCGATGCCGCAGCGGCGACGTCGGCGATTGTCGCGGCGGGCGTGCTTCCCGCGGCGCTTGAGCTGATGGACCATGCGACCATCGACGCGGTTGAGCGGAGCATCTATGCAGCCGGATATCCCGCGGATGCTGCAGCGGTGCTTCTCATTGAACTGGATGGCGCCGCCGAGGGATTGGACGGCGAGGCAGATCGCGTGGAGGCGCTGTGCCGTGCGTCGGGCGCGCGCGGCATCCGCCGCGCCACCGACCCCGCCGAGCGCGCGCGCCTTTGGCAGGGCCGCAAGAAGGCCTTCGGCGCGATGGGGCGCGTCTCGCCGCACCTCGTGGTGCAGGACGCGGTAGTACCGCGCACGCAGCTGGCCGCGCTGCTCGAGGAGATCGCCGCCATCGGCGAGCGACAGCGCGTGCGCGTCTGCAACGTCTTCCACGCCGGAGACGGCAACCTGCACCCCAACATCCCGTACGACGCCGACGATCCGGATGAAGTGGCGCGCGTGCACGCCGCGATGCGCGAGATCATGGAGCGCTGCATCGCCGCCGGCGGCACCATCACCGGGGAGCACGGGGTCGGGCTCGACAAGCTTCCGTATATGGAAGCCTTGTTCACGCCACCGACGCTTGAGGCGATGTGCAGCCTGCGCGAGGTGTTTGACCCCGAGCGCCGCGCAAATCCTGGGAAGGTCGTGCCGGTGCACGCCTGCAAGGAGTGGCACGCGGCACCCAGCGCGCGCGCGGCCGGGCGGACTTCGACCTAATGTCAGTCTCTTCAGTGGTGGCTCCCAACGATACTCGCGAGCTCGCCGACTTCCTCAGCGAGACCACCGATGGCCTGCGCATCGTTGGCGCCGGACGCTGGCTCGACGCCGGAAATCCCGTACGCGCGATGCACACGCTTCGGCTCGAACGATTCGCTGGCGTTCGCCAGTACGTCCCCGAGGATCTGACCATCTCAGTTGGCGCGGCAACCACACTCGCCGAGCTCGACAACGTGACGCGGCCGCACGGCCAGTGGTGCCCGCTGCTCAGCTGGGGTGATGACTCGGGTACGGTCGGTGCGACCATCGCGACGGCGACTGCTGGCCCCTTCGCCGCATCTCTCGGGCGGCCGCGCGATCTCGTCCTTGGCCTAGAGTGCGTGGATGGGCTCGGCCGCGTGATCAACGCCGGTGGCCAGGTCGTGAAGAACGTCGCTGGCTTCGACCTTACGCGCCTGATGACTGGCGCGTGGGGCAGCCTCGGGGTCATCACGCGCGTGCACCTACGGCTGCGTGCGCGGCCGGCGGCGGATGAGACCTGGGTATTGCACGGGGACCCCGCGGCGCTTGATGCCTTCTTGCGTGGGCCGCACGCACCGCTGGCCGCGTTGCAGCTCGGCAGTGCGGCGAGCACCGCATCGGTCGCCTCGTTCGGCGCCGTTGCCGTCGCCGCCGGCGCCGACTCAGTTCACCGTCGGCTTGGTCTCGATCCCTCCGCGCGATGGTTGCTCCGACTTGGCGGCAATGCGGCGGATGTGAACGCGGCCGTCAAGCAGCTGCAACAGTTGGGCGACTGCACGCAGCACGATGCAAACATCTGGACACTGGTGCGCGAACACTGCGCGCCGCCTGCATCGGCGACGCAGTGGGACTGGTCGCCTCTCGCCAGGCGCGTGAAGCATCAGTTCGACCCGCGCGGAATCCTCAATCCAGGACTGCTGGGGGAGCGCGCGTGAGCCAGCCTTCATCTGTCTCGGGAGCTCAGCACGGCGCTTCGTCGCCCGGCAACCCTGCGCTCGGCGCTGCGCCACTCGGAAGCTCGCCGCTCGGCAGTTCACCGCTCGCCGCCGAGCGCGAGGGGCTCGACGCCTGCGTCCACTGCGGCTTCTGTCTGCCAGCCTGCCCGACTTACCTCACGCTTGAAGACGAAAACGACTCGCCGCGCGGGCGGCTCGTGCTGATGCGCGCGCTGCTCGAGGGCCGCGTGCAGCCGGACGATGCGGACCTGAACCGACATCTGGATCAGTGCCTCGGCTGCCGTGGCTGCGAGACCGCCTGTCCGAGCGGCGTGCCCTATGGGGCCTTGCTCGAGGCATCGCGTGCGACGCTCGCTGCGCACAAGGCGCTGCCGTGGACCGCGCGCTTGCTGCTCTGGGTGTTTGCGCGCGATTGGGCGCTGCGTCCGATGCTCGCCGCTGCTCGCGTGATGCGCTGGATACGAGTCCCTCAGCTCGCCGCTGCGATGCTCCCGGCGCGTCTCGCTATGCCGGCCGCGATGCTTGCCGCCACGCAGCGCCCATCAGCGACGGCGTGGACACCGCGCGGAGACGGATCCCGCGGCTCGGTCGCGTTGCTCACTGGCTGCGTGATGGAAGGTCTGATGGCGCCGCTCAATCGCGCGACCGAGCGGACCCTGGCGCACAACAATTACGCCCTTCGCAGGGCGGCGAACCAAGTGTGTTGCGGCGCGTTGCACGCACACGCCGGTGATGCCGAGACCGCACGCGGCCTGGCCCGCCGCAACATCGCGGCCTTCGAGGCGAGCGGCGCCGAGGTTGTCGTCACCAACTCAGCCGGCTGCGGCGCGATGTGTCGTAGCTATGCGCACCTCTTGGCCGGGGACCCCGAGTGGTCCGAGCGCGCGGCTGCGTTCAGCGCGAAGGTCCGCGACGTGCACGAGCTGCTCGCCGCGGCGGGGCCGGTGCCGACGGACGGCGACCCGGCCGCAGGCGAGTCGGCTGCGCACGCATTGCGGCCCGCTCCAACCGCCGCATCCGACTTCCCAACCGGTAAGCCAGTCGCCTGGGACGCCCCCTGCCACCTGCAACACGGCCAGCGTGTGGTCGACCCGCCCCTGCAGGTCCTGCGCGCCATCGCAGGCATCCGGGTCGTACCGCTGGAAGGCAGTGACCTCTGCTGTGGCAGCGCCGGCATCTATAATGTCGCGAACCCCGGGCTCTCCGAGCGCGTCCTCGCGCCCAAACTGGACAGCATCCGCCTGTCCGGTGCCAGCATCGTGGCCACGGGCAACCCCGGCTGCCTGATGCAGATCGAGGGCGGGCTCCTTCGGCACGGGCTGCCGGCGGTCGCTCGACACCCTGTGGAGCTACTGGACGCTGCCTACGCGCAGGACGACCGCACCCGTTAGCATTCGAGTATGGAAGTCCCGGTCCTGCTTATCGAGTTCGAGGGCGTGCTCGCCGAGACCTTGCGACTGCGCGCCGATGCCTTGACCGAAGCGCTGGCGGCGGACGAGCTCGAGACGACGACAGCGCTGCTGCACGGCGTCGAGGGCCTCTGCACCGAGGAGGCGATCCGCCTCATCCGCGATCAGTTGGGTGCGCCCGACGATCCCACGGCAGTCGAACTGGCACGCCTTCGCGCCGAGCGTGCCTTTGCGGCGCGGGCGGGCAAGGGGCTGCGCGTTGCGGCAGACGCGCGGCCCACGCTCGAGCGACTCACGGCCGTCGCCCGGCTGTCGCTCGTGACGCGCGCTTCGCGCCGCGAGGTCGAGTTCGTGCTGGACCTGGCCGGGCTCGGCGCACTGTTCCGACCGATCATCGCTTGCGAGGATGCCAAGGCACCCAAGCCCTCACCGGCGCCTTACGCCTTGGCGATGAGTCGCGTCACCGAGCTCTTTCCGGGACAGGCGCTGCGGGGCATTGCCGTTGAGGACAGCGTACGCGGCGTGCGCGCCGCGCGCGCGGCCGGCCTGCTCACCATCATCGTGGGCGACCTCGCGCCCCAGGACGCGATGGAAGCCGACGCCTGGTATCCGACGCTCTCCGACCTGACGCCCGAGCGCCTGCGCTCCCTGCTCGGCTCCTCGCCAAAGGGTGCGCGATGAGCCTGCTCATTACCGATCGCTCGGCACGCCTGCGAATGAGCTTCAGTGGCGAGAAGGCCAAGGAGGCACTGGGCGGCCTCGTGACCAATGACGTCACGGCGCTTACGCGCGGACACGGACAGCGCGCCGCCGCGCTCACTGCCAAGGGACGCATCATCGCGGTGCTGCGTGTGTTCGACCGCGGCGAGGATCTGTTGGTGGACGTCGAGCAGGAATCGGCCGACGCCTTTCAGGCGATGATCCGCAAGTACGTGAATCCGCGATTGGCCAAGTACGCCGATGTCAGCGAGCAGATCGGCTGCCTCGGTGTCTACGGCACGCACGCAGCGCACGCGATTGGCGCGCAGGTCGAGGCGCACCCAGTTGACCTGGAGGGGCTACAGCCTTTCGGACTCTGGCGTTCTCCCGACGGCGCCGTGTCTGTCGTGCGCTCCGCGGACTTCAGCATCGCGGGCTTCGATGTCTTCGCCTCGCCCGAGCGGATTGCGGCGCTCACTGCGGCGCTTGAGGCCGAGGGTGCCACGCACGCTAAGTCCGAGGAGTTGGAGCGCGCTCGCATCGAGGTTGGCCTACCGCGCTTCGGCGTGGAAATGGACGGCGACACGCTGCCGCAGGAAGCGAACCTCGACACGCTCGGCGCTATCTCGTTCACCAAGGGCTGCTATACGGGCCAGGAAGTCGTCGCGCGGATCCATTTTCGCGGCCACGTGAATCGTCATCTGCGTTGGTTGCGCTCGCCGGAGCCGCTGACGCCCGGCGCCGCGTTGCTCGATACCGAGGGCAAGGAAGTCGGCGAGGTCCGTTCTGCAACTGTCTCGCCGGAGCACGGACCATTGGCGATCGGAATGGTTCGGCGCGAGGTCGCACCAGGCAGCGCGGTGCGGGCGCGCGCCGGCGAACGCGAGGTGAGCGCTACTGTTGAGGCAATCGCGTGACCGACGCCGCGACCAGCATCCGCGGGGCCTGTCCGCTCGATTGCCCGGACACCTGCGCAACGGTCGTGACGGTCGAAGGCGGGCGCGCCGTGCGCATCCAGGGCGACAAGGCGCACCCCATCACTCGGGGTGCGCTCTGCACCAAGGTGAATCGCTACGTCGAACGTTCCTACGACTCCGAGCGCGTACTCACGCCGCTTCGGCGCACGGGACCCAAGGGCAGCGGCCAATTTGAGCCCGCGAGTTGGGACGAGGCACTCGACGACATCGCTGCGCGATTGAACGCAATCCGCGAATCGACGCACGGGCCGCAGGCCATCCTGCCCTACTCATACGCCGGCACGATGGGCCTGCTGCAAGGCGAGTCGATGGACCGCCGCTTCTTCCATTTCATCGGCGCGTCCAAGCTCGACCGCACGATCTGCGCGACTGCGGGAATGATGGGAATGCGGATGACCGTTGGCGGGAGCTTCGGCGCCGACATGGAGGAGGTGCCCAACGCCGACCTCATCATCCTGTGGGGCACGAACACGCTTACGAGCAACCCGCACCTCTGGCCGCAGGTGCTTGAGGCGCGGGCCAAGGGCGTGCAGGTGCTGTGCATCGACCCTATCCGTACGCGCACGGCCGAGCAGTGCGATGAGTGGATCGGCATCCGGCCCGGCACCGACGCGGCACTCGCGCTCGGGATGATGCACGTCCTCTTCGCCGAGGGCCTGCAGGACGATGACTACATCGCGAAGCACACGCTCGGCGCGGAGCAGCTGCGCGAGCGCGTACGCGAGTACCCGCCCGATCGCGTGGCTGGCATCACTGGTGTCCCTGCGGAGCGAATCACGGAACTCGCCCGACAGTACGGCCGCGCAAAGGCCGCGTTCGTGCGCATCAACTACGGGTTGCAGCGCCACGCGGGCGGCGGCATGGCGGTGCGGACCATCGCCTGCCTACCAGCGGTCACCGGCCATTGGCGCCGACCCGGCGGCGGCGTGCAGCTCTCGGCCAGCGGCAACTTCGCCTTCAACAAGGCGGCGCTGCAGCGCGAGGATCTTTCTCCCGCTGGCACGCGCACCATCAACATGTCGCTGCTCGGCCAAGCGCTGACGATGCCTGACGCCGGTGTCGGTGGTCCGCCGGTGATGGCGATGGTCGTGTACAACTCGAATCCGGCGGCGATCGCACCCGACCATCTCAAGGTCACGCAGGGGATGCGACGCGAGGACCTGTTCCTTGTGGTGCTCGAGCACTTCCGCACCGACACCGCCGACCACGCTGACTGGGTGCTGCCTGCCACGACGCAGCTGGAACACTGGGACATCCATCAGTCCTATGGCCACTTGTACGCAACACTCAACAGGCCCGCGATCGAGCCGTTGGGCGAGGCACTGCCCAACACAGAGATCTTCCGCCGCCTCGCACAGCGAATGGGACTCGCACACGACTGTTTCAAGGACGACGACCAGACCTTGATCCAGCAGGCGCTGAGTTCGTCCGACCCGCGGATGGCGAGCGTGACCTGGGACGCGCTGCAGAAGCACGGCTGGGCGCGCCTGCAGTTGCCGAAGCCCTACGCCCCGTTTGCAAACGGCGGCTTCCACACGCCGAGCGGCAAATGCGAGTTCTATTCGGAGCGCATGAAGGCGATGGGCCTCGACCCGCTGCCGACCTTCACGCCGCCCGCTGAGTTCCCGGAGCTCGTGCCGGAGCTTGCCGCCAAGTATCCCTTGGCGCTGATCTCCTCGCCAGCGCACCAGTTCATGAACTCCTCGTTCGTGAACGTCGGACCGTTGCAGCGCGCGGCGCGCGAGCCAGAGGTGGCGCTGCACCCGAACGACGCGGCACGCCGCGGCATCGCCGACGGCAACAAGGTGCTGGTGGAGAACGACCGCGGGCACTTCGAGGCCACGGCGCGTATCCGCGAGGGCATCCGAGAGGGCGTCGCCTGGGCCCCGGGCATCTGGTGGGCCAAGCTCTCGCCGGACAAGCGCAACGTGAATGCCACCACGTCGCAACGGCTCACCGATATGGGCGCGGGCCCGACCTTCTACGACAACCTGGTCGAAGTCCGAGCGCTGTAGCGGAAATCGGCGTTCAGAACGGGAAGCCAACGGCGACCAGTTGTGACACCCGGCCGCCGGGGCGCGCCGAACCCGTCGCCGCGTCCACGCGTTAGTATCGATATATGACTTCGCTCCCGACCACGCTCGGCGCGCTCAAGGCGTCGCCCTTCGGCGAGGCGCCGCGCCGCTCACGCTCTGTCCGCGACGAACTGCGCGCGAACCTGCTGGCGCGCCTCAAGGACAACAAGCCGCTCTTTCAAGGTGTCATCGGCTACGAAGACACCGTGATGCCGCAGATCATCAATGCCCTGCTCTCGCGGCATCACTTCATCCTGCTCGGCACACGCGGCCAGGCGAAGTCGCGCATCCTCCGCGCGCTGACCACGCTGTTGGACCCCGAGGTCCCAGTGATTGCCGGCAGCGAGGTGAACGACGATCCCTTCGCGCCGATCTCCAAGTTTGGCCGCGACCGCATTCGAGAGGCCGGCGACGACACCGAGATTGCCTGGCTGCATCCGGACCAGCGCTACGTGGAAAAACTCGCGACGCCGGACGTGACCGTCGCCGATCTCATCGGTGACCTTGATCCCATCAAGGCCGCGCGCGGTGGGCACCTGCTCTCTGACGAACTCAGCATCCACTACGGGATGTTGCCGCGCGCGCACCGCGGCATCTTCGCGCTGAACGAGCTGCCCGACCTCGCCGGCAAGGTGCAGGTGGGCCTGTTCAACGTGATGCAGGAAGGCGACGTGCAGATCAAGGGCTACCCTGTGCGCCTGCCGCTCGACGTGGTGCTCGCCTTCACCGCAAACCCTGAGGACTACACCGCGCGCGGCAAGATCATCACGCCACTGAAGGACCGCATCGGCTCGGAGATCCAGACGCACTATCCCTCCACCGTGGACCTCGCGCAGTCCATCACACAGCAGGAGGCCTGGGTCGAACGCGATGGGCTGCCGGTGCACGTGCCCGAAGTCGTGGCCGAGGTCGCAGAGCGTGTGGCCTTCGAGGCGCGCAAGGAGAAGCGCATCGACCAGCGCTCCGGCGTTTCTCAGCGGCTGAGCATCACGCTGCTCGAGAACATCGTGTCCAACGCCGAGCGGCGGGCAGTGCGCCTGGGAGAGAAGGCCGTGGTGCCGCGGCTGGCCGATCTCTACGCAGCGCTGCCGGCGATCACCGGCAAGATCGAGCTCGAGTACGAGGGCGAGTTGATTGGTGGCGCGGTGATCGCCCGCGAGCTGATTCGGCGCGCCGCCGACGCGACGCTCGCCGAGCGCGAGCCGCGCTTGGACGTCGACGAGATCGTGATGTACTTCGACACCGGCTCGGCCCTCCAAGTCAGTGACGACTCCAGCGCCAAAGCAACCCACGAGGGATTCGCCACGGTGCCGGGGCTCATCGACCTCGTGAAGGCGTCGGAGCTGCCGACCGGGAAGGATTCCGAGCTGGTGGCCAGCTGCGAGCTGGTGCTTGAGGCCTTGGTGGCGCGACGTAAGATCTCGCGCTCCGAGGGCGGCTCCTACGGTCGCTCAGTGCGCCGTCAGGGCGGGCTCCCGCCGGAATATCCAGACCGCGAAGAGTAGCATCGCGGTCGCGCAGGCCCCGATGGCCCAGGCGGCGCCGAACCACTTGGCCAGCGCGCCGCCGAGGAAGCTTCCCAGCGGCGAGCCGCCGATGTACACCATCACATAGAGCGAGATCACGCGACCGCGCAGGGCGTCGGGGACGACCTCCTGCAGCCGCGCGTTCACCAGCGCGTTGTTCAGGATCATCGTGATGCCGACAAAGAAGAGCAGCAGACCGTTCACGACAGGGAATCGCACGAAGGCGAACACCACCAGCAACAAGGGAAAGAGGTGCGAGGCCCAGAACATCGTGCGGCCTTTCTGCGCTCCGCCGCCCGTGGCCGCGATGCCGAGCGCACCACTGATGGCGCCCAGCCCCAGCGTGGCCATCAGCGCCCCGTAGCCCTCGGCGCCGAGCCCGAGCAGGTCGCGCGCGACCACGGGCAACAGCGTGATCACTGGAATGCCGAGCACCGAGAAGGTCGATGCGACGAGCATTAGTTGTGGTAGCGGTCGTGTGGCGCGCACAAAGCGCACGGCCTCCAGCATTCCGTCGAAGGCGCTCTGGCGCGGGCCCGGCGCGACGGCGCGCGGCGGGAGTTGGATCATCGCGAGCCCGACCAGCACCGAGAGGAAGCTCAGCGCGTTGAGGCCGAAGGTCCACGCGATGCCCAGCTTGGCGATCACCACGGCGGCGACCGTCGGACCGAGCACGCGCGCCAGGTTGAAGCCCGTGGAGTTGAGACCGATGGCCTGCGGCAGGTCGGCGTGGCCCACCAACTCGACAAACATCGCCTGCCGTGCCGGGATCTCGAAGGCCGCGAGCAGTCCGCCGATGCTGGTGAGCAGGATCAGCGAGCCGATTGTCAGGTGCTCGGTCATCGCGAGGTAGAACAGCGCTGTGGCTTCGAGCAGCATCAGCGTCTGCGCGGTACGGATG
This sequence comes from Gemmatimonadaceae bacterium, assembly GCA_019637445.1. NCBI lineage: Bacteria > Pseudomonadati > Gemmatimonadota > Gemmatimonadia > Gemmatimonadales > Gemmatimonadaceae > Gemmatimonadaceae bacterium. The sequence continues at coordinate 1,987,597 of JAHBVS010000001.1, read as the reverse complement.
ACGCGCAGCTTGTCGCTGCGGTCGGCGAGTGCGCCACCGGGTAGCGAGAAGAGCAGGATGGGCAGCGTGCCGGCCGCGGCGACCAAGCCCACGAGGAAGGGATCGTTCGACAACTCAAGCGCCAGCCAACCAATCGCCACCTGCTGCATCCAGGAGCCGATCAGCGAGATCGTCTGCCCCGTCCAGAACAGCCTGAAGTTCCGGTACTTGAGCAGTACGCGGAACGGATTCAGGGAGCGGACAGGCACCGTCACAGTCGTAATCTCGCTGGAGGGGTGGCCCCCGTGACAGTCCGCGTCCCCGGCTGCAGCTTTGAGGCGGATGTCCTCCCCCGTCGCCACCCTCGTCTTGATCGCCGGCATCGCTCTCTTGGGGCTCGGCGCCGACGTCCTCATCCGTGGCGCGGTGACCATCGCCAAGTCGCTGCGCATCTCGGCGGCCGTCATCGGGTTGACCATCGTGTCGATGGGCACTTCCCTGCCCGAACTGACCGTCAGCATCGCGGCCGCCCTTCGCGGCAGTTCGGATCTCGCGCTGGGCAACGCGATCGGCTCCAATCTCTTCAACATCGGCGTGGTACTGGGCATCTCGGCCGTCATCCTGCCGATGCGCGTCCACGGCAGCGCGGTGCGGCTGGAGTGGCCGTTCATGTTCCTCGCCTCGTTCCAGCTGCTGATGCTGGCCCGCGACGGACAGCTCGACCGGCTGGAAGGCGGATTCTTCGTCACCGGCCTCGCGTTGTTCACCTGGTACGCCGTGTTGATCGGCCGGAAGGCAGTCTCGGGCGAGGAGGCCTCGGACTTGGAGTACGAGGTGACGCGGCGCGCGCCGCTGGCGCATCTCCGTTCGCTCGGCGGTGCCCTTGGGCTTATTGCGGCCGGCGTGGCGCTCTTGGTCGTGGGCGGCGACCTCCTTGTGCGTGGCGCCACCGTGTTGGCACGCGCGTTCGGGATGACCGAGCGCATGATCGCACTCACCGTAGTGGCGATGGGCACCGGCGCTCCGGAAGCCTTCACCAGCATCGTCGCGGCGCGCCGTGGCCAGAGCGAGATCGCACTGGGCAACGTCATCGGCTCGAACATCTTCAACATCCTCGGCATTCTCGGCGTGACCGCCATGGTGCGGCCGCTGACCGTCTCCGCGCCGATTCTGCACGGCGACCTCTGGTGGATGCTGGGCCTCTCGCTGCTGCTCTTCCCCATCATGCGCAGCAAGGGAGAGATCACGCGCTTCGAGGGCGCGGTGTTGCTGGTCGCCTACGGCACTTATCTGGGCCTGACCGCGTTCATTCACTAGCTTGCGAGTGACGCTGGGAGGCCAGGGATGCGGTTCCACACCTACAAGAAGTTCAGCCCCGAGTCCGCGGATGCCGTGGACCTGCAGTCCCTGCTCGACAACCTGGCCGACTTTCTCCTGCAGAGCGGATTCGCCGGCGGCGGCCCCGCGAATCCCTGGGGCTACGAAGACGACGACCAGGGCGGCGACCGCTCCCTCGACGCCCTCAAGCAGGCCATCCTCGACGCGCTGATCCAGAGCGGGCAGTTCACGCCCGAGATGCTCGACGCCCTGCGCGGCGACGGCGACGACATCTCCGAGGAGAAGCTCGCCAAGCTGCTTGATGACATCGTGCAGCGCTTGATGGCCGAGGGCTATCTCAAGGCCAGCGAGCCACCGAAGGCGCCCGCCGGACACGAGAGCGTGTTCGGGCCTGGCGGCTTGGCCAAGGCCGCGGCGCAGGACGTGCAGTTCGACCTCACGTCCAAGGGCATCGACTTCCTCGGCTACAAGTCCCTGCGCGGGATTCTCGGCGGCTTCGGCAAGAGCAACTTCGGTTCGCACGACACGCCCTACCTTGCCACCGGCATCGAGGCCGACGCGGGCAGCAAGCCCTACGAGTTCGGCGACACGCTCAACCTTGACGTCAACGAGACGCTCAAGAACGCGATGCTGCGCACGGGCAGCCTCGACATCCCGATGGACCTCGAGTACGGCGACCTGATGGTGCGGCAGAGCGAGTACCGATCCAGCTGCGCGACCGTGCTGATGCTCGACTGCTCACACTCGATGATCCTCTATGGCGAGGACCGCTTCACGCCGGCCAAGAAGGTCGCGCTGGCGCTGACGCACTTGATCAACACGCAGTTCCCCGGCGACAGCATCAAGGTCATCCTCTTCCACGACTCGGCGGAGGAGATCCCCATCGGCGCGCTGGCCAAGGCACAGGTCGGCCCGTATCACACGAACACGGCCGAGGGGCTGAAGATGGCGCGGCGGCTGTTGATGGCGCAGAAGAAGGACATGCGCCAGATCGTGATGATCACCGACGGCAAGCCGTCGGCGCTCACGATGCCGGACGGGCGCATCTACAAGAACTCGATGGGCCTCGATGCCTTCGTGCTGCAGGAGACGCTGCAGGAGGTTGCGGCCTGCCGGAGGAGTGGGATTCCGGTGAATACGTTCATGCTGGCGCGGGACCGCGCGCTGGTGGAGTTCGTGAAGATGGTCAGTGCCATTACTCGCGGGCGGGCGTACTTCACGAACACGATGACGCTGGGGCAGTTCATCCTGATGGACTTTCTCAAGCGGAAGACGCAGACGGTGCGATAGCGGGCCGCGGGTCAGCGCGTCCAGATCAGGATCACGCCGCAGCCATCGAAGTCGTTGTATTGCGCAGGAGCGAGGGAGGCCTTGTACACCTCGATGCGCTTTGCCTGGCGAAGCCAGACTTCCTCTTCCGCGGCGGATGGAATGCCGAAATCCACGCCATCGATGAACCAGCGTGGATTGCAGAGCGACATCGCGCCGAAGCCAGCGTCAACTTCGAAGGCGATCTTTTTCTGGCCGGGAGGGATAAGGCGTGCCTTCGGGTCATTTCGGGAGTTCTCGCGGGCGCCCGCTGTCGCTGCGCGCGCCTTTGAAACCCGTGAGATGATGAAATCGGAAGTCACGTACGATTGTCGCGCCAAGAGCGAGTCGTCGAAGAAAGTCCCGAAGGAGTAGGACTTGCGGCGGTCCTCGAACGCTTCGCGATACCCGAGCGCGCTCGCCCTCGCGGTCACCGTGACAGCTGCAAGCGACTGAACAGCGGGCACAAGGCGTACCGCCGCCTCCGGGAAGCTCGATCCTACCGGCTCGACATCGAACTCAACGGGAGCGTAACCGACCGCCCGAACTTCGAGCCGAGCACTGCGCAGTGGCACCCGCGGGATCTGCCACATGCCGTCAGGTCCGCTGCGCGCCCACAGAGAATCGACCCCCACCACGCTCACGAGTGCGTCGGCGAGCGGCGCGCCAACGCCCGACTCGACACGTCCGGCAATCGCACGGACATCGTCGGGTCCTCCAAGCGTGATGTTCCGCGCGGACACGCGAGATTCGGTCAAGTCCAGGCCCACCACTATGCCATCGCGTCCGCCCACCGTGACGTTGATGGCAAAGGCTCCGTCGATTACTCCTTCCGCAGCGTCTGAGAGCGGGAGTCCACAGACGACGTATCGGCCGTCAGCGCCCGTGAGAGTCTCGAGTTCTGGAGAACTGGCCGACCACGTCTCCCCCGTTCGCGTCAGACGGCGCCACCTGACGCGGACTGTCGCATCTCGCAGCGCGGTGCCTTGAGGGTCGACCACGCGCCCGAGCACGCAACGCGCACCTTCTGTTGATGCGACTGCCTCACCTGCGACAGTCTTGGGTAGGACCACGACGACTCGAGGCAACTCCGTCGACGCTGGATCAACCGTTAGTTCAACTGGCGGTAATCCGAGATCGCGAATGAGATCGTCCCATATCGCGAGACGCAGCGGACCCTCAGGCACTCCCGCTAACGTGAACTCTCCGGAGTCGCTCGTCTGGCCTGCGATGCCGGTGCCCAGGGCGGCGACACGCGCCCCTGCCCACGGCGAGTCGTTGCGGAGGGAGTCATAGGCAACCCCCGACAGAGCCCGCGAGTCGCCTTCGAGCTCGGCCGTCGCCTCCAAGCCGATCTCCGCCCCTCCGTCCCAAGCCGGGACGAGCTCGTAGCTCGACACAACGCGCCGACCTGACAGGGCGGCGTCAGCGCGCAAGACAACACCGCGCGGCACTCCACAGACGTACCAGAATCCGTCACGCTCCGTGACCGCCTCCCACTCCCGCGTAGGGGCAACGCCCTGAACGGCGGTCAAGCTTCGGACCCTCACGGTGACACCTTCCGTGGACGATGAGCTCGCATCTCGCAGCGTGCCTCAGACCACCGCGTCTCGCGCCCCTAGCGGCGAGTGGCAAAGCAGCGCGACCGTCTCAGCGTCGAGCGCAGGTGCATCGAAGTCTCCCGTCTCCCGACGTTCGAGCACGACGCGGCCGCCGAGCCGGACGGCCTGCACGATGCCGCCCGTTTCCTCGAGCGAACGGACTCGCGTAATCGGGCGGCTCGTTCTGCCCACGACGCGCTCCATCCCGACGCTGACGCGCGGCATTCGGATGCTCCATTCACCGACGAGCCAGCTACCGGTGCTCAGCTTCGCGAATCCGACGTCGCCTCCAGCCGTCCGACCTGAGAACACAGGCGGCAGTCCGACATACTCGAACTCAAGCCGATTGAGCTCCAGTGTCTTGGCATTCAGCCAGAACGTGCCTGCGATCTCCGGCAGGTTGCGGCGCTCAGGGGCCGGCCGAAACGCCACACCAACCTGGCCGGCGCGCGGGCCCTCGCCGTCGACGGCTTGGAAGCAGTGCGTGCGAGCAAAGGAGTCCGAGAGCAAGACATCGGCATCAGGCGCAAAGAACTGCATCTCGCCGTCGATCTCACGAACGTACCCATGCGCCTCGAGCGAGTCGGCGGGCGCGCTGGCGAACGGTCGAGCGGTCGAGCCTTCATACTGGCGCTGTTGCGCCTCTCCCAGCGGCCGACCGTTCAAGGCCCGCCGTCGGCTGTAGAGGCTCCATACTGCGCTCAGTTCTGCGCCTCCAGCTTCGAGCCGCGACGCCTCGATCGCCTTGCGAGCTTCGCCGAACAGCGTCGCCGCACGACGGCCGCTCTCGCCGAGTCTGCCGCAGCGTTGGGACTCGGCGACCATGACTTCATCGAGTACGATAGCGGCCGCTGACGCGTAGAACGCGCGCTCCACAGTGTCGCCAGGTGCGAGCTCGATCTCTCCAAGAGCCGCAGGGCGATACCCGATGCGCAATGCCCGGAGAGACAGCGTCCGGCCCGCGGGCAGAGAAAGCACGAACTTCCCGCGCGAGTCCGAGAGAGATACGGCCGCTCGCGCCCCCGACCTGTCAGTGGCTTCAACCAGCACTCCACTGAGAGTGTGGAGCGAGTCGTTGGTGAACAGCGTGCCGCGCAGCTCCTGACCGGCCGCGGCCACGGCGGTCGATAGGAGTGCTAGTACGGCCGCAGCCCAAACGCGCATCCCTCTCCTCGCGCTGACGTTGTTGTCTCTACACTGGAGTGTGGACGATTGCTGTCAAGAGAGCACACCATAGGGCCTAGGCCTCCACGACTTGAAGAGTGGCGCCCTAGGCCGCACATTCGCCCGATGCAACGCCGAACCCTTCTTCGTCTCCTCGCCGGCGCCTCTGCCGCGAGCCTCCTGCCGCGCCCGGCCTTCGCCGCCCCGGCCATCCTCAAGGGTCGCTACCAACTCGGCCCCTTCACCGACGACTACTCGGCGCGCACCATCCGGCTCATGACAGAATCGCCGGTGGTGGACATGCTCTGCCAGTTCGCCTTCCCCGACAATCGCGAGGAAGGCACGCCGCGCGCCATCCGCTGGCTGCAGGACCCCACGAGCTTCACCGCCGAGGACTTCGCGGCGTTCAAGGGATCCGGCGTGAAGACGCTGGCCTTGGGCCGTGGCGCGAACAGTTATGAGGCGATGCTGCAGTTCATGGCTGAGTGGAACGGCTTCATTGCCTCGCGCAACGAGTTCTTCACGCGCGTGGATGACGTGGAGGACCTGCGCAGCAACCGCCCTGACGGGCGCGTGGGCATCATGATCACGACGCAGAACGCGCTGCACTTCCGGCGCGCGGCGGACGTGGACCTGTTCCACCGACTCGGGCAGCGCGTGGCGCAGCTCACCTACAACACTCAGAACACCATCGGCGCGGGCTTCCTCGAGCACAACGACGGCGGCCTCACGATCTTTGGCCACGAGATCGTCGAGCGCATGCAGAAGGTCGGGATGACCGTGGATCTCTCGCACTGCGCCGACCGTACGACGATGGACGGCCTGGCCGCCTGCAGCAAGCCGCCGATCTACACGCACGCCGCGGCCCGTGGGTTGATGCCCGGCTACACGCGCTGCAAGACCGACGAGGCCATCAAGGGGCTCGCGGCCAAGGGTGGCGTGATGGGCATCGGCTTCATCCGCTTCATGATCCGTCAGCAGGCGCCGGTCACGGTCGAGCACGTGGCAGACCACGTGGACTACGTGATCAAGCTCGTCGGCGAGGACCACGTGGGCATTGGTTCGGATCTCGACATGGCCGGTATCGGTGCGCCGATCCCCAAGGACAACCAACCGCTGGCGATTGCCGACCAGGTCAACTTCGACCGTTACCACCCGTACTACGCGGAGGACGGTGGCGTGCACGTGGATGGGATGAACCATCCGAAGCGGTTGTTCGATCTCACCGAGGCGATGGTGAAGCGCCGGCACTCGGATGCGACGATCAAGAAGGTGCTGGGCGGGAACTTCATCCGGGCGGTGGGGGCGAGCTGGGCGGCGGGCTGAGCGGCTGGGCTAGCGCGTCCAGATCAGGATCACGCCGCAACCATTGAAGTCGGTGTACCGCGACGGGGCCTCCGTGGCCTTGTAGACCTCCACGCGCACGGCCTGAGCCAACCACATCTGTTCCTCGAAGGCCTCCGGCTGGCCGTAGTCCACGCCGTCGATGAACCAGCGTGGATAGCACAGTGACATCGCGCCCATCCCTGAGTCGACCTCGAAGCCGATCTTGCCACGGCCGCTCGAGTCCCAACTCAGCCGCGCCTTCGAGATCTGCCGCACCACGAACGTCTGTTGCAGCGTCGGCTGGCGCTTGATGGCTTCGTCGTCAATGAATGTGCCGGACGCACTGGCCCGACGACGCTCCTCGAACTCGGCCTTCCAGGCCTGCGGACCGCCGCCACCCCGTGCCGTCGTCACGCTTGCCGCCAGCACCTGCGGCGCGAGCTCCAGCCGCACCTCACCGACGTTGAAGCGGCCGCCGATTGGATCCAACTCGCGTGCGAAGGGCGAGAAACGCAGCGCGCGGATTGCCAAGGTCGTCGTGCGCACTGGCACCGAATCGATCACCCACACGCCGGCGGCCGACGTCTGCACGCTGCGGCCGCCAAGCCCGCCCACCACGACAGTGGCGCCTTCAATCGGCTGACCAAGGTGGTCCAGCACGCGCCCGGAGATCCGTGTGCGCGATCGGGCATCACCGGCCACGAGGTCACGCCGCCGGATCACCGCCCCGTCGAGCCGCACTCCCACGGGGTCTGTGCCGAGCGATCCCGCGTTGGCGCTGAGCGAGACCTCGCCGCTGAAGTACGTGGTTAAATCGCCCGACTTGGCGGCCTCGCCCTCCACCGGGATTCCACAGAGCGTGTAGCGCCCGGCCGCATCGGTCGTATCGGCGACCAGACGTCGATCCTGCTCTGAACGCGAAGGACCCAACAGCGCGCGCACCCACTCGGCCTGCACGGCGACTCCGGCACGCCGAACGCCGGCCACATCGCGCAACTCGCCAACGATCACACCAAGCCCGGGCTCGCGTGCCACTCCACAGATTGATTCGTAGAGCCGCTCGGGTGTCGGCGAGGCGACGATCGCGCTGGACTGCAGCCCACCTCGAACCTCAACCATCGCCTCGGGCATCGGCACACCGAGCGTCCTCAGCTCATCGTCCAAGACCACGATCCGATGGCGTCCTTCCGGCAGGCCATCGAGGACGAAGCGTCCGGAAGAGTCGCTCACCGCCTGCCAGGGTCCACCAATCACGCGCAACTGCGCGTTGGCCCACGCGGCACCTCTGCGCAGCGAGTCAATCACAACCCCTGCGACACGACCAACCGGCACCGCAGCCACAGGCGAGCTTAGGGCGACCTCAAGTCCGAGATCCTCCCGGGGAATGACGATCGGATGCGCCGCCCGACCGCTGCCCTCCAGACTCACCTGCAGGATCTCGCGCTTCGGAACCCCGCAGGCCAACCAGAGCCCATCGTCCGCGGTTCGCGCCACCACCCCGCGCGTGTCCCAGCTGCGTTGCCACTCCGCGATCCAGCGCGCGTTCTGCCGCCACTCAACGCGCACCTGCGCGCCGGAGCGCGGATTGCCAGCTGAGTCGCTGACCACGCCCCAGAGCAACCCCTCATTGGCGGCGAGCGAGTTGGGGCAGAGTTCCGCCATCGCTGTCGGCGACGTGCTCGGTGCGACCAGTGTCTCAGCGCCGACAGTTGTGAAGAGCAGGCCGCGGTCGCCGCGGATCTCCCGGACCGCGCCACCCGCCACTTCCATAGATCGCAGGCGCGACGAACGCGTCGTGCCCACCTGCACGCCACCGCGGAACACCGGCTCCTCGGTTTCCGTCAGCCGCGGCATCCGAATCTCCCAGCGCTCGACGAGCCACACACCGGTTGGCAAGCGCAGGAACTGCACGTCACCGCCGGCCGGTGCATCGCGAATCTCGCGTGGGAGGTTGGAGTAGCGGTACTCCAGCCTCCGGAGTTCGGCGCTCTGCCGGTCGAGCCACAGCGTGCCCTCGATGTCCACGACGTCGCGACGAGTGCGGACCGCCGAGAAACCGACGCCGACCCAATCCCGATCATCGCGCGACCACGGCTCGGTGCGGAAGCAGTGCCCGGCTACGAAGCTGTCTGAGAGCAGGACATCGGCATCGGGCGCGTAGTAGGTCGACTCGCCATCGCGCTCGCGTCGATAGCCGTCCTCAGCAAGCGAGTCTGGTGCCAGACTCACAAAGGGCTGGCTCGTGCGTCCCCGATACTCCCGCAGGGTCGGCGCGCCAATGGCATCGCCGCGCATGGTGATGCGCTGGCTTCGCAACTCCCAGGTCGCGCTCAGCTCGCCCTGCGTCGAAATCAGCTGCGTGGCGCGCAGCGCCTTTCGCGCTTCGTCCAGCAGGGTGAGTGCGGTCGCCGTGCGATCGCTGCTGGGACCGCAGATGCGTTGACCCACCACGCGCACGCGGTCCAGCACGATCGCCGCGCCAGAGAGCTCGACATCCGCGGTGCGCACTTCGCCAGCGGCCAGCGTGAAGTCGCCGAGTATGGTGGGCCGCTGTCCGATACGCAGCGCACGCACCGTCACCGGTTCGCCGGCGACGAGGTGCAGGATGTAGTAGCCGCGCGAATCCGTCAGGGTGCTGGCCACGCGATCGGCGCTACCCCTGCGTAGCGCCTCGATGATCACCCCGGCCGCAGGCTCACCCGCTGCCGAGAGCCGCACGGTGCCGCGCAGCTCCTGGGCCGCGAGAATCGGCGGGAGTGCGAAGGCCCCAAGGAAGAGCAGGAGGCGCGCGGTGTGCCGCATTGCAGAATATCTACACCGCGCGCAGGGTCCGTTCAAACAGCCTAGGCCACGGCGAACTCCCCCGTGTGCATCACCTCATCCTCGGTGGGCGGCAGGAGCTTGTAGAGCACAGGTGTCACCAAGCGCGACAGCAGCGTGGAGCTCACCAAGCCACCGATGATGACGATGGCCAGGGGCGAGTAGAGCGAGCTGCCCTGCACCGCCAACGGCGTGAGTCCGCCGATCGCCGTGAGCGAGGTCAACACGATGGGCACGAAGCGGATCTTGCCCGCCCGCTCGATGGACTCGTCGAGTCCAAGGCCCGTAGCGCGCAACTGGTTGGTGAAGTCCACGAGCAGGATCGAACTCTTGATCTCGATGCCGATCAGGGCCACAAAGCCGATTACTGCGCTGAAGCTCAGCGTGTAGCCCGTCAGCCAGAGGCCAACAAGGCCACCGATCACGCCCAAGGGGATGACGCTCGCGACGATCAGCATGCCGCGGAACGTCTTGAACTCCAACACGAGGATTGCGAGGATGCCGAAGGTGGCAATGAGGATCGCCGCGCCAAGCCCGCCGAAACTCTCCTGCCGACTGGCAATCTCACCAGCCGGCGTGATGCGGTAGCCGTCGGGCAACTGCAGTATCTCCAGCTCGGCCAGGATTTCGCGCGTCACGCGATCGGTGATGAACCCCGTGCGCACCTGCGATGTCACGGTCACGGCGCGTTCGCCATCGTAGTGCTGGATGACGGGCGCCGAGGTCTCGAACTCGAGTGAGGCGAGTTGCCTCACAGGCACCTGTGCGCCGGTGACGGCGCCGGCATAGATGCGGTCGAGGGCTTCGGGCCCCTTGCGAGTCGGCCCAGGCAGTCGAAGCGTCACGGAATACTCCTCACCGTCGTCGTCGCGGACGCGGCCAGCGGTGAGTCCCTCGAGCGCGAGTCGCACGGCGCGATCGACCTCGACAGTCGGCACGCCATAGAGCCCGGCCTTGGCGCGGTCGGTGCGCAGTCGAAGATCCGTGCGCGAAACGCGCAGCGGGTTCACCACATCGCGGGTGCCCGGCGTGCCTTCCATGATCCCCTCGATCCGGCCGGCGATGGCGCGCAGCGAATCGAGGTTGCCACCCGTCACCCGCATTGCGATGGGTGCGTCGATCGGCGGCCCGTTCTCGAACTCTGTCACCGTGATACGCGCGTCGGGATACAGGTCAAACTCCGCGCGCAACGAGTCCAGCAGCAGCGGCGTGTCCGTGTTGTCGTAGTCCTCCAACAGCACGAACAGCTCGCCGCGCGTCGAGCGCTCCGCCTCGGAGTTGATGTTGTAGTAGATCTTTGGGTTGCCGCGGCCGACGTTTGCGTAGACATCCGTCACCCGCTCGCGCCGAAGCAGCGCGCGCTCGGCGAAGGCCACGCCGGAGTCCGTGATCGCCAGCGCGCTGCCCTCCGGGGCCGTCACGCGCACAAGGAACTGCGGCGTACCGGCCTTGGGGAACAGCGAGAAGCCGATGCTGGGAATCAACGCCAGCGCGCCGACGAAGAGCAGCGCCGCCACGGCCAGCGTGCGCATCGGATGTCCCAGCGCCCGGTGCAGCACGCGGGCATAGGTGGCATCAATCAGACGATTCAGCGCGCGCAGGAAGATGTTGCCGTGCTCGTCCTTCTCCTCGCGCAGGAATACCGCGGCGAGGAACGGTATGATCGTGATGGACACCAGCAGCGATGCGGCAATCGTGAACACCACGGCCGCGGGCATCGACCGGATAAACTTGCCCGGCGTGCCCGGCAGCATCAGCACGGGAAGGAAGGCAAAGATCAGCGTCGCGGTGGTACCGACGACGGCCACAAGGATCTGGTTCGTCGCCGCAATCGCCGCTTCGGTCCGCTTGTATCCCTCGCGCAGGAAGCGGGCGATGTTCTCCACCACCACGATGGAGTCATCGACCAGCAGGCCGAGCGCGATCACGAAGCCCACGATGCTCAGCTGGTTGATGCTGTAGCCAAAGGCCTTGAGCAGCGTCACGCCAATGGCGAGCGACAGCGGGATGCTGACCATCACGATGCCCGAGGCGCGAAAGCCAAGTGGCAGCAGCGTGAGGATGACCAGCGCGATGGCGATCAGGAAGTCGGTGGTGAGCCGCGAGAGCCGCAGCCGCACGTTCCGCGACTGATCGAAGGGCCGCTCCAGCGAGATGGCCGCGGGCATCGCTGCCGCAAACGCATCCGCTTCGGCCCAGATGCCGTCACGCACCGCCATGATGTTGCGGTTCTCCTGCATCGTGGCCGTCACCCAGACCGCGCGGCGACCGTTGAGGCGCGCGGTGCTCGATGCATCCTCGTAGTCCCAGGCGACATCGGCAACGTCACCAAGGCGCAGCGTGCTGCCGGGCGTGCCGGCGATGACCGTCGTTCGGATCTGCTCCAGCGAACGGTAGCCGCCGCCAGTCTTCACATTGAATCGCCGTGTGCCGGCGTTGACGCTGCCGCCGGGGATGTTCGCGCTCTCGCCTCCCACGGCCTGCAGCACCTGCGTCAGCGGCACGCCGAGTTCGGCCAGCCGACCGACGTCGAGCGTCACGCGCGCCTCACGCGCGGGGTAGCCCCAGGTCTCCGACGCCTTCACACCGGGTACGCGCAGCAAGGCATCACGCAGCGCGCGGGCCTGGCGGTCCAACTCGTAGTAGGGCGTGGTCTCGGACACCAACGCGAACTGCGCGATGTTGACGTCCGAGGGGTTGATCTGGTTCACATCAAGTCGCGCGAGGTCGGCCGGGAGATCGGCGCGAATCGAGTTCACTTCGCGGACGACTTCGTCGTACTTCCGGTCGGCGTCTACATAGACCTCGAACTCGGGCACGATGACGGCGAGCCCGTCCTCGATGCTCGTCTTGACGTCGCGCAGGTCCTCGAGGGCGCGGATGCGGTCCTCGATGGGGTCCACGACCAACTGTTCCATATCGGTCGGGCTGGCGCCCGGATACACCGCGATGATCGGATAGACCGGGATCGGAAACACCGGGTCCTCGGCGCGCGGGATCGTGAGCATCGAGAACGCGCCCATCGCCAGCAACGCGACGAAGCTGACCAGCATGAACTGCCGGTTGCGGACACTGAAGCCAACGATGTTCACGGCGCACGCTCCGTCACGACCTGAACACGCGTGCTGTCGGAAAGGCGCGTGGCGCCGGCGACAATCACACGCGAGGCGCTGTCCACTGCGACGGATTCACCTGGGGCTGCAGCGATCGCCGCGACTCCGTTGTCGAGCCAGAGGACCTCGACGCTGACTCGCCGTACGCGGCTGCCGTCGCCGCCGAGGAGGAAGATCGTTGCCGTGCGGCCGTCCACCTCCAGCAGCGCGTCGGTCGGCACCGTCAGCACGGGACTGCCGCTCGCGGGCGTCAGTTCTGCGCGGCCAATCAGCCCCGAGGCAAGCGGCTGCGGCGGATTCTGCAACTCAATCTCAACCTCGTAGGCACCCGTCGTCGGCGCCGCGGCCACGCCAACGCGCGTCACGCGACCCGAGAACGTCCGGCCGGGCAGCGCATCGAAGCGCAGTGTGGCGGGCATCCCGTCGCGGATGCGCACGGCATCGCGGTCCGCGGCACCCGCACGCAGCACGATGCCACTTCGCTCCACGCGGAAGAAGAAGGCCGGCGCCCCTGGGCCGATCAGCTGGCCAGGGTCGACGGCGCGCTTCAGCACGACGCCGGGACCCGGCGCCCGCACCTCGGCGTACTGTCGATTGAACTCCGCGGCGCGCAGCTGCGCCTCAGCGACCTCGAGGCCAGTGCGGGCATCCTGCAGCTGCGAGAGCGTCGCCACGCTGTCCGCATGCAGGACCTCCACGCGCGCGAGGTCCCGGCGCGCCTTGTCGCGGCCCTCACGCGCCGCGGCGACCTGCGCCTCAATCTCCGTGAGCGAGAGCGCAGCCAGCAACTCGCCGGCCTGCACACGCTGGCCACCGACGGCCGTCACGCGCTCCACCACGCCGCCGATCTTGAAGGCGAGCGGAATCTCCTCGCGTGCGCCGAGGAAGCCGGTGAGCACGATAGTCGGCTCGGCGCTTCGATACGCGGGTGCCGCAACCCTAACCGGAATGGCAGCGGCGGCTTCGGCGGTGTCCGCTTCAGGTGCGTTCCCGCAGGCAGCAACAGCAACAAGGGCCGCGACGGCAACTGCTGCGGTGAGAGTAGATCGATGCGCATTCATCGGGCAGTCCTCGGATAGAGCGCGGCGGCCCGGTCGAGCTCCACACGGCGCAGGTAGTAGTCGTAGGTGGTCAGTGTTGCGTTCAACTGGGCCGCGGTGCGCGCCACGCGGGCCTCGGAGAGCTCAAGCGGCGACGCCAGACCTTCCTCGGCGCGCCGGCGCACCAGTTCGTAGGTGCGCTCCGCGGCGCTGCGCTGCGACTCCGCGGTCTCGATCGCCTGCCGGGCGACCGCGGCGGCCTGCCAAGCCAGCCGCACCTGCAGCTCAACGCCGCGTCGTGCGTCATCGCCTTGCAGCGAGTAGCGCTCGGCGTCGATCCGCGCCTGCTGCACGCGTGCGCGATCCTTGCCGCCATTGAAGAGGTTCCACGACGCCACGAGGCTCACGAGCATGAAGTCAGCATCGCGCGAGAAGCGGTACTCGTTCCCCTGCACGCCGTAGTCCACCGCCAGCGCGAGATTCGGCAGGAAGCTGCCGGCCGCCACGCTGCGCTGGGCGTCAGCGGCGCGGCGGGCGGCGTCGAGTGCGCGCAACTCCTCCCGTCGCGTGAGTCCTTGGCTCAGCGCGTCATCGAGAGAAGGAAGTGCATCAAGTCCGAGCGCAGCGTCGGGCAGCACGGCCACCGAGTCGGTGATCGCCCGACCGACGATCATGTTGAAGCTCTGAGCGCTAGCCGCGACCAACTGCCGCGCCTCGGCCTGACGCTGCTCAGCCTCGCTCTGCTCGGCCCTCGCGCGCGAGAGCGCATCGGGCGTGGCGCGGCCGGCCTCGACCAAGCGCGCCATCACGCGCACCTGCTCGTCGAGCACCTCGCGCGTGGCGTCGCGGATCTCCAGCACGCGCCGCGCCTTGAGGTGCGTGACGTACGCGGAGCGAATCTCCGCGGCCAGCGCTCGTTCGGCGGCGCCAAAGCTCGCATCCTGCGACTCGCGCGCGGCGCTCGCCGCCCGGTAGCCCGAGTAGACCTCCGCCTGGAACAGCGGCTGCGCGAGCCGCAGCGCCGTCTCCTGCTTGAGCGGCAACTGCAGGTCGATGTCGGTCGGGAACTGAGGCGCGCCAAGCAGCTGGTTGAGCGCCCCGAACGCGGGGTTGATCAACTCGCCGAGGTTCACGACCTGCCCGTTCACATTCGTGTAGCGAGCGTTCAGCGTGAGCGAGGGCAGGAAGTTGCCCAGCGCCTCGCGCTGCGCGGCCTCGGATCGCGCCACGGCCAATGCCTGCTGTCGGATTCCCAGGTTCTGTCGGAGACCCTGGTCGACGTACGCGTCGAGCGGACCCTGCGCGGCGATAGGCGCGGACGCTACGAGGGCGGTGGTCAATAGAAGGAGGTGGCGCATCGGCTTCGGGCTGGGTGTCTCGGTGGACTCCCGATCTGGACAAGAAAGGCCAGGTCGGCATTTTAGAGGATATCCTCTAATACGGGCCAAAATATTAGAGGGTTTCCACTACTTGTCAATAGTGGAGGGAATCCTCTATTATCCGGCCATGGCAAAGTCGACCACCCGTCCCAAGCCCCAACCAGTGCCCGACATCCTAGAGACCGTCGCACCCGAGGCTTCGGACCGCGCGTCCCGTGCCCCCCAGCAGGAGCGGGGACAGCGACGGGTTGAGCAAATCCTCGACGCGTCCGAGCAGGTCTTCGCGGAGCTCGGCGTCGACGCGGCGACGATGCAGTTGATCGCCGAGCGGGCGGAGTCGTCGATGGGATCGCTCTACCACTTCTTTCCCAACAAGGACGCAATCGTCGAGGCCTTGGGGGCGCGATACGCGGAGGCGGTGCGCCGCGCCAACGAAGAGGCGATGCCGCTGACCTTGGCGCATATCGAGCTGAAGGATCTCTTCGACCGCGTGCTGCGCGCCCAGATGCGCCTGCTCGAGGAGCTGCCGGCCTTCAATCCGGTCCACCAAGCGGTGCAGCGAAACTGCCCGGAGATCAACGCCGATATGGAACAGGCCTTGGTCGGGCACGTGGGGCAGTTCCTGGCGCTGCGATATCCGCGGATGCCGGAGGATGTGCGCGCGGCGTCAGCACTGGTGTCGGTGGTCGCGGTGCACGCCGTGGTGGAGTTGGCGGGGCGCTTGCCGAGCGCGCACCGTGCGCTCGCCATCCGCGAGGCGCATGGAATGATGGTGTCGCACTACGCCGCGCACGACGCGCGCTACGGGTCCGTGTAAGGGGACGGCAGCGCGGCGGCGACCTTCGCATCGGCGGCGTCCCGCAGCGGCCTTCGCCGGCCGCCGCTCGCTAGATTCCCCGCGTGCCGTTTGACGCCCTCGCCCCAATCCTGCTCGGCGCCCTGCTCGGGCTTCGCCACGCCACGGACGCCGACCACGTCGTCGCGGTGACGGCGATTGTCGCGCGTGAGCGTAGGCTTGCGCGTGCCGTCGGAATCGGGGCGCTCTGGGGCGTCGGGCACACGCTGACCCTGCTCCTGCTCGGCGGGACGATCATCGCGTTCCGGCTTGTGATTCCCGCACGCATTGGTCTCGGCCTCGAGTTCGGCGTGGCGCTGATGTTGATCGGGCTCGGCTACGCCAACCTGCGCCGGTCGGACGAGGACGAGAACGCTCCGGTGGTCGCGCGACCGCTGCTGATCGGCGTCGTGCACGGCCTCGCCGGCTCGGCCGCAGTCGCGCTCCTGGTACTCGCCACCATCCGCGGCACTGCCGCTGCGCTCTTCTACCTGCTGATGTTCGGCCTCGGCACCATCGCCGGAATGATGCTGGTCACGCTGATTCTTGCCGCGCCGGCGCTCTACGCGGCGAGCCGCGTGAAGCGGATGCAGACCGGCATTCGGGTGGCGGCCGGTGCGCTGAGCATCGTGTTCGGGCTTCTGCTCGCGCGCGAGCTGATCGTGGACGGCGGCCTGTTTTCGGCGGCGCCGACGTGGGATCCGCACTGACGCGAGGCGCCGCTCCGAGGCTGGGGCGTGTGGGGAAGATCCGCATCGAGCGACGCGGTTCGAGCGCCCTGCATCTCAACAGCATATCGCTCCGTGACTTCGGCACGAAGCTTCGCGCCTGGTACCGACGCCAAGCCCGCGACCTTCCCTGGCGCCGCACGCGCGATCCCTACGCAATCCTTGTCTCGGAGCTGATGCTCCAACAGACGCAGGTCAGCCGCGTGTTGGAGTACTGGACGCGATTCCTACATCGATTCCCCACCCTCGAGACGCTGGCGAGCGCGCAGGAGCGCCACGTCCTCGCGCAGTGGAAGGGGCTCGGCTACTACGCCCGCGCGCGGAACCTGCACAAGCTCTCTCGCGCCGTGGTCCGCGAGGGCGCACGCGCCTGGGGCGACAACCACGTGGCCGATGCCGGGCCGATCGCGCTGTCAGCGGACGGCCAACCCTCGTGGCTCCCCGCCGAGGCAGCGAAGCTGCGCCGCCTACCGGGCGTGGGTGCCTACACGGCGGGCGCGGTGTCCACCTTCGCATTCGAGCGCCGTGCTGCCCTCGTGGACACGAACGTGGCGAGGGTGCTCGCGCGCGTCTTTGCGCCGCGGCTTAACCCGAAGCGACCGCGTGACCTTACGGTGCTGTGGCAGATCGCCGAGCACTCGCTGCCGCGCACGGGCAAGGCGACGTGGACACACAACCAGGCGCTGATGGAGCTTGGGGCGCTGGTGTGCACGGCGAGGGTGAAGCGATGCGGGGCATGCCCTGTAAGAACGATCTGTGCGTCGCGCGAGTCCGCGCTGTAGGTGGGTACGGGCAGTCGTAAGTGGTGAGTTGTAAGTGGTGAGTGAAGAGAGGGGAGCAGCCGCAGCGGCCGCCCCCCTCTCAACTCTTACAACTCACCACTCACAACTTACGACTGCCGTTCACCTACTTCACAACCTTGTGCCCAAGGTCGATCCGCGCCGACTTGTAGTCCCGCGTATCGAAGCCCGTGTAGATCTGACGCGGACGCGCGATCTTCTGCTCCTTGTCGTTGAGCATCTCCTCCCACTGGGCCAACCATCCCGCCGTGCGCGCAATCGCGAACAGCACGGTGAAGTAGTCCGTGGGGAAGTGCATCGCGCGGTAGATCAGGCCCGTGTAGAAGTCCACGTTCGGGTAGAGCTTGCGCTGGATGAAGTAGTCATCCGAGAGGGCGATGCGCTCGAGCTCCAGCGCAATCTCCATGTCCTTCGTGAGGCCGGCGACCTTCAGCACGTCGTCGCAAAGCTTCTTCACGATCTTGGCGCGCGGGTCGTAGCTCTTGTAGACGCGATGGCCGAAGCCCATCAGGCGGTTGCCCTTGCCCGTCTTCACGCCATCGATGAAGGCCGGGATGTTCTTCACATCGCCGATCTCCTCGAGCATGCGCAGCACGGCCTCGTTGGCGCCACCGTGCAGCGGGCCGTAGAGCGCCGCCACGCCGGCCGCGACGGCCGAATACGGGTCCACGTGCGAGGAGCCAACGGCGCGCACCGCGTTGGTCGAGCAGTTCTGCTCGTGGTCCGCGTGCAGGATAAAGAGGATGTCGATCGCCCGCGCGTAGATCGGGTTCGCCTCGTACTTCGGCTCCGACATCCGCGCGATCATCGAGAGGAAGTTCTCGGAGTACGACAGCGAGTTGTCGGGATAGACATACGGCAGGCCCTTCACGTGGCGGTACGCAAAGGCCGCCAGCGTCGGCATCTTGGCCAGCAGCCGGATGAACGCGATGTCGCGCTCCGTCTTGTCGTGGATGTCCTTTGACGCCGGATAGAAGGACGAGAGCGCCGCGACGCCGGCCGTGAGCATCGACATCGGATGGGCGTCGTAGCGGAAGCCCTCCATGAAGCGCTTGATGTTCTCGTGCACGTACGTGTGGTACGTGATGTGGTACTGCCACTCGTCGTATTCCTTCTGCGTCGGCAGCTCGCCATTGCGAAGCAGCCAGGCCACTTCCAGGAAGTTCGAGTGCTCGGCGAGCTGCTCGATCGGGTAGCCGCGGTAGCGCAGGATGCCCTTGTCGCCGTCGATGAAGGTGATGGCCGACCGACAGGACGCGGTGTTCATGAACGCCGGGTCGTAGCCCATGATGCCGAAGTCGTCGGCATTGACCTTGATCTGCTTCAGGTCGGCGGTGCGGATGGTCTCGTCGGTGATCGGGGCGTAGTAGATCTTCCCGGTGCGCGAGTCCTTGATCTCAAGATGGTCGCCCTGCGGGGCGGCCTTGGCGTCGGATGCAGCCATCGGTACGGGTCTCAAGCTGGGGGGTTCAGGCCCAAGCCGTGGCAGGGCGCCGGCTGGGCGGACGGCCAGGAGAGGCCGCTACCCTGAAATCTAACGACCTCGCAGGTCGTCGATGGCGGGGACCAACCCAATGGCGAGAAGACCGAGCGCGAGCGGAATCGTGGCCGAGTAGCCCAGCGCCCCGAAGCCGATCGCCCCCAGTACACCACCCCCGAAGAACGCCACCAGCAGCGCCGCGAGCACGCGCATCCGCTCCCGATCCGCCAGCACGGCGAAGCCGGGGTCGCGGCGGGAGCGGTTCCAGTACGCCAGCTTCCCGAGCTCGATGCCGAGGTCCGTCACGATGCCCGTGACGTGGGTGGTACGGATGACCGCGCCGGAGAGCTTGGTGATCACCGCGTTCTGCAGCCCCATCGTGAAGCAGAGCAGCACGACCGTCAGCGGCACCACCACTGTCTGCAGGTTGCGCATCTGAAGGCCGAGAAGCCCAAACGCCAGCAGCAGGGCCGACTCGAGGATCAGCGGCAGGGCGAAGGCGCTGGCGAGGTCGCGGCGGCGGGCGAAGTTGACCAGGACGGCCGTGGTCGCTGCCCCCGCAAGAAAGGAGAGCAGCGAGCCGAGTCCCAGCCAGACCAGCGGCATGTGGCCTAGAACGACCGCGTCCGCCATGGCCGAGACCACGCCTGTCATGTGCGAGGTGTACTGGCCCACGGCCAGGAAGGCCCCGGCGTTCGCGGCGCCGGCCACGAAGGCGAGGATGCCGCCCAGGTGGAGGTCGGCCCGCGGAGCACGGCGCGTGGCGGTGAGGCTGCGAATGTACGAGACCGTCATCACGCCTTGGACGACGCAGTGGCGGAGACGGCAATCGCCGCAGCAGGACCGATCGCGAATAGCTTACGGGGAATCGCTTCCCGTCGACCCCCGTGGACTCCCCCCTCTTCCTCGCGACTACCGCCCTCGCCGCCGCCCTCGGCGCGATGATGAACGCCATCGCCGGCGGGGGCACGCTGATCACGTTTCCGGCGCTGGTCGCCTTGGGCGTGCCGCCGATCGTGGCCAACGCCACGTCGACGGTGGCCCTCTGGCCGGGCACGATGTCCTCGATGTGGGGCTACCGCCGCGAGCTCGTTGGGGCCCGCCGCTGGGCCAAGGCCTTCGCCGTGCCCTCGTTCGCGGGCGGCATTGTAGGCGCGCTGCTGCTGCTCAAGACGCCAGAGAAGCAGTTCGCCGCGCTGGTGCCTTGGCTGATTCTTGGCGCCACGGCGCTGTTCATGACGCAGCGGCCGCTGATGCGCGTCCTCGCCCGCATTGGCAGCCTGCGCCGCGAGATCAACGGGGCGGACGGCAAGCTCTTGCCGCCGAGCGCCTCGTTCCTCGTCTACCAGTTCGCGGTGAGCGTCTACGGCGGCTACTTCGGGGCGGGCGCCGGCATCCTGATGCTGGCCTCGCTGGGGCTGATGGGGCTCACGAACATCCACCAGATGAACGGCCTCAAGAACTGGGGCGGCGGCGTGATGAACCTCGTCGCCGTGGCGATCTTCGCCGTCTCGGGGATCGTGAACTGGCCGATCGCCCTGGCGATGGCGGTCGGGGCGGGGCTCGGGGGTTACGCCGGCTCCAAGTTGGCGCAGCGTGTCGGGCAGGAGTGGGTTCGCCGCGCAATTGCCGTCATCGGACTCGGAGCCGGGTTCGCGATGCTCTTCGATCTCATCTGACGACCTGGCGCACCGCAGGATCCGGGTCGCCGCGACGAATCATATCAACGACGTTTCCCAAATGAAATCCACCGATACGGTCGCCCCGCTGGACCCCACGAACTGGGACGAGTACCGCGCCCTCGCGCACCGGATGCTCGACGAGTCGCTGGACTACCTGCGCGACGTGCGCGAGCGGCCCACGTGGACGCCCACGCCGGCGGACGTGCGATCGGAGATCCGCGACGAGCCCCTGCCCCGCCGCGGCCAGGGCGAGGCGGCGACCTACGACGACTTCCTGCGCCTCGTGCGGCCCTACCCCAACGGCAACATCCACCCGCGCTTCTGGGGCTGGGTGATGGGCACGGGCACGCCGCAGGCGGCGATGGCGGATTTCCTCTCGTCGATCGTGAACCCGCAGATGGGTGGCATCGACCACTCGCCGATCTACATCGAGCAGCAGGTGGTGCGCTGGTACGCCGAGCTGATGGGCTTCCCCGACACCGCGGGCGGCATCCTCATCAGTGGCGGCACGATGGCGAATGTGCTGGGCCTCGCCGTGGCACGGCGACAGCGCGCGGGTTGGGACGTGCGCGCGAAGGGCACTTATGGTGGCCCGCCGCTGCGCGTGTACGCGAGCGCCGAGATCCATAGTTGGCTCAAGAAATCCTGCGATTTCCTCGGGATGGGCGAGGAGTCTTTCCGGAAGGTGCCCGTGCTCGACGACTTCACCGTCGATGTGAAGGCGATGGAAGCGATGATCGCCGAGGACCGCGCGGCGGGGCTCCGGCCGTTCTGCATCGTGGGGACGGCCGGCACAGTGCAGACCGGGGCCAGCGACGACCTCAATGCTTTGGCGGACCTTGCCGCCCGCGAGCAGCTCTGGTTCCACGTGGATGGTGCCTTCGGTGCGATGGCGCGGCTTGGAACATCGGCGGCCGCCAAGACCGCCGTGCGCGGCATCGAGCGCGCGGACTCGATCGCCTTCGACCTGCACAAGTGGGGCTACCTGCCCTTCGATGTGGCGATGGTGGTGGTGCGCGAGGACAAGCATCTCCCCGAGACCTTCGCGAACCAGGCGCCGTACCTCACCACCGCGGTGCCCGGCGGGATGACGGCCTCGGGCAGCATCTACTACAACGACCGCGGCATCGAGCTCACCCGCAGCTTCCGCGCGCTCAAGGTGTGGATGACGATGCGCGCACAGGGCACGGACCTGTTGGGGCAACACATAGACCGCAACATCGCGCAGGCGCGGTATCTCGAGGGGTTGGTGGCCGCGGCGCCCGAACTCGAACTGCTGGCGCCCGTGCCGCTCAACATCGTGAACTTCCGCTATGCAGCAGCAGGTCTTTCGGAGGAAGCGGTGGACCTGCTCAATCGAAAGATCCTCGTGCGATTGCAGGAGGATGGCATCGCGGCGCCGTCGGGGACGGTGGTGCGCGGGAAGTACGCGATCCGCGTGGCGATCACGAACCACAGGTCGCGCAAGGAGGATTTCGACCTGCTGGTGCGCGAGGTGTTACGGCTGGGGCGCGATCTGGCCTAGGTATCGTGAGCTAGCACGATGTTGACAGCTAGCGAGCGAGGCGGGGCGCTGCGCTAGGATCCGACCGCCGAGCGCGCCGTGGCGGCACTCGGTGTTGTAGAGGGAGAGGTCGTGCGGGAGCGCGCGGGTGCGCCGCGATGGGCAGGGCATGAAATCGGCTCCCCTTGTCGGTGTGGATGCGCTCGACGACGCCGTCGAGCGCCGCGTACCGGGCGACCGCCCGCGCCAGGAAGTCGGCCGCGGTGGCCGCGGTGTCGTCCTCGAGCACCTCGGCGTACGCGAGCCGCGCCTGGTCGTCGATGCCGGGGTGCACTTGCTTCCCCACCCGCCGCGCGCGGCGCGTGAAGTCACCGTAGATGCAGTGGCCCACACGGCCGATGCGGCCGCTACTTCACGTCGAGGTACACCAGCTCGCCAGGCCGCGCCCGCTCGGAGCGCACGATCCGTCGCGGCGGCCCGACCCGCGCAGCCGCCGCCACTTGCAGATGGTCTACCGCGACACGCCGAAGGCGCGGGCGACTTGGGCGACGGGTGGAGTTCACCCGCTCGCGTAGACACCCATGATAGCCTGCCCGACAACCCAATGCCTCGCACACAACTCGCGAGTGGAGGCCATGTGACGGGCGTCGCCCCCATTGGGGAGGTGCGTCACGCGCGGCGGATTCATCTTGTGGTCCTCGCGGCGCAGACCAAGGGTCGATCAACTTCGTTCTAGACTGACGATAGCCGAACGCGGACAGTTCAGGTTTCGCCTACCACCTCCACCATGCCCGCGTTGAAAGGTCTTCTTGCCGCCGGTCTCAGATCGGTGCGTCGCGCTCCTGACTTCGCCGCCCTCGTCATCGGCATCCTGGCCGTTGGCATCGGTGCCAATACGGCGATCTTCAGCATCGTCTACGCGATCTTGCTTCGGCCACTTCCCTATGCCGACGCGGGCCAGCTCGACCTGCTCCGGTTATCGTTCGGCCCAAACGAGCGACGTCCCTCGTATGCCGGCGTGGAGATTCAGTACATTCGCGATCGTAGCCAAGTGTACGAAAGCCTCGCTGGGACGTTCACAGTCAGCGAGGCGCTGACTGGCGACGGAGAGCCCGAGCAGGTCGATGTCGGACTCATGACGGGAAACTTTTTCCAGACACTTGGCGTGAACCCCGTCCTCGGCCGGCACATCGCCCCTGAGGAGGACAACGATACCGGGCCCCATGCGGTGCTGATCAGTTTCGATCTCTGGCAGCGCCGCTACGGCGGCATGCCTGACGTCGTCGGGAAGGTCATCTTGCTGGGCGGCGAGTCATGGACCATCGTCGGGGTCCTGCCGAACGCGTTCGCACTCTACGGTCCGCCGGATGCGAACCTCGGCCCCTCGACGGCAGTCTGGAAGCCTCTCCGCGTCGACTTTCGAACGGTCGTGCACAATGGGCACTTTCTGAGAGTCTTCGCGCGCCGGAAGCCCGGAATGACGACAGAGGCCGGGCAGGCGGAGCTGACGCGACTCCAGGCGTCGTTCGTGGAGGACATGCCGGATTACGCCGAGTCGCGGATGCGATTCCATGCGAGCGGGCTGCAAGACGAAATTGTGCGCTCGGTTCGCCCTGCTCTCGTCGCGCTCATGGCTGCTGTAGGATTCGTGTTGCTGATTGCGTGTGCCAATGTCGCCAACCTCCTACTGGCTCGCAGTGTACGGCGCCAGCGCGAGGTTGCCATTCGATCGGCGCTGGGCGCTTCTCGTCGTGACATCTTTGCGCTGCTGATGGCCGAGAGCGCAGTCCTCGCTCTTTCTGGAGGAATTCTCGGAGTGGGAATCGCTTGGATTGCGCTCGAAATCCTACTCGCAGGGGCACGACACGCGTTTCCGATGCAAGACGCGATTAGACTAAATTTCGTGTGCCTTGGCTTCGCTGTTGGGCTCACGGTGCTTACCGGTATCCTGTTTGGATTGGTGCCCGCGCTCCGTGCCGAATCCGCGTCGCTCGCGAGCGCGCTTCGTGAGGGCGGGCGCGCCGGGATGAGTCGACAGGGAAAGCGACTCCGCACCGCTCTCATGGTAGGTGAGGTGGCCTTCGCACTCGTACTGCTGGTCGGGGCCGGGCTCTTTATCCAGAGCTTCCTCAACATCAGCCGCGTCAGACTCGGCTTCGAGACCGCAGGAGTTCTTACGGCGCGCGTTGCACTCCCCACTACCCGGTACGATCAGCCCGGAACAAAGCGATTCCTCGACGAGGTCATTCCACGACTTGAAGCGCTGCCGGGCGTGGTTTCAGCGGGGGCCACGTCGCATCTGCCGCTGGCAGGCAGAGTGTTGTCGATGCCGTACGCGTATGACGATGCAACCGCTGAGAGATTCGGTGAGCTTTCAGTCGAGCAGCACACCGTCACCACTGGCTACTTGCAGACAGTGGGCACGCGCCTCCTACGCGGGCGCCATTTCGAGCCACTTGACGATATCGAAGGATCCGACGTCGCCATTGTCGACAATCAGTTCGCCGAGCAGGTCTGGCGCGGACAGGATCCCATCGGCCAACGCGTCATGTTGAATCGTGTCGGTGGCCCCGCGAGATGGATGCGTGTCATTGGCGTGGTAGAGCATGTGCGACACGAAGAGGTGCTCACCGTCGGCAAGCATCAAGCCTACGTGCTACCGAACCACACCGTGATGAACCAATTGACGTTCACGGTACGAGGCGGCGGTGACCCCGTCGCGCTGGCGACAGCGATGCGACGGGTGATTGGCGCGGTGGACCCAGACCTGCCGGTCTACGATCCGAAGCCGCTGACGGATTACGTGCGGGATGCCACGTCCACGACGCGACTTGCAGGGACACTCATGGGTGTGTTGGCCGCTCTCGCACTCGCGCTGGCGATCGTTGGCGTGTATGGCCTCATGTCCTACACTGTATCGGAGCGAACGAACGAGTTCGGTATCCGAAGCGCCCTGGGGGCCACGCCGAGAGTAATTCGGCGTCTGGTGCTCGACCATGTGTTGGGTAGCACCGCAATCGGAGTCGCTATCGGCGTCGCAATCGCGATGGGCATGGCACGCCTCGGAAGCGCACTCTTCTACGGGATCTCAGCGAGCGACGGGAAGACAATGGGCGTCGCGGCGCTAGCTATCCTGATCGCAACACTGCTGGCGGCCTGGCTTCCGGCTTCGCGCGCCGCCCGCACGGACACGCTGGCTGCACTGCGGTCCGAGTGAAGTTCACCTGAATTGGTGGACACCACTTCGGTCCAGCGAGAGCTTCTGTTCAGAAATGTTCCGTGCGGAGGAAGCCGCCAGTTCTTTGTGCGCACGAGCCGACGGAGAGGACGAATTCCCGATGCGACTCTTGTCAGCGCTTGGAGGCGCTGGTGCGCCGGAACGAGAACTTCAGCGGTGGCCCAGTGTCGGTTGCGTCAGGGAGGCCCGAGAGCCGCATCAGCCCCGAGAGCTCTTCGCCCTCTAGTGTGCCCTCGAAGAGCGCGAGGGCCCGAGGCTCCATCCCGTTCATGAAGCCCCAGGTCATGCCCCGGGGCGATATTCTCAGGTATTCCCAGCGGCGCACCAGCGGAGCGACCCCGGGGCGAGGCTGCTCGGTCTCGCCGACCAGCCGGCCGTCCACGACTCGCAGCCGGAGGCGAACCTCGTCGCGCACGGGTCGCTCGTCGCCCATCCAGACGCTGCCGGTCCATTCGCCCACGAACTGCGCTGCCTCGTCCGGGGTCGCGAACGGGGTTGCGAGCAGCGACGCCACAGTCACGGAGCCGGGACGAGCATTAGCCTCTTGCAGCACCCTCTCCTGCTCTGCCACACGTGTCGGATGGTCGGCGAAGACATCGCGCAGTCCGAGATAGCTGCCGAGCATCGTCATCGTCTGGTGTCGCTCTTCAGGCAGATGCCGACGCAGCAACTGCCAGCCCTTCGGAGCAACCTTCGTCAGGGAGTCCCATCCATCGTCGGGCCATTCGAAACGTGCGCCGATTGTCGCGTAGCGCAGTGGCCGCTCCGATTCATTGGCCGCCTCGGTAAGACGGTTGACGAGCCAGCCCTCTTGCAGACTGACAGGGGCGTCCAACGACAACACGACGTCGAATCTCGCACGGGTCGCCGCTGCGTACGTCGCAAGGATCCCACCCGATGAGTGACCGATGAGAACCTTGGGGGACCCGCCGAGGAGTCGCTGATCGACTGCCTCGAGGAGCTCGTGCTCGACAAAATCGAGCATGAGGTCACCCGCCTGCCGCCGGTCGCTCCCGCTGACGGACAGGCCGGGCGGGGTCAGATCCCACACGCGCTTTTGGTTCGCGTCCAGCCTCGCCGTACGGCCGGTGTTCTCGACGCCGACGACCAGCATCTCGGGGATCTGTCCGTTCCGGGCGAGTTCGGTAGCGACCGTGGCGACGGTCTGTCCGAGTGTTTCCCCGTCGAAGACGACCGCGACGGGATAGCGACGATCCGCCGACGCTCGGAAGTACGACGCCGGAAAGTGCACGGCAACTCGACGCTCCTCCCCAAGCGCTGCGGAGAGGATGCGGTACGACCGGACGATTCGGTGCGGTACCGAGTTGACGGAGTCTTCCAGGAGTACAGGCGCAATCTGTCCACGCACCGGCGCCGCGACCATCGCGACTAGGAGGCCGGCGACGAAGAGGCTACGCATTCGCGGCGGTACCTCGACAGTTCGGAGGGCGAGCCGGGCGACCGAGGTCAGATATGCGTGAGTACCCTCAGGTGCAGCAACTCCAGCGAGACCCCCTGGCGCACTGACCTCGCGTTCGAGCGATGGTGCCCAACGGGCGGCATGCTCCCGTCGACGTGGTCGGTGCGAAGAGTTCATTCTGCCCTCTGGAGAAGGTTCGTGGTGTGCTGATGGGGATCGGGACGCTTCGGAGCACCAGGCGCGGAAACGCTGCGATTGAGTGTCGCGCTGCGGACTCGCCAACGGAGCGCAGGGTGCCACCCACCCGCCACTGGCCCGACGCGGCACGTCCGAAGCCTTCACGCGCGAGGTGCGCGTCCCATTCTGTACCGCCGACACGAATCGCGCTTCCCGTCGGGGCGCTTGGAAAGGATGGTGGCAGCAGCGGCGGCAACTCGAAGCCGTCGCCGACCTTCCGAACCGGAGGCCGCGCAAGTGCGTGGCAATCCAAACCGCTGCTGCGCTCTTCGACGGCATTGGTGCCCTGACGAACAGGACTCACCTATGGCGATACAAGTCATTCTCGCGTCAGCTGACGAGCGCGCATGCCATCGGTGCGCATCACCCACACCTCCATCCGTCCGGTCCGATTGCTTTGAAACGCCAAGTGCCGTCCGTCCGGAAACCACGAAGGTACCTCATCCAGGTACACCCGCTCGTGCCCGGCTAGACTGACGAGACCTCCGGTGGCAATCTCCACGAGCCAGATCTGGCTTGTGGACTGAGGTGGCGTGCTTGACACCTGAACGTTCACTTGAAATGCGATCCGTGTTCCGTCGGGCGACCAGGCCGGCACCTGCGGGCGGCCGGCGCTCACTACATGGCGGACGACCGGCCATGTTCCGCTCCCGTCACGGCGCGCCACCCATATCTCGAGCGTCCCCGTCGAGTCCATCCGTGTGTAAGCTATAAGCTTGCCATCGGTCGAGAGCCGTGGGTTGAAGATCGCTTCGCCACCGTGGGTGATGAACCGCGGGTTGCCCCCATCCAAGTCAGACTCCACAAGCCGGTTGGACCGGAACGTCCCGACCGTGTGAAGCACGCGGTTACCCTCGGGCGTCAGCTGCACTCCGCGCCCCGGGACACGAGCGATAGCCGAGGTCGAGCCATTCAGGCGGCCGGCAAACAGCGTTGTGCTGTCCTGCGCAAAGACGCCAAACAGAGGACGGTCGTGGGACCAGCCGACGGGCAGTTCCCGCTCTGGACCGTAGGTGAGTCGCCGCACGTCGCGCCCAGAGGTACGCATTACGTACACATCGGGTGTCCCGTCGCGTTCCGACGTGAAGAGAATCCAACGGCCACTCGGCGACACGATGGGATACGCCCCATTGCTGAGCGCGGCGGGAGGCTCGGTGCCCGCCTGTTGACCGGCGAGGGCTACTGGCAAACGGCCGAGTATCGCCACGAGCAGCGCAATTGAAGTCCTGCTCAACCCACCCTCCAGTGAACGACACACCCTAGAATGCGTGAGGCGAGTCTGCAACTATAGAACTATCTTGCCACCGTGCTTCCCCGCGACCCACGATCCTGTTGAGCCCACCCGCACTCAGGCGCCCGGCGCGCGCTTCCGCGAGAACAGGACCCGGATGAGGGAATACATTGGCATGTCGTCCGGCCCTAAGGCACGCTTCCGAGCTGGCCACTGCATGCGCAGTCGCCACCGCTCTCGCCGCAGAGCTCACGCTGCGTCTCACTCGGGCACGCCGGGGGAAGGCGACCTGCCCGCCCACGGTGCGGTGCGTGCAAGGTTGCCGCTCGAACGCGTTGTGCGCTGCTACGCCAACTCTCTTGGCGCAACTCCTATACAGGTGCACTAGTTCGCGGTCGACCACAGCCATCCGGCACGTGGGAAACCCCGCGGGCCAGGAACGCAGCGAGGCGACGTCCGCGTGGCCTAGGTGCGTGTCTTCGAGTCAGCGGGGCGTGCGGCCGAGCGTGGGGAGCGCACGGTCCAGAAACTCCTCGACCGGCTGGCGTCCGCCGGCGGGCGCCACACGAGTCGTGTCCAGAAGGTTTATTGCTCGCGCGTGCTTGAGCGCGACCTCGACGGGAATGCCACGCTCACGGATGAGGTAGGCGGCCCACAAGTGACTGGCACGCCAGGCGATGGTGCAGTGGAGGAGCACCTTTCCGTTCGATGTGTGCAGCGCTTCGGTGAACCGAGCCAGCGTCGCCGGCGAGTACGGGTTCTCCGTCCCGGCACGCACCGGGATGTGCACGTACCTCATCCCCAACTGCTCCACGAGCGCCGCTTCATCGAACGGCACCTGATTCCGCATCTCGTCAGGCATGCGCAGATTGACCACCGTCATCACGCCTTGATCGCGCAGTTCCCTCAACGCCCGTTCCGTGGGCTGTCCCGCGATAAAGACATCGTCGCCGACGCGAGAGAATGCAGCGAGAAACAAGCCGACGGTTTGTAGAGCGACCGGTGATTCCAGACTGTCAATCCGGCCAGGCCTTGTGAACTGCTGTGCTAGCGCTGGCTCCGCGGTGCCAACGCAGGTGCAGAGCAACACTGCTGCTCGGAGGAATCGCGGTATCATTGGTTGGTCTTCAGCAAGAGTGGCCATGAATTCGCATCGACGAAGATGGTCGACAACACTTTGCCGGTCAGAGTGCCTCGTCGATATGAGAATCTTGCTGCTCCACGTGGTCGCGATGTACAGCCCAACTGCGCTGACAGCTGGGCGACAGCCAGCACCGGCATCTTCCAGTGCGTGCGCTGGGGAGCGTGCTTCACGGAGATTCGCCGGTGCCGTCGTGCGAGTTGAACGATGTACTCTCGGCACCCGCGGAGCGTACATGCGACCCGTGTGCCGCTGAGCAGCCGCAACGGCGAACGGTCTGGAACGCTGCTTGTACAAGCGGAGACGATCACACTTGCAGCTTCGCGTAGTTGATGTACGTTGCCGGAGCTCGGCGGCTGACATCAATCCTTGCAGGGTCGAGGACGCGGTCCTAGCTGCCGTCTCGCCCTAGGGCGAGTTTGCGCCGGAAGCCGGTGGCCCAACGGAATACTCACCTCGCACCGCGCGCGCTAGCCGACCGTGAGTGCCTGGTTTTTCCACGAGAGAGCAATGAGCGTATGCGTCCAGTTTGACGACTCGGATCTCACCATCTGCCGGCTACCGCCGGATCACGACGTTCCGCCATGGGCCGCGAGCGGCGCATTCTTCAGCGTGACGCGATCACCGGATGAGTTGTCAGTCGTATGTTCGACGGAGTCAGTGCCAGTTGGTGTCAGAAGCGATGCGGGCTGGGTTGCGCTCCGGGTTCGCGGCACCCTGCCTCTCGACGAAGTGGGTATGATGGCCGCCCTTGCGGTTCCGCTTGCCAGAGCGCGCATACCTCTCTTCCCCATCGCGACCTACGACACGGATTACTTGCTGATACGGCGTACTGCCATGGCCTCGGCACGTGATGCCCTGCGACTGTCAGGCTTTTCAACTGAAGAGGTACCGCGGCCAGAGCGCGAGAGCGTTCGAGACCACCGGACGTCTGGAACATGACGCGCCCCAGCTTCGTTCGACCCGAGCCAATCCTGAGCGCGTCGTCGTGAGTCTGCGCGAACACCTAAGGCTCCGGTTTGATGTGCGCCGCGCAGCACGGCTCACCGGTCCGCGACGTCGCGGCATGCGTTGATGTCCGATGAGAGTCGGCAGCACCGAGTCGAGGATGCCGCGGTCAACACAGGATTCGACACCGTTCTCATGATGCCTGAACACCCTCACGCCAGCGCAGGGCCACGCGAGGCGCCCGCTCATTATTTGGCGGGCATGCGTGTCGAGATCCAGCCACTGCTCCAGACGCCGCGTCGACAGCGCGATAGGCTGTCAACCTCTCGCGACTCGGCACAGCCACACCTTCAGGCGACGCAGCAGCCTGATCGCCGTCACCTCGCTACGGTGACGCCCGCTCATCCCTCGTGCCCGCTTCTTACGAGTGGCGGTGGGCGCAGCGGTGTGCCCACAATTGACAGCGCAGATTAGTTCAAGATTTGGGCGCCGCTGGGAGCGAACCTTCAGAATGCGCATCGCCTCGCTCTCAACCGCCCTGTTGCTATCCGCCGCATCAGCCCAGTCGCAAACCGAGATGTTTCGCGGTGGACCGGGCCATCTCGGTGTCTACGAGTCGCCCGCCCCCTCACTCACATCGGTGGCATGGAAGTATCGCACGGGGGGACGAGTGATCTCCTCGCCGGCCGTCGACGGCAGTATGGTGTTTGTTGGAAGCACTGACGGCAGCCTGTATGCCCTTGGCCAGGCGGACGGCGTCCTTCGGTGGAAGTTTGACACAGGCGGGCCGATCCACTCGTCGCCTGCCGTGCACCGCGGGCTGGTGTTCTTCGGAAGTCTCGACGGATTCATCTACGCCGTGGACGCTCGGACGGGAAAGGAGGCCTGGAAGTTCGCGACGCGAGGTGAGCGCCGCTTTACAGCACCTGGCATCCACGGAGCGATTCCGCGCACCGAACGCATGCCAGACCCGTTTGACGTGTTCACCTCCTCCCCTGCAGTCGCGAGCGGAGTTGTGTACATCGGGAGCGGCGATCAAAACGTGTACGCGCTGGATGCCGCGACTGGAGCGGTCAAGTGGACCTTTTCTACTGGAGATGTGGTCCACGCCTCTCCCGCCGTCGCCGGGGGACTGGTCATCGTTGGCAGTTGGGACAGAAACCTCTACGGCATTGACGCTGCCACGGGGCGCGAGCGATGGCGCTACACGACTGGCAACGACACGACAATTTACAACCAGATCGGCATCGCCAGCTCGGCAGCGGTGGCCAACGGACTGGTATTCGTCGGTGGCCGCGACGGGCGATTCCACACGGTGGATGCCAGCACCGGAGCTCCACGCTGGACGCATGACAATCATGGAGGCTGGACAATCGCATCACCCGCCGTGCACCAGGGTGTTGTCTACTTCCCGACGTCTGACGGAACGCGTTTCAAGGCGCTCGACGCCGCCACCGGCGCGGTCCGCTTCGACGTCCAGAGTCTGGCCGTCTCGTTCTCTTCGCCCGCAATCGCTGGTGGTGTGGCGTACTACGGCTCATCGGACGGATGGCTCAACGCGGTCGGGATCGCAGATGGTCGGCTGCGAGGACGCTTCCAGACGGATGGTTCGAGGGCAAATGCTGCTCAGTACACGGATTCGACCGGTCGCATGCAGGCCGCGCGCATGTATCCCGATCGTACGCTAGACGGAATGATGGTCGGGATGCGGACGATGATGACACTTGGCTCCGTATTGTCCTCGCCCGTGGTGGCCGGCGGCGTAGTCTTCTTCGGAAGCACGGACGGCAACGTGTACGCCCTGCGATAGCCCCCCTCCCTCGAACAAATCAGCGCGGACGGTCGCTCGGCGGCGTAGAGCGGGACCATCGGCGGGGCATGCAGGAGGACGCGCAACGCGCACAGGCCATGCACCGCGCGCGGGCTGTTTCGAGCCGATGGGCGCTCACCGATTCACTGTTCAGAATACCATCCTGAGGTTTCCCGACGCGATGGCCACATCTGGGGGCAGCATGTCGTACGTCACGTGCGTGACGTAGTGGTCCGTGTATGTTGGCGGCGTGGACGCTACGCTGGAGCGACACGGGCTGGCACCGCGTGCGCGATAGAATGTCAGAGGAGTGAGCGTGTGACCGGACAGTCCGCCTGGCTCACCCCCGGAGGACCCCACTTCAGCAGTGATACCCCATCACGCAAGGGGCGAATTGGCTTGCAAGGTTCCGCACCCAATCCCTCCAGAAAGGTTCGAGGACCGGCCGGCCGGCCGGCACCCAAAACTTGTGACGCAGGCTCATCAGATTCACTGAATCTGCTGCCTCCGCCATCGTGTAGCCGAGTCGCAGTAGTGAGTCCAGCTGATGGCGCGTCATCTCAAAGGCCTCACGCACATTGCGCGTGAACCGGTGATCCGACATCACGGGACCGTGTCCAGGCACGAGAGCCGCTACCCGATACGTCTCGAGTTCCTTCAGGATACGAAGCCACGAATCTGGAAATACCTCTGTGGTATAGGGCACGGGATAGACGAGCAGATCCCCCGCGAAGAGGACGCGTGCGCTCGGAACGTAAATGACGAGATCGGCTGGGCTATTGCCTGGACCCATGTCGCGAATCTCGACTCGTCGACGCCCAAGGTCTACGACGAGGGAGCCGTCGAAAAGGTGCGTTGGAGGTGCGACCTGCACCGCCTGCATCTCGGCCAGTTCTTGCCGCCGCTCCGAGACCGCCCGCATGAGGTCGGCGCGCTCCTCGGACGAGAGGACGCGGCCGGTGCTGTCGCGGCCTCGGCTCAGCAGGCCCTCGTCGCGCGCGATGCTCTGCCGCGCATGCGAGCCCGGTTTCAGGATGCGCCGCGGCAGTCGCGCCTGGTTGAGCTCGAAGAATGTGGCGGTCCGCTCCGCGCCTAGGATTGCGAGTCCAGGAAAGGAGTCCCGATAGACGCCGTTGCCGTGGGTATGGTCCCCGTGCCAGTGGGTGTTTACGAGATAGCGGATGGGCACATCGGTGACCTGGCGGATGAGCGCGATGTCCGCAGCAGCGCGCGAGGGGAAATAGTCCGAGTCGACCACGAGGACTGCGTCCTCGCCAACGATGACCCCTGTGTTGCCGTGCGGCCAGTCCGGCGTGGCCCGTTCGTGAATGATCGCATAGACCCCTTCGGCGAGCCGCTCCATTGTCGCCCCGATGTCCCGTGCGACAATCGTCCCGGGGGAGGGCGGCAGCATTTGACCGGTCGCAGTCCGGACACGGCCTGCGAGCACGAGCAGGGCTGCTGTGACGATGACGGCGAGGCGCATGGACATGAGGTTGGCGAAAGGAGCGGCCCAGAGTGGCGATTCGAACACCTCACTCTCGTCGCAACACGGACTGCGCGCTTGGACCATCTTGCGGGGCCTCGCTTCGAGCACGACCTCGGAGAGTGCGCACCTACGTCGCGTCCCGGCCACACGGCGATGGAGGTCCGCGCGCCCCGCGGGGACCATTGCGTACGCATCGGCGCGTCCGGCGTGCCTCCAGGTTCACTCTAGGTGCAGGACTCCCCTCGATCCCCTGTTGCGGCGTTCACTTCCCGCCTATGAGCCGGGGGCCGAAGAGCCTGTCTCACCGCGCCCTCTTCCGCGACAGCCGGCTGCTTCCTCGCCGGCCTTGCGTCGCGACCAGGCTCGGCGGGTACGGGGGTCGCCGATTTGGCCACGACGCCGGCTACGGCTTTCGCGGCGGTACCTCCACCTCGGTGATCCGCTGGACGCGGCCGTCTGGCAGCGGCAGCTCACCGTAGACCATATACGGCGACTCCAACAGTAAGTACCAGGTCGCGTAGAGCGTTCCGTTCGTGCGTCGCCACTCCTCGACCTGCGTTGACCGCACCAACCGACCCTCCACCATGACTGCCGTGTCGCCACGCACCGTGAAGACCCGGTCCTCCGTCATTCCGGCGTTCAGTGGATTCCAGACGGGCGCGACCATCACACTGCCATGGCGCAGCCCTGCGGCAATCGGCACGAGGTCTGAGGCGCCAGCGAAGAATCCAAGGCGGGGGATCGGGTCTCGGACACGTATCGTCGTGGTATCGACTGCGGTGCGCCGCGTGCCGGTGACGAATCGGCCATCGATCGCGACGCGCACGAAGGCACCGTTGCTTGCAGTGGTCGAGTAGCCCAGTGGCGCGAGAGTGCGTGCATTGTAGGTCTGCCGAAGCACGCTCAGCACTCGGCCGGGGAATCCCGGCACGGGTTCGCTGGTTGTCACCCACCGCATGATTGGCTGTCCGGCGCTGTCGCCGATCGTGAGTTCGTTCAGCCACTGTGAGGTAAGCGTATCGCCGCGGTAGACACGGACGCGCGCGGCGTGCGGCTTCATCAAGCGACCGTCGATGGCCGAATGGCCGACCTCCGCGAAAATCGTGTCAATCGACTGAGCCGCAACCTCGGCGGTGAATGCGGTCGCGATGAGGACGGCGAGAGCGGGCAGTTTCATTGGACGACTCTATGCGTCCTAGGTGTGGTTCTGTGCGCATCGGCCTGGGATTCGCGCCCTGCTTGCATCGACTTCGCGAACGGCACACAGGGCGCCTTGGCTTCGCGGCGATGTGCCCGTGGCGCGAGTGCGCTTCCCAGCGACGCCTGCACCCGGAGCGCCATGACGCGCGTCGCGAGTCCACCGCGCGCTGCACCGAAGGCCAGCGCCAGCGCGTCCGCGTTACGCTCGGGTTTGGAGACACTGGACGCGGCAGATGCAGCGCTCGCAACGCCCGTCTGATGCGGGATTGGATCGTGAGGACGCACCCGACTACCCCCTGTTGACATGGAATCACGCTGCACCTTCACGGTGGGATTCTCTAGGAGATTCTTGCGTGCACACAGTGCGCGTTGCCAGCGCAGCGACTGCGCCAACCTTGTTTGTCCTGCACGATTCCGGGCCTTTGCCCCGGCCTCCTGTCGCTCCGCGTGACCGGAGTCTCCGTCGCACCACATCGGTCGCATCGCCGGCTGGCGCGCGTGACGGGTGTCGGTCAGGCCGCAGGAGGCTCGCACGAACGTCACCGCACCGCTCCGCCAGCGGAAACGGAAGGTGGACCCGGCGGGGGCCGCGTGCCGCACGGCGTGGCTCGTTCCGGTAGCGGCCCACACCGCGTTCCGCGCATCACTCGCACCACGCACGGCAGCGCATTGCGGTCGGGTAGCGGGTGGCGCGTGAGACGCCCCGTACTTGGATCCAATGGGACTACCTCACGGGCGGCGTCGAGAGGAATCGGGACGACGCCGTCGCCCGCTACGTCGAGGCGGCGTCGCTCGCAATGTGAGATCGGCATCTCGAAGGTACTGCGCGGGCCAGCGCGCGGGTCCTACGTCACGACGCGGCCGCCATGCAGCTCGCTCATCCAAATCGACCACCGGGACCGGTACGGACCTCGTGCGGTATGGGGCTGACACCCGCTGGCGTCGCGGCGGGCAGCTCAGCGCGTGTTGTCGCGCCCGGCGTGGCGTTCACGTGCATCAGGACTCTGGGATGTCCGGTAAAGCGGCCGTTGTCCCACACGCCTGAGGCGTCCCGGGCAACGCAGTGGGCATACAGTGCCTCGTCGTGCGTGACCCAGTCGCCGGCAGGCGAGCGCCTGGCCACCAGACCCGGGCCTCCGAGCGCCACCCACCAGGTGCCATCGGCATCCATGTGGAGCGCGCGCCGGTTCGCGGCCGGGACTGGAATGGGCTCGCTGTCGATGGCACCCGTGGCAGGGTCGAGCACGTAGACTCGCGCTGATGGCATCCCGGTGACGACGACAGACCGATGGGGTGCGACGATCAGATCGTGCGGCAGCTCAGCCGCGACAGGAGTTGCGGACTCTGTGACCAGCGCATCGCGGGCGCGAGTCGCCGAAGGGGCCGGTGGCCGCGCCAGGTACGCACCGCTGGAGTGTGGACCGTCCGGCTCTTAGAGCGCTCTGAGGGTGGCTAGGGTGGCTAGGGTGGCTAGGGTGGCTAGACTGGCTAGGCTTGCAGCTCAAGAATGGGCGGCGGTCAGGAATATCCGGGGCAAGAATGCCGCCCGACGGCAAGCTGCCTTGCATCGCCTTGCGGAATCGAGCCCACGCGAGGACTGTGGCGCGCGCGGCCGGATGGCAATTTGGCAGCACGGGTGAGGCGGCTCGCAACAAAGCAACGCGTTCCCCCGTAGTTAGTGTCGGAACAACGTACCGCTACGCTTGGAGCCGTCCGTGAGACACCCGCGACAGTATCGAATTCTGCCGAAGGCCGGGGTCGAGCTGTTGACCGCGTCCTACCGCGCGCAGCGCTTCGTGCCGCACACGCATGACTACGCCGTACTCGCCACGACGGAGTCAGGCGAGGCGATTGGCAGTGGTCCATCTGGCATTGATCACTTTCTTGCTGGGTGTGTGCTACTGATTCCCCCCAACGTGGTGCACGCCGCGCAGGTACTTGGCAGTTCCCCTTGGGAGTACCGCGCACTCTACCTTTCACGTCAGCAGTACGAGACCATCGCCGCGCCAGCGCTGCGGCCAGGCGTCGCGGCCACCTCGGTGGTGCATCGCGACCCGCTGCTCGCCAAGCGGGTTCGCGAGATGCACCACGATCTCGAGGCCGCAGGCGACTGCGACGGCGCGCTGTCGGCTCTTGCGGGCCTGATGACCGAGCTTGCTCCAGTGGTCGAGCGCGCGCATGCACCACGTCGGATTGCCCGGCACGCCACGACCGACGCCGTCGCCCGCGCCAAGGCGATGATTGACGCCGAGCCTGAACGGCGTTGGTCGTTGCCAGAGCTCGCCACCGCCTGCGCGGTGAGTCCATTCCATCTCTGCCGTGCCTTCACCGGACAGCTCGGGGCGTCGCCGTATGCCTATGCGCTGCAGCGCCGTGTGGACAGCGCGCGGGCGATGCTGAGGACGAATCGTACGATCAGCTCAGTGGCGCATGACCTTTGCTTCGCCGACCATAGCCACTTCACGCGGGCGTTTGTGCAGGTGTTCGGAATGTCGCCAAATGAGTATCGCGCCGCCGTTCGACGGAACGCCGGCTAGGACGGCCAGGCACCACCCAGGCGCGGGGCGAAGCGCCGCGCGCCGGCCCATGCCTATCCGCCGACGTCGCCGTAGCCCCCGCGCCGGAAGCCTCTGCGAGATGAATCGCCGCCACTGCTTCGGGAACAACGATCGAACCGGAAATCAGCCTCGCGACGAGCGCATCGTATGCGGCATCCGCGTGGGACTCACGTCACGCGCGAGCCTGTTGCTCCAACCCCGGACGTGTTGTTGCAGACCAGATGTATCAGCCCGCGCTCGGCAGCGTGTCGAGGCGCATCCTCGCCATCGTGCTCGCCGGGTCGCGCTCATGTAGCCACGGATTCCAACGCGACTTCTCGTTCACCAACGGATCGGCGACGTCGAGCCTCTCGCCAAACCTGAATCCGGTCCGCAGCTGATCCGACATTGCAGGAGCGATTGCCGTACCAAGGAGCACAAGAATCGGGACCACGGACCACGTCGGACGCCGACGCGTCATGCGGACGCGTCATGGCCTTCAGAAAGTTCTAGACCGCGGCCAGGATGCCGCCGTTCAGGTGACGCGGTGCGTCGACGACCTGCGCGCGATTGCCGCTGATGCGATTGAGCCACGAGTCATCGACGGAAGCCTGGGGAGCCGCTGCGTCTCCATCGTCGACGATACAGTCGCCGAGTCTATGCTCCGCCGCCATCGACGATCGGTCCGAGCGACGCATCCCACGTCCAGTCGTAGTGAGCGCGAATGCACCACGTGCCAGGAGGACGCGTCGATTTGACGGCACTCGCCGCCGGAGTCGAAGAATGAGTCGATGTACCGCACTCGGCGATCGCACGCTTGAAGAGTCTTGCGCTCCATGACCCGGCGGGTCTAGCGCAACACTCTCCTAGCGGGAGCCGACCGCCCGACTCACTATCAGGCCATGCCACCCCCGCCCACCTCTTCGTGCGCACTCGTACTTCCTGCCATCGGCCAGGAACTGTCGCTCGTCGACATGCCGCTACGGGCACCTGGCAGAGACGAGGTGCTCATTGCCGTCCGTGCTGCTGGCATCTGCCACTCCGACGAGCACTATCGCACCGGCCACTCCCCGGTCGCTCATTGGCCGCTCATTCTCGGTCATGAGATCGCCGGTGTCATCGTCGCCGTGGGCAACGGTGTTCCCGAAGAGCGCCTTGGGCAACGCGTCTGTGTGCACTATGTGCTGAGCTGCGGCGATTGCGCCTCCTGCCGGCGCGGACGCGAACAGTTCTGCGATGCATACGGGATGATCGGGCTCACGCACGACGGCGGCTTCGCGGAGCATATCGTGGTACCGGCGGTGAATGCGATTCGGCTCCCTGAGGCGGTGAGCTTTGCGCAGGGGGCAATCCTAATGTGCGCCGGAGCCACGGCATTCCATGCCATCAGCCGCTCGCGCTTCAGCTCCGGAGAGACGGTCGCAGTCGTCGGAGTCGGTGGCGTCGGGATGCTCGCCCTCCAGATCGCATTCGCGCTCGGGGCACGCTCCGTAATTGCACTCGACACCGACGAGACCAAGTTGCACCTCGCGGCGCAGCTCGGCGCGTGGCCGGTAGATGCGCGCAACGCAAATGCGGCGGCAGAGGTCCGCAGCGCCACAGCTGGCGAGGGCGTGGATGTTGCGCTCGACTGCACAGGGTTGCCGTCAACCACGCGGCTTGCCATCGACGTTCTCGGCGTTCACGGGCGCGCCGTGGCGATTGGGCTCGCTGGCGAGCCGGTGCAGGTGCATACCTACACTGATTTCCTAGCGCGCGAGACCGAGTTGCTCGGGTCCAATGATCATCTCGTTGCCGAGCTCCCGCTGCTACTGGACTTGGCCGCTCGAGGGCTGCTTCCCCTTGACGTGCTCGCGCTGCGCACGGTTCCGCTGGAAGCTCGCGCCGTCAACAGTGTGCTAGCGGAGCTGCGCGCCTATCACGCCCCGGTGCGGACCGTAATCACGCCGTAGGTCGCACGCTTCACCTCCCGGGTTCGGACCACGCTCCGCATTCCACTCAACGTTTTGCTTCACGTGCCGTCATGACCCCACTCCTGCTCTCACTCGCCGTCGCAATCTCTCCCGCGTTCACCGCATCGGCCACCATGGCCCCCACCGGCCCCAGCGACGACCTACGCGTCGCTGCGGACAGTTTCGTCGCCCTCACGCAAGGGAACGGTCGCACCCGGGCGTGGCCTGACCTAAGCGATAGCGCGCGCATCGCCAACCGTCTTCGCTCCAACCGTGTGGGGTCGATGCTCGCCAGCATTCCTCGCGCGGCACTCGCCGACGACGACGAGCGGTTGCTCTTGGACAACCTAACCGAGGTCATCGCCGGCCGAGCGGGAACCCACGTCTGCAGGACGCATCTGTGGTATGCACCGAGTCAGTTCAACGGGTGGCACATCAGTGCCTCGAACTGGGCGCGCAACGTGCGTGTTGGTGACGCGGCCAGCCGAGACCGTGCACTTGCCGCGCTACGAGAGCTCCCGGCCTTCATCGCAGACGAACGCACGCTTGTTGCTCGCGGACTTGACTCAGGTTACGTCTCGTCCCAGCAGGTGATTGCCACGGCCATACGCCAGTTCCGAGACCTGACCACCGACGATGTCGCGGCATCACCGCTTGCCGCGCCGATCACCCGCGACACGTCCGCTGCCTTCCGCGACGAGTTCCTCCGCATCCTTCGCGAGCAGATCTTTCCCGCAGCGCGCGACTACTCGCGTTGGCTTGAGACGAGCTACTTGCCCCAGGCGCGCCGCGACGGCTCGCTCTCGCAGCAGCCTGAAGGCATCGCGTGCTATCGCGCCCTGCTCCGCCAGAGCACCTCGGTCGACAGCGATCCTGAGTCATTGATGGCCGACGCGCGGACGGAGATTGACCGCGTTCGCCGGGCGCTGGAGCCAAGCGTGCGCGCACTCACCGGAGCCGCAGTGTCGGACGGCATCCGTCTGCTCAAGTCCGACCCGCGATTCGTCTTTCCCTCGCGCGACTCCACGCTGGCGGCGTACCGAGCGATGACCGCGCAGGCGGCAAGACTGGCGCCTCGCGTTGTGGCGGGTTTCGAGCCGGAGTCGATCGCGGTGATTCCCTACCCGGAGTTCCAGGAGCGGGCAGGAGTGCCGCCGAGCTACCAGCGGGCTCCTGACGACCATAGCCGCCCCGCGTGGTTTCTCGTGAATCTTGGACGTCCGGAGCGCATGGCCGTCGGCAACGCAGTCGCACACGAGGCCTATCCGGGCCACCACCTGCAACGAATCGCCGCTTCCCGGGCGACGTCGATTCACCCTGTGATGCGCACGATCGGCATCTCAGCCTTCAGCGAGGGATGGGGCATCTACGCCGAGGGACTTGGCGCCGAGATGGCGCTCTATGCCACGCCGCTGGACAGCATTGGACAGCTCGTACACCTGCTGGATGTCGCCGTGGCCTACTACCTCGACGCGGGCGCGCACCTGCGTGGTTGGACGCGCACGCAGCTCGTCGACTCGATGTTCGTCCTCGGTGGCCGTACGCGGGTGCAAGCCGGCGACTATGCCGATCGACATGCGGCGTTGCCGGGCCAGCTTGCGACGTACTTTGTTGGATATCGCGTGATCCTGGCCGCGCGCGCGGGTGCCGCACGACGACTCGGGAAACGCTTCGACCTGGCTCGCTTCAATCGCGAGGTGATCCGTGATGGAACGATCACGCTTGCGTCCCTGCAAGAGAAGCTCGACCGCTGGGTTGAGAGGGAGCTGTCGACGGCGCCGCGACCATAGCGCGCCACCGTGTCTCGGAGGGAAGCAGGGATGATGAACAGACCTCGGGGCCGCGCCGGCTTCCGGCGCCGGCACTGGCAGCCCGCTTCTCTCCGTCGGCCCGCTCCCCTGTCGAGACTCCGGTACGTGCGTCCCCGCGGGTGTGTCTCATGCAGCGATGCAACCATCGCGGATGACGAAGGTTCCTGCGCGGTGTTCGGCCGCGGTGTCCAGCGCACAGGCGGTGATGCGTGCCTGTGCAGCATCGTCCTGACAGCGGGAGGACCGTGACGCTGCGCACCGGGAGAAGTCGCGCCGCCAGAATCCGTGGTGGTATTGAGGCAGTGCGTCGCACGACGGGACCGGTCGTCCATCATCTCGTTGCGCCGTCGGGGCGCAACGATCCGCGCGCTCTCGCCATTGCCGTATCCCGCACAGCTGACCGCCGCCGCGTGGCCATAGCGCGCTCAACCTCTTCGACTTCGCGCGGCGCGCCTGCGCTGATGCGCTCCACACCCGCATCCGTGATGAGATAGTCATCCTCAATGCGCACGCCGATATTCGCGTAGCGGCGCACCGCCGGCGCGATCCGTGCCCGGAACGCGGCATTCTCGCGAGTCGCAGGGATGATCTCGACGGTGCCAGCGCGCACGTAGATGCCGGGTTCGATAGTGAACGCGCTACCGGGCGTCATCATGCCCGTCTGCGCGGAGACGTCCGGGTCGTGGACATCGAGGCCGATCCCGTGGCTCAAGCTGTGCATGTAGTAGAGCGCGACCTGTGGACAGCGCTGTGGTCGCTCCTCGCTGCCGCACCCGTAGGTGGCATTCGGAGCCTCGATCAATCCGAGACGCGCGAGCCCACGCTGGATCACGGCAGTGGCCGAGTCGGAGGGTTGCTTCCAGGGAGCACCCGCCCGCACCTGCCCTTCGGCGTGCACGAGGGCCTCAAGCACGATCTCATACACCGCCCGCTGATCCTCCGTGAAGCGTCCGTTCACTGGAACGGTCCGCGTGATGTCCGCCGTGTAGGCGCCGTACGATGCCGCCATGTCCATCAGCAGGAGCTCGCCGTCCTGCATGAAGCGGTCGTTGCGATTGTAGTGCAACGTCGTGGAGTTCGGCCCTGACCCGACGATGCTTGGGTAGGCCGGCCCATCCGCGCCCTGGCGCCGGAATGTGAATTCAGCCAGCGCCTCGACCTCATACTCGTTGCGCCCCGGTCCGATGGACCCCAGAACATCGCGGTGCGCAGCAGCGCTAATAGCGGCCGCCGTGCGCAGCAACTCCTGCTCAGCCGCGGACTTCACCGACCGCAGCCGGAGGACGCTCGCGGTCGCGTCCCTGACAGAGAGCGAGGGGTGCCGCGCACGAAGCTGCGCAAGAAGCTGATCGTCAGGCGTCTGTGGACCGGTTGCGTCGCCGAAGTCGCCCACCGCGTAGAGCGTCCCCCGACCGATTGACGAGAGAATCGAGTCGAGCGTGGTGTCCAGCGTCCGCGCATCGCGCCCCTCGAGTCCCGTGCGAGCGCTGGCGCCCTCGACCCCGAGGCGCGCGCCCGTCCACACTTCCATGGCTGGATCCCGTGGTGGTACGAACAGCAGTCCGCGCACCTCTCCTCCGCGCCGTATCATCACGAGTGCCGCATCCGGTTCATCGAATCCGGTGAGGTAGCGAAAGTCCTGCGACTGCCAGAACGCGAGATGGTTGTCACGTGGCTCGCGTGCGCCAAGGGCAAGCAACACGCCATCGGTGGGGAGCGAGGTCACCAAGGCAGTTCGTCGCGCGGCGTAATCGGACTGCGCGATCTGGGCGTGGGCTGACCTTGCCACAAGGGCGCAGCAAAGCGCGCAGAG
Source organism: Gemmatimonadaceae bacterium (assembly GCA_019637445.1). Taxonomy (NCBI): domain Bacteria; kingdom Pseudomonadati; phylum Gemmatimonadota; class Gemmatimonadia; order Gemmatimonadales; family Gemmatimonadaceae; species Gemmatimonadaceae bacterium. The sequence continues at coordinate 1,944,673 of JAHBVS010000001.1, read as the reverse complement.
GATACGGAGGGATCCACGGGCCTGCATTCACACCTCGAAGTTGGACGAGGTCCTGAGCGTCTCGCATGCTACGCTGCATGTCTTGCATGATCTTGCCGGCCCATACCGCGTGCGCAAAGCGAAGCCATCCGGTACTTGCCTGGGCCGGGCCATCGCGCGCTCGACAAGTCCAGCGACGATGGCGCGATGGCACGCGCCTGCGCAGCGAGGGGCGTCGCCAGTAATGCGAGACAGGACAGTCTAAATGGCAGTCGCCGATGCACTCCTCATGCTACATCGACCCTGACTCCTCGGCTGAAACCCGGCTGCGGCACAAACCCTACACCCGTCATTACTGGGTTGGAGCTTCGTTCCGATCCACAGACGCCCGCGCTCCAGGGACACGCTTGGGTCTGATGCGGCACGTGAGTCCGCTTGACACCGACCTAGGGATCCAGCGGATACTGCTATGCGACGGAGAGACGTTCTGGACCGGTGGTGGTGTCGCGCGCGCCGGTACCCCAGACCCACGTCGAGGCGCAAACACCACCAGTTCGACCCCTTGTCTCACCCTTTCGGGATTTGACCACCGTCGCCCGCTCCCCAGGCTCCGCGAACAAGCGCGCAATTCCCTCCAAGCGACTAGGACGTGTGCACCCCAGTATTGACGATCATGAGAATCCTTGCCCGGCTGGTCCTCATCCTATTCGCGAGTGCCTGTGGGGAGCCGCCGCCGGCCACTCTGCACGTTGTCGTCGGCGATGTCGTAGTGACCGAAGTGGCACCCGACGTCTACGCCGCCATCCGTCAAGAGCCGCTCGGTCTGGCGGTCAATGCCAACTCCCTGTTCATTGTTGGAGATGAAGGTGTGGTTGTCGTGGATGCGCAGTTCACGCGTCGTGCCACGCTGGAGAACCTCGCCGCTCTCCGCCAGGTGACCGGCAAGCCTGTGCGGTACGTGGTTCACACGCACTGGCACGACGATCATGTGGCGGGCGCGCAGGTGTACAGGGACAGCTTTCCCGGGGTGCGATTTCTTGCCCACGCAAACACGAAACGGGATATGGTGGCACTGGGACGCGAGAATCGGGAGCAGCAGGTGCGATACGCCCCGGCAGCAGCGGATCGATTCGAGCGCCTATTGGCCATGGGACTCGGCGGTGACAGTACTGCCGTCACTCGCGCGGAAGAGTTGGCACTGAGCAGCTCGGTGCGGATCATCCGAGAATATGTCGCCGAGACCGCGGATTTCGTGGAAATTCTTCCCGAGACGCTCGACTCTGGTCGGACGGTGCTTCCACTTGCAGGGCGATCGATCGAGCTGCGGTGGTTCGGCCGCGGGAACACCTCGGGTGACCTTGTCGTGTGGCTTCCCCGCGAGCGGATCCTCGCGACCGGCGACCTCGTCGTCTGGCCTGTACCGTTCGCCTTCAACTCGCATCCGACCGAGTGGACCGCAGTACTGGATTCCATCGGCGCGCTCGAGCCAGCAATCGTGGTACCTGGACATGGACCCCTTATGTCGGATCTAAAGTATGTGAGGATGGTGCAGTCCATGCTTCACATTGCGCGGGAAGAGGTGCGCTCCGCGCTGCGTTCCGGGATGAGTCCAGACTCAGTCGCCGCCGAACTGCAGCTCTCCGACCTGCGCAATGAAGTGGCCGGTGACGACAAATGGATGAGAACGATGTTCGGGATGTTCTTCCGGCGTCCGGTGGTCGGGCTGTTGATTGAAGAGCTCAGCTCGCGCGACGTCTCACCGTAGCACGATCAAGTCGCGTTCTCACGCGCAATGGTGCTGCGGTGTCGGCTGAGCTCGCGCGGGGGGCGGTTGCGGCACTTACTGAACTAGTGCCTGCGACACAACGAGAGATGCAGCAGGGTCCGTGCGGCGGCTGAGGCTGAGGCCGTTTGCCTAGGTGTGATGAGCTAGCACGATGTTGACAGCTAGCGGGCGAGGCGGGGCGCTGCGCTAGGATCCGACCGCCGAGCGCGCCGTGGCGGCACTCGGTGTTGTAGAGGGAGAGGTCGTGCGGGAGCGCGCGGGTGCGCCGCGATGGGCAGGGCATGAAATCGGCTCCCCTTGTCGGTGTGGATGCGCTCGACGACGCCGTCGAGCGCCGCGTACCGGGCGACCGCCCGCGCCAGGAAGTCGGCCGCGGTGGCCGCGGTGTCGTCCTCGAGCACCTCGGCGTACGCGAGCCGCGCCTGGTCGTCGATGCCGGGGTGCACTTGCTTCCCCACCCGCCGCGCGCGGCGCGTGAAGTCACCGCAGATGCAGTGGCCCACACGGCCGATGCGGCCGCTACTTCACGTCGAGGTACACCAGCTCGCCAGGCCGCGCCCGCTCGGAGCGCACGATCCGTCGCGGCGGCCCGACCCGCGCAGCCGCCGCCACTTGCAGATGGTCTACCGCGACACGCCGAAGGCGCGGGCGACTTGGCGACAAGTGTGCGAGCCCACCGTGTGCGGCGCGCCTCCCGTCCCGCACACGGGGTGGGTCGTGCAGTCTTGTGGCTGCTCCCAAGGCCTCTGGCCTTACCGGTTGAGAGTCTCGATAACCCCAGCTTGGCGAGGCTAGGCCCTGTGAACATCCTCCGAAGCTACTTCACCTCGGGTGCCCTAGCGGGCTGCGAAACCTACAATTCGCACGAACAGCCACTCACCGAATGGGGACTCGAGTACCATGCGCTCGGGACCGAACTCCAGGATCCGCTTGCTCGCCCGCTCGCTGCAAGGCGCGATGTCGCCCCAGCAGTCGCTGTGCACGAGGAGACGTAGCCCGCCGATTCCGGTGATCTGCACGTCCTGGCTGAGATCGCGCCCGAAGAGTGGTGTGTCGCTCCATCGCAGCTCCTTCTGCCTCCAGTACCCGGAGCCATTCGCCGCGACAGCAATCGTATCGACGCCGTAGCGGACCAGCAGCGGCGCGATGGCATCTGGAGGTCCGAATGCAAAGGTCGCGGGCACGGCGCTATCGCCAATCGCGCGCAGCTCGTAGTGCATGAGTATCGCCGTTTCGGTCGGTGCATCGCAGGCGCTGGCAAGCAGCACGGCCAACCCGAGGGCCACGCCACGCAGGACGCGCCGCCGCAATCCGGCATTGCGCACTCGTTCAGGCACGGTCGAAGAAGGCATCTTGCAAGCTGTACCCGTCAGCCCAAAGACCTGTCACAAGCGCCGACCCGTTTCGACCGCTAGGGGGTGGCTCCAGCTGCCCGGCACACGACCCCCCACTCCTTCGCCGTCACCGGCTGCACGCTCAGCCGCGACCCGCGCTGGAGCAAGACCATCTTCTCCAGCCCCTTGAGCTTCTTCAACTCGGCGAGCGTCAGGATCTGCTTGAACGACTCAACCGCCTTGAGGTCCACCATGAACCAAGTCGGCGCGTCCTTCTTCGACTTCGGGTCATAGTGCGTGTCCTTGGGATCAAAGGCCGTGTGGTCGGGATAGCCTTCCTTCACCACCTCGCAGATGCCCGTGATTCCCGTGGGATCCGCACTCGAGTGATAGAAGAACACCCGGTCGCCCTTCTTCATCAGGTCGCGCATTGTGTTCCGCGCCTGGTAGTTGCGCACGCCGTCCCAGAAGGTGGTTTTCTTCGGACTCTTGAGCAGCTCGTCCCACGAGAAGGCCTCGGGCTCCGACTTCACCAGCCAGTAGTTCACGGTCTGTTCAGTTGAGGTTTCTTGCCGCGCCGAAAGGTGAGGCTGGGATTGAGGCGCGAGCCCCTGACTCAGGCAATCCCGCGGCGCAGCGCCACCTTCACGGCGTCCACGAAGGTCCCGAGCTCGTCCATCGACGTGTAGATGTTGGGCGTGATGCGCAGCCCGTTGAACTCCTCGTGCACGATGGGCGTGTTCACGATGCGGTACTTGCTCATCAGCCAGCTGCCGAGCTTCGGTGTCTCTAGCCCCTCGATGTGCAGCAGCGCAATCGCGCCGCCCTTGTCCATGCCGAGCTCCGTGGGCACGGACACACGGTCGCTCGTTTGCTTGAGCGCCTCGGCCCAGTGATTGCGCAGGTAGCGCAGGCGCGCCGCCTTGCGCTCCACACCAATGCCGCGATGGAACGTGAGCGCCACGGACACGGCATTGAAGTTGGCCTGCGGGTGCGTGCCGATCTGCTCGTACTTGCGGATGTCCTCGTCCTGCTTGGCATCGGCGGCCATCATCGGCCAGAGGCTCTTGATGCGGTCCTTGCGCACGGAGAGGAAGCCGACGCCGATCGGCGCGTGCAGCCACTTGTGCAGCGAGGTGCCGTAGTAGTCGCACTCGAGCTCGTCACGTGTGAACGGGAAGTGCGCGAAGGCGTGCGCGCCGTCCACGATGACCTGGATGCCCTTGGGCTTGGCGATGCGCACGATGTCGCGGATCGGCAGCACCTGGCCCGTGAGGTTGGTTATGTGCGGGAGCTCGATGGCCTTGGTGCGCGGCGTGATCTGTTCCTCGATGCGGCGCACCAGCACACGCGGATCCGTCAGCGGCACCGGGAAGCTCACCGACTTGAGCACGATCCCATCGCGGCGCACGCGCTGGTCCCAGGTGGTGAGCATGCGCCCGTAGTTCTGGTTGGTGACGATCACCTCGTCACCACGGCGCAGGTCGAGCCCGAGGATGCAGATCTCCAGCGCCTCCGACGCGTTGCGCGTCACGGCCATCTCCTCGGTGTCGCAGCCGTATTCCTTGGCCAGTTCTCGGCGCGTGCTCTCCATCCGCGGCTCGAGGATGCGCCAGTTGTGCTCGACCGGTAGCTCGTTCACGAAGCGCAGGTCACGGAACAGCTGTTCCAGTACGTGCGAGGGCGTGGGCGAGATGCCGCCGTTGTTCAGGTTGATCATCGTGCGGTCGATGTCGAACGCACGCTGGATCTGCGACCAGTAGGTCTCGTCGTTGGCGATCTCGACGGCGCTGCGGTCGCCCGCAATGGCCTCGGCGGCGAACATCTGCGCGAAGGCGCGCTCGCTGATGGCGGGCAGGGCGAGACCGGCACCGGTGGTGGCGGCCGCGAGACCGGACAGGAACTGACGACGATTGGAGGCAGGCACGGCGGGCTCCGGTTCCAGGAGGAGAAGCCCTAAGGTACCACCACCAGCCCGGACTCGCCGCCGTAGTCGTCGCGCACACGCGCGAGGTTTCGCGGCGCGCGCCAGGGACCGAGGTTCACGCGCACGGCCACGCGGTACTTGCCGGGCCGCAGCGGGACGCGCGCAACCCAGAAGCTACCCTCGCGCTGCATCTGCACGGGTCGCCAGTCGCTGAAGTCGCCGGCTACGTCCACCAGCATCGTGTCGCTGGCGAACACGCGCACCACGAGCTCACCGCCGCCGCCGACTTGGCGGATCACCTCTGCACTTGCGATGGCCGAGCGTTGCATCACGGGCAGCGGCTTGGAGCCGAGCGAGAGACGCATCGAGACTGTCAGCAGGTCCGCCTGCGGCAGTCCGCGCAGCGGATCCGCGAGCTGACGTCCGCCCGAGGCAAGGATGGCCACGCGTTCAGTGAACTGCAGCGTTCCACTCGCGCTCAGCGCCTGGAAGCGCGCATTGGTCCCGCCGATGCCATCGCGCTGCGTGAAGGAAAGCGTGAAGTCGTGGGGGCCGTTGCGGGCCTGTAGGAGCACCTGGGCATCGAGCAGCTCGTAGCGCTCGTCGTCGGGATTCCGGAACACACCCGAGGCCAACAACAGCGGCCAGTCGGATGACGTCCTGCGCGTGACCGTCCCGCTCAAATAGAGATGCTCCCAGCGATACCAGGCGCCGAGGTCGGCAAGCCACGAGCGACTACTCACATCGTCGCGATTGGTGCCGGCCAGCGCAAAGCCGCCGAACGCCCCGCCGGTGAGACCGACGAAGTGCTGCCGAGCGAAGGCGTTCACGTTGCCGCCGCGGCCGGCCGAGCGCAGCGAAAACGAAGCGCCTGCGACACCGACCTCGGTGCGCAGGCGCTCGCTCACGTTCCAAGGAATGTCCAACGCGGCAACTCCCTGGGCCGCGGCGAGGGAATCCGCCGCGTAGGTGAGATTGGCGCTGGTCAGCAGGGTGAATGCCTCGCTCGGTCGTCGCCAGAGGGCCGCGAGCAGCACCGCGTTCTCGGCGTCGAATCCTCGCTGCTTGACGGAGGCAAAGCCGGCTTCGACGCGGAGGTCGGAAACGGCTTGGGCGCCCCCGGTGACGGGGGCGCCGAGAAGGACCAACCCGAGCGCCGCGCGGCGCGCTCGGATCACGCCGGCACTATGGCCTCCGGCCGCTGGGAGCGAGAGCGGCGGCGGCGGCAGGGGACGGGAGCAGCGACATCACGCCCCGAGCCCGAACCTCCAGCGCCGCATCGGGCGCCAGGCCTGCGGCGACGTCGGTCTGCACCGACGCCCCCAGCGAGGCAATCTGCGTGGGCGTTGCGCCCCGCAGCATCAGTTGGGTGATCTGCTCGAGCGCGTGCTTCGCGGGGACCCCGCGCGCGACCAACTCGGTGAGCACGTCGAGTGGCATCGCCACCGACTGCCCCACCGGGTACGCGGCGCGGATCTGCTTCAGCATCGGTCCCGGCACGCCCACGGCCAGCGCATCCGCGCCGGACACGAGCTCCGCCTCCGATGTCGAGGGTGCAAGGAGGTCCCGCGCCTGCTCGAGACGCCTGGCCTGCGAAGCCACCGCGACCCGGATCAGCTCCCCGGCCGCCTGCTTCGTGACCCCTTCCTGTGCCTTCGCGATGAGGGGCCGTACCGGCAGCCCCTTCGCCGCCGCCGACGCAATCTCGCGTTCGACGGCCGCGCGTGCCCTCGCGTCGGCGATGCCCGGCACCACCGTCCCCTGCGCAAGCGCGGGAGCGGCGGACGCGCTGGCGAGCACCAGCGCGGCGAGTAGGACTCGATACCGGATCATCGGGCGAAGACCATCACGACAGACCCCTCGTGGCCGTAGTCCGCGTCGCCCGCCTTGGGCGCGCGGGGATCGGCCACGAGCAATGTACCGTCAACCATGAAGGAGTACACGTGCCGCCCTGGCGGCAGGGGTACCGTGGTGGTCCACATCCCGTTCGGGAGCCGCACGAGCTCGTGCGTCCCGTCCTTCCAACCATTGAAATCACCCACCAGCGAGACGGACCGCGCCTCGCCGTGCTCGAACACGAACTCCGTGGGCACGCGCAACTCGGCGGCATCGTAGGCCACGTTCTGTACAATTGGGAACTCGCCCGTCGGCGCGCCGGAGGCCGCCACAGGCTCGGCGGGCGCGTTCGGCGTCACCGCGCCGCGCGTCACGAAACCGACCACCAGCGCGCCGGTTGCCAGCGCGCCAGCCCCAAGGCCCGAGAAGGAGGGAAAGCGCCAGGCATCAAGCATCCGGCGCCACGCTGAGGGGCGCGGTGCTTCCCAGGCCGCCGACAGCAACCGCGCGACGGCGCGCGGGTCGGCCTCGGCGCCGGGGGCGTTCTGCAACGATGCGCGCACTCGATCGATCACCAGGTCCTTCTGCTCCATTTCATCCATCCTTCATGACCTCCGTCAGGCGTGCCCGCAGTACGTCGCAGGCCCGTTTCACTCGCATACGCAGCGCACTCAGGCGGACGCCTGTGATGGCCGCGATATCCTCGTATGGCATGTCCTCCACGTGTCGCAGGAGGAACGCTTCGCGTTGTTCGGCCGGCATGGCGTCGAGGACGCGATAGATCTCCTCGACCCACTCCGAGCTTTCATCCTCCGTCGCGCCGAAGCGCTCCGGCACATCGCCGTACTGGATCACGCTCGAGTGCCGCTTGCGCTTCTCCAGCAGCGTGCGGCAGCGGTTGGCCAGGATCCGGAACAACCAGGGCTCGAAGCGCGCATCGGCGCGGAACCGATCCAGATTCTGGTAGACCCGCACGAACGTGTCCTGCACCGCCTCCTCGGCATCCTCGCGATTGCCGAGCATGTGCAGGGCGAAGCGCAAGGAGCGTTGGTACGTGACGTCCACCAGCTGGGCGAATGCCTGCCGGTCCCCCGCCTTGGCGCGGAGGGGGAGCGTTGGATCGATCGATGAATTGGGCGGGGTGTCGGACATCAGTGAGGTCTTGGGAGGATATCCCTTTCGCTCACCTGCCCGCCACGTCGCACCACCTCGAAGGAGATCGTCTATAGCGTGGTCCGTCATAGTGCGCAGTACCCGTAGGGACCCCGCGATGTCACATTTCAGGCCATGTCCCAGCTCGTGGACCAGCAGGTTGGCAGCCAACCGGCCCTCGACGCGGAAGCCCTTGTCGGCCAAGCCGTTGCGCGGGCGCGCGCTGCCCAGCCCTCGTGGGCGGCCACGCCCGTCGCCGAGCGGATGCGGGTCATTGCCCGGTTTCGCGAGGCGCTGGTGCGACGGCGGCACGAGGTCGCACAGGTCGTCAGCGACGAGATCGGTCGCTCCGCGGTCGGGGCGCTCATTATGGATGTGCTGGTCACGCTGGAGTTCGTGGCCTGGACCCAGGCAAAGACCCCGCGATTCCTGCGTGCCCGTTGGCGTCGGCTTCCGGGTGCGTTGTTCGCCCGCAAGCGCGTGCGCGAGGAGAAGCTTCCACTGGGTGTGGTCGGCATCATCACGCCGTGGAACTATCCGTTCTTCATGCCGGCGTCCTGCGCACTGCCGGCCCTCGCCACCGGCAACGCGGTGGTGCTCAAGCCCAGCGAGCTGACGCCGCGCGGTGGTGCAATCCTCGGCGAGCTGTTTCGAGAGGCGGGCCTACCCGACGGCGTGCTGCAGGTCGTACAAGGCGATGGGCGAGTGGGCGCAGCGCTGGCGCGCGCCGACATCGACAAGATGTTCTTCACCGGCAGCGTGACCTCGGGTCGCAAGGTCGCCGAGGCCTGCGCGGCGCGGCTGGTGCCCTGCTCGCTGGAGCTTGGCGGCAGCGACCCGGCGATCGTGCTCGCGGACGCCGACCTGCAGCACGCAGCGGATGGCATCTGCTGGTCGCGCTTCGCAAACGCGGGGCAGACCTGCGTGGCGGCCAAGCGCGTGTTCGTGGAAGCGTCCGTGTACGACGAGTTCCTGCGGCGGCTCAAGACCTCCGTGGAGTCCGTGCGTGTGGGCGCTCCGACGCGTGACGTCGGCATCGAGATTGGACCGCTGATCCACGACGCTGCGGCCGACCAGATTGGCGGGCAGCTTGGTGATGCGCTGGCGAAGGGCGCACAGGTCTACGCGCAGGCGGCAGCACCGCCGCGCGCGGACGGCGCCTTCTTCCCGCCAACCGTGATCACCGGAGTGGACGACTCGATGCGCGTGATGCGCGAGGAGACCTTTGGGCCCCTGCTCCCCGTGATCAAGGTGCGCGACGCCGACGAGGCAATCGCCCGCGCGAACGATTCGCTCTTTGGATTGTCGGCCAGCGTGTGGACGCGCGACCGCGCGCGCGCCGCGGCACTGGCGCGCCGGCTTCAGTGCGGCACGGTGATGGTCAACGACGCGTCGTCGGTGGTGGGCGCGCCGGACGTCGCCTACGGCGGCGTGAAACAAAGCGGTATCGGCCGTGCACACGGGATGGCCGGCCTCGAGGCCTGCGTGCGAAGCACCGCCGTGGCCGACGACCTGTTCACCGGCTGGCGTCAGCCCTGGTGGTACCACTACGGCGCCAAGCGGCTCGCCCAGCTCGACGACTACGTGGAGTTCGCGCACGGCAACTCTTTGTGGCGACGCCTGCGCGCGATTCCGGGCGTGCTGCGGATGGTGTTTTCCTCGAAGGAGGATGCGTAGGACATGGCCGAGCTGATTCGCGGGATCGATCGTCTCATCGAAGCGCTGCGCGGCGGCTTCACCCTCGTGCTGCTTGTCGGCGTGGCGCTGGCGACAGTGGCCTGGCTCGAGCGCTCGCGCCGCGTCAACGCATTCTCGGCGCTGGCGAAGTTCGCGCGTCGCGTCTGCGATCCGCTGATCGCACCCATCGAGAAGCGCACGGCACGCTTTGGCGGCACGCACGAGAACGCGCCGTGGATCGCGCTGCTCGTGCTGCTGCTCTTTGGCGCGCTCTTCGTCGGCGTGCTCGGATTCGTGCGCGACCTGCTCGTCACCACCTACTACGCGGGCTCCCGCGGGCCGGGTGGCCTGCTGCGGCTCGCGCTTTCGTCCGCCATTGCGATCGTGCAGATCGCCGTCATCGCACGCGTGGTGATGAGTTGGTTCGGCGGCACGTACTCGCGGCTCGGACGCCTCGCGTTCACGCTCTCCGAGTGGCTCCTCGCGCCGCTGCGGCGGGTGATCCCTCCGATCCGCATGATCGACATCACGCCACTGGTGGCGTACTTCGGGTTGTCGTTGCTGCGCGGCGTCGTGCTCGGGTCACTCTAGGCGCGAGCGCAGCGCTGGGATCAGCGCCGCAGCGCGGCCGTCTTTGGATCCCACCAGTTCTCGAAGACCTCGATGGGGCGGCTGCTCAGGTACTCGACCTGCGTCCCCGCACGAACCAGGATGAAGCGACCGTCCGCCATCACGTCGTACGGCGTGTACCAGCTGCGCAAGAGATTGCTGGTCGCCTGCGGGAGCACGAACAGGGACTCCGCTGCAGCCGTGCGGAACTCGGGGCCGGGCTGGACCCGCGCCGCCATCATTACGTTGTCACGCGCACGGACGAAGTAGAGCTCGCGTCCATCCCGGGACCACGCAGGCGTGATCGCGCCGTCCACCGAGACCTGCACCTTGTTCTCGCGCGTCTCCGGGAACGGCCGCACGAAGATTTCCTGGCGCCCGGTCTCGTCCGACTCGTAGGCAATCCAACGGCCGTCCGGCGAGATCATGAAGGCATTCTCGTCATACGGCGTCACGATAAGCGGCACCCGCGTGGTATCCCCATCGAGCCGTACGCCGTAGATGTCGCGACCGCCGGAGACGGCGCCAAGCGCCCCGCGTCGCAGCACCAGCCACTTGCCGTCGGGTGAGATGGCGCCTTCGTTGAGTCGCTCCGCGATCAGGAGCGAGTCGCCGCCGGTTCCGTCCGCGCGCCGCATATGAATGCCGTCATCCATCACATAGGTCACGTAGCGTCCGTCGGGCGACCAGCGCGGGCGTCGTTCCGCCTGCGTGCTGAACGTGATCCGCTGCGCCGGTCCGCGCGGCAGGGACTTCACCCAGACATCGTCGCCGGAGCCGGTGTTCAGGCCAATGGCCAAGCGGCGGCCGTCCGGCGAGAGGGACCAGCCGTGATCGCCGGCGAACTGCGTCACGCGGAAGGTGAAGCTCGTGTCCGGCCGCTCCTCCCTGCCACGGCGGTCAAAGAACGCAAGCTCCAACTCACTCATCTGGGAGTTGCTCCCGCGGCGCGTGACGAGGGTCCCGTTCCTGGACACGGCGAGGTACACCGTGGAACCGACGATCGCGATGCTATCCATCACCGCCACCTCGGGCCCGTTCACTGTGCGTGACCGCAGGTCGAGCGGCTGCACCGTGGCGACGGCGCTCCGATTGACGCTCAGCAGCGCGCCCCCCTCCAGATAGACGGCGATGCGCCGATCCTCGGCCAGCACCTGCGGGTTCTCGCCGTCGGCATCGAGGATCCAAACGTCAGAGCGGTCGCAGGGCGCCAGGCAGCCCATCATCAGGATGCCGCGTCGCCCAGGAAGGCTCGACACGCCCCAGAACTGCAGCGAGTCCGAACGCATCAGTGTGGCGGGCGTGCCGCCGGACTGGCCAACGCGCATCAGGCTCTGGCCGCTGCCGCCGATGTACACGAGCGTCGTATCGTCTTGCCACGAGACGCTGTACGGCACATTGGCTACGCCAGTGGCCACGATCGAACTCGTGCGGCCATCGACGGCCATTCGCCGAATAAAGTCCCCGGTCACATACGCGAGCTGCTTGCCGTCCGGCGAGATCGCAGCTGCGTTGGCGGCGTCCGTGTCGGTGATCGCGACGGGCGCCACGGCATCGCGCCGCTTCATCCACAGCTTCCGCTCGGCGCGCCCGTTCTCCGACGGCCCGAGGTAGATGATGCGCGACGCGTCTGGGGACAGGACGACAAACCCGTTCGGCGTCGGCTGAGCGTTGTTGGGCAGGGCCACCGCGTATGCACTTGGCTGCGGCGTCGCACCCGGACGCATCGCCCCCCAGATACCGAACGCCACCGCCAAGACCAGCGCCGCACCAAGCACCATCACGAGACGGTTGTCCGCACTCCTGGACGCCGTGGCAGTCCCGGCCGTGGTGCGCGTCGTGAAGTGCTCATCGGCCAGCGCATCCGCGAACGCCTTGGCCGTCGCAAAGCGATCGGCCGGCAGCTTCTCCAACGCCTTGGCGAGTGCCGCGGACACGTGGGCCGGCACCGTGCGTCGTAGTGCCGTCACCGGTTGCGCCGTCTCGGCGATGATCTTCATCACGATCTGCTGCGCCGAGCCGCCGAGGTGCGGCGGCTGGCCAGCGAGCATCTCGTAGCAGACGCTGGCCAGCGAGTAGATGTCGCTGCGCCCGGTGATCTCCTTCTCGGCCGTGGCCTGCTCGGGGCTCATGTAGTGCGGCGTGCCGAGCGATAGCCCCGTCTCCGTCATCCGGCCGCCGGCGGCGGCGCTCACCGCGAGTGCGATGCCGAAGTCCGCCACCATCGGGCGGCCGTCGTGCAGCAGGATGTTCTCCGGCTTGATGTCGCGATGGATCACACCTTGCCGATGCGCGTAGTCGAGGGCGTCGGCCACGTCGCGCGTGATGCGCAGCGCCTCGTCCACATCCAGCTGCGTCTCGCGATTCAGCCGGTCGCGCAGCGTTTCGCCCTGGATGAAGGGCATCACGTAGAACAGAAAGCCCGCGGCCTCGCCTGAATCGAAGAGCGGCAGGATGTGCGGATGCTGCAGCGCCGCCGTTGTCTTGATCTCGGTCACGAAGCGCTCGGCGCCGAGCACGGCGGCGAGTTCCGGCTTGAGCACCTTGATGGCGACCTTGCGCTCGTGCTTCAGGTCCTGCGCGAGGTACACGGTGGCCATCCCGCCCTGCCCAAGCTGCTTCTCGAGGCGGTAGCGGTCCGCCACGGCGGCAGCGAGACGGTCCATCGCGGACTCGGCCATCAGCGACCCGAGCGCGCGAGTGCCGGCGCCGTCGGCGCGGCACGCCGATGCTTCGACCGCTGCTCGTAGGCGAAGCCGAACGCGAGGAGTTGCTGTTCGCTGTACGGCCGACCCAGGAACTCGAGCCCTGCCGGCATGCCGTTCGGTGCGAAGCCAGCCGGCACCGTGAGTGCCGGATACGCAAGCGTCGGGCTCAACCCGCGATTGTCGCCAAGACCGTAGCCGTCGGTCGGCCGCGGATTCGTCATCACGTCCTCGGCGATGACCGTGGCCGGCGCGTCGAAGGTCAGGTAGATGATCGCGTCGAGCCGTTGGTCGGCCATCGCCTGCAGCACTCCGGTGCGCACGGCCTCGCGGCGCTTCATCACCGCCAGATAGCCAATGTCGTTCGTGCTCTGCCCAGCGGAACCGTAAAGGCTGCGGGCACGCCAGGGCACGACCTCACCGCTGGTGAGGATGTCCGCCAGCGTCTTCACCGGCGCGTTCGGATGCTCGGCGAGATACGCGTTCGTGGCCGCCTCGGTCTCGTAGTCGTTGCCACCACCACCGCGTTGACGCAGCACGGGGATGTCGAGCGAGTCCACGATCTCGGCGCCGAGGGCGCGGAGGTCGGCGACGGCTGCAGTGAAGAGGGAGTCGAACGCCGCGAATCCCTCCGGGTCCCGCGCACGCTGCGCGGAATCGCGCGGTGTGCGGAGGATGCCCAGTCGCACGCCGCGGAGTGCATCGGCCTTGAGCGCGGTGGAGTAGTTGGCTGGCACCCGTCCGTACGACTCTGCGGTGACCGGATCCTTGGCGTCGTAGCCGGCAATGACTTCAAGCACGCGTGCCGCATCGGCGACCGTGCGCGTCATCGGGCCCATCGTGTCCTGCGTGGGGCTCGCGGGCATCATCCCGAAGCGGCTGATCAGGGGCAGCGTGGGACGCAGGCCCACGAGGTTGCTCACCGCTGCGGGGCCGCGGATGGATCCGCCCGTGTCCTCGCCGATGCCGACGAGGCCGAAGTTGGCGGCGACCGCGCTGGCCGTGCCGCCCGAGGAGCCGCTGGGGTTCCGTGTGCGGTCGTAGGCGTTGCGGATGATGCCAGCCGACGAGCTCACGTAACGCTGTGCAAACTCGCCCATCGTCGCCTTGGCGATCACGATTGCGCCGGCGGCCTGCAGTCGCAGCACCGTGGTCGCATCACGCTCGGGCGTGAAGTCGGCGAAGAGCTTCGAGCCGTAGGTCGTCGGCATCGAGGAGGTCTCGATTTGGTCCTTCACGACGACGGGCACGCAGTGCAGCGGCCCCATCGGCTCGCGGGCGCGGCGTGAGGCGTCGAGCGAGTCGGCGATGGCCAGGGCCCGCGGATGCACGTTCTGGATGGCGTTGAGCGCAGGGCCTTCCTTGTCGTACGCCGCAATGCGATCGAGATACGCCTGCACGACCTCGCGGCAGCTCGTGCGATTGGCACGAAGCGCAGCGTGAAGCGAGGGGATGGTGGCTTCCATCACGTCGAATCGCTGCGCCTCGAGTGGGAGCGCGAGGAAACTCGCCAGAAGCAGCGGCGCGAGCGTGGCGGCAGTGACTAGTCGGGAGCGAGGCATCGGCGCGGGAGCGGGGGGCGGGCGTCGTGAACCGAGCCAAAATGCGCGCACGGACGTCGATGCGCGAGCGGCGCTATCGTTCAGCCTTCCCGTCCCTGCCCAGCGTGCCCCTCTCCATCTCCCCGATCGCCGACGGCGTCCGCGTCACCGTCCACGTCCAGCCGCGTGCCCGGCGGCCGGGCGTTCGCGGCCTACACGGAGACGCGCTCAAGGTGCACGTCGCAGCGCCGCCCGTGGACGGCGCGGCGAACGCCGCCGTGATCGAGACCCTCGCCGAACACTTCGGAATCGCGCCGCGCGCCGTGACCATCATTGCTGGTCACGGCGCGCGTCGAAAGCTCGTGGAACTGCTCGGCGTGACCGCCGAAGCGGTCAGCGCTGCGGCCGGAACGTGAAGCCGAAGAGCAGCGAGGTCTCGGACATCGTGTTCTTCACCGACGTGCCGGGGATCGCCATCGGGCGGTACATCGCGCCCTCGATGTTGTTCTCGAAGGCCTGGTAGGCGCCGATGTTCAGCTCGACGCCCGGGCGAATCGCGAAGCCGACGCCGCCCGTCACGTGCTGCTGCACGATGGCCGGCGCCGGGATGTTGAACATCGACTGCTCGTCCGGGATCGGGTTGCCCGTGTAGTGGTAGCCGCCGCGCAGCGTCACGCGGTCGCTCAGCTTGTACTCGAGACCGGCCGCGACGACGGCGATGTCCTCCCAGCCGAAGCCCTGCACCGAGAAGTCGGCGTTGTAGCCCTTGTCCTTGAAGCCTTCGGTGCTCGAGTACGTGATGTACTTGGCGTCGAGGCCAAGCTGCAGCTTCTCGTTCGGCGTCCAGGCGATGCCGGCGCCGTAGATGGCAGGCACGTCCATCCGGAAGCTGAAGCTGCGCGGCTCGCCGAAGTTCGGCAGGTTGGGATTCGCACGTTGCGACTCGAACTCGAAGTCGCTGAAGGTCTGCGGCGAGGTGTAGGCGAGACCGACGCTGAACGTGGGCGTCACGTCGTACTGCAGGCCGACTTGCACGCCGAAGCCGAACACGGCGTCCGAGGCGGCCGCCGACGGATAGTAGGCGCGGTCATCGGCGGTGCCGGGCGTGGCGTCCGGACCCGGATCCACGTCGGGCGCGGCAATCGGCATCGGCGTCACGGCCAGCGACGACCAGTTGATGTTCGCGGCGACGCCGAGGCGCAGGCGATCATTGACGGACCAGGCCACGGCCGGTGCGATCTTCATCAGCTGGAAGTTCGAATAGACCTGACCGAAGCCGTTCGGGGCCGGCATCAGGATGGGATTGGTCGGGTCCGCGGCGTAGTTCACGCCGAAGCCGCCGATGCCGAGTCCACTGAGTCCGATCACCACGCGATCATTGAGCTTGGTGGTGAAGCCGAAGGCCGGGATCGGCGTCCAGTCGCTGGTGCTGGTGGTCGAGCCGCTCATTGCGCCGAACGACGAGGCAACCGTGCGCTCCGGCTTGAGCAGCTCGAAGCCGAGTTCGATGTTCGTGCCGTCGAAGGCGGCGAGACCGGCGGGGTTCACATAGGCGGCGCCGAGGATCGAGCTGTTGGCGGCGATGCCAACGCCGCCCAGCGCGGAATTCACGGCACCGACGCCGTGGAGCAGATGCCCGTCCGTCGCGCGTGCGAGTTGCGGCACGACGGCAAGCGTGAGGGCCGCAAGGGCCAGACTGCGGAGCGATCGCATTCGTGCGTCCTTCGGTGCGCGTCGCACCGAGTGTGGGTGGGACGTCGCGTGCGGCGTCACGGGGCGTTCCGGACGCGACGGAGAGCGCGTTCCAGATGGGGCGCCAGTGCGGCGTCCTCGGGAAACGCACGGTGGAAGGCGCCGGCCACGTCGGCACCGGCGCTGCGTACGCCGGCCTGGCGCAGCCAGAAGGCGCGGTAGCGCTCCGCCCTGGCGGGCAGCCGCGCGTCGAGAAGCGATGCACCGCATCGAACGGCGGCGACGCCGCTGCGGCGCGCTACCGAAGCCGCAGGACCATCGATGCGCTCCGCTTGGACAGCGCGCGTCACGGCGGGATAGCAGACCTCGCGGACGAAGGCCAGCAGCGGCGCCTCGGCGTCGGGATCATCGGCAAAGAGACCGACCGCCACGATGTTGTCGCGACGGTCGGCGGTTCCGGCGAAGAGACGGCCCTCAGGACCGATGCCTGCGGCGATGATGAGCTGGCCTGCATCGAGCCGCTCCGCCGAGAGCCAGGCTGCGAGCGCCGGGAGGAATTCGTTGTCCAGCGACTGCTGCAACGTCGGGAGCAGACGTGGGTCCGCGGCCGGCAACGCGACGCGCTCGAGCGCGTTGGCGAGCGCCGGGAGCGCGCGCTGTCGAAGCGGCGCGGACATCGCGCGTCGCAGTGCAGCGACCACAAGCGTCGCGCGTGGCTCGGGCGCGCTGGCGTCCGCGGCGGCGATGCGCAACGCCGCGGCCATTGCGGCGCGATCCCCCGACGGGTGGTAGAGCGGAACGAAGTGCAGAACCTCGCTCTCCCGAGTGTCGGCGAGTGTGCGGGCGAGGCCGGGGTCGGCCGCTACGCCCGGCCGCGGGGACGCTGTCAACGGGAACGCAGCGGGACCGGACACACGGAGCGTGGCGAGCAGGTCGAACCACGCGTTCGCGGCATCGGGCGCCGCGACCTGCCACGCTGCGGCTGATCCGGCGCTGCGATCGGCGGGCGCCTGCCGAGTGGGCTGCGCCCCCTGCGCGGCCACCGCGAGGGGGCCGAGCAGCAGCAACAGTCGGAACAGCGTCGCTGGCCGAATAGATATATGACGATATCCGCTCATCGTGATATCGTATCATAGGAGCAACCTGGGCTTCCGGCAAGAAGGCGCGGCCCCACACGCTGTACGGATTCTCGGACACGAACACGACCCGAACCGCTATCTTTCGGCGCCCACCCGTCGTTCCTCTAGGGAGATTCTCAGCAGTGGCCACGATCCTCCAGCGCCTCCCCGTCGGGGAGCGCGTCGGCATCGCCTTCTCGGGCGGCCTCGATACCAGCGCCGCGCTCCACTGGATGCGCGCCAAGGGCGCCGTGCCCTACGCCTATACCGCCAACCTCGGCCAGCCGGACGAGACCGACTACGAGGAGATCCCGCGCAAGGCCAAGCAGTACGGCGCGGAACTGGCGCGGCTGGTGGAGTGCCGCCACGAGTTGGTGGCCGAGGGCATCGCCGCCATCCAGAGCGGTGCGTTCCACGTGAGCACCGGCGGACAGACCTACTTCAACACCACGCCGCTGGGCCGCGCCGTCACCGGCACCATGCTGGTCGCCGCGATGAAGGAAGACGACGTCAACATCTGGGGCGACGGCAGCACCTACAAGGGCAACGACATCGAGCGTTTCTATAGATACGGGCTGCTCACCAACCCGGCGCTCAAGGTCTACAAGCCCTGGCTGGATCAGGCGTTCATCGACGAGCTTGGCGGCCGCAAGGAGATGTCCGAGTATCTCGTGGCGCAGGGCTTCGCCTACAAGATGAGCAGTGAGAAGGCCTACTCCACCGATTCCAACATCCTCGGCGCCACGCACGAGGCCAAGGACCTGGAGTTCCTCGACAAGGGCATGCACATCGTGCAGCCCATCATGGGCGTGGCGTTCTGGAAGGACGACGTCGCGGTGAAGCGCGAGACGGTGAGCCTGCGCTTCGAGGATGGCACGCCGGTGGCGATCAACGGCAAGTCGTTCGGATCGCTGCTCGACCTGTTCTACGAGGCGAATGCGATCGGCGGGCGGCACGGGCTCGGGATGAGCGACCAGATCGAGAATCGCATCATCGAGGCGAAGAGCCGTGGGATCTACGAGGCGCCGGGAATGGCGCTGCTGTTCATCGCCTACGAGCGCCTCGTGACCGGCATCCACAACGAGGACACGATCGAGCAGTACCGCCTGCACGGCCGCAAGCTCGGCCGCCTGCTCTACCAGGGGCGCTGGCTGGACCCGCAGGCGCTGATGCTGCGTGAGAGCGCGCAGCGTTGGGTGGCGCGCGCGGTGACGGGCGAGGTCACGCTCGAGCTGCGGCGCGGCAACGACTACTCGATCATGGACACCTCGAGCCCGAACCTCACCTACAAGCCCGAGCGCCTCACGATGGAGCGCGGCGAGGAGTTCTTCACGCCAGCCGACCGCATCGGGCAGCTCACCATGCGCAACCTCGACATCGTGGACACGCGCGAGAAGCTTGAGGTCTACACCAAGGGCGGCCTGCTGCGCGGCGGCACGGGGCACAGTGTACCGCACCTCAAGGGCGCGGCGGAGGAGTCGAAGTAGCGCGAGGGTGTCGGCGCGCGGCCGCGCGCGGTAGGTTGCCCGTTCAACCGAACCAAAGGACCACCGTTTGAACTGGGATCTGCTCGTACCGATCCTGTATCTCGCGGGCGTCGCTTGGATCGGCCTCCGGGTCGGCCGCGGCACGCAGGATGCGGAGTCGCTCTTTCTTGCCGGACGCGGGTTGGGCTTCGGCGTCGTCGGCACCTCGCTGTTCGCGTCGAACGTCTCCAGCACCACGCTGATCGGTCTCGCCGGCGCTGCCTACGCGTCTGGCATCGCCGTGGCGAGCTACGAGTGGATGGCGGCCTTGGCGCTGCTCTTCGCCGCGGTGTTCCTCGTGCCGCTCTACCTCAAGTCGCGGGTCCTCACGATCCCCGACTACATCGAGCGACGCTTCGACCGCCGTGCGCGCATCTACGTCGCCGGCGTGATGATCTTCCTCTCGCTGGTCGTGGACACCGCTGGCTCACTCTACGCCGGCGCGCTGGTGCTCACGGTGTTCGTGCCCGAGCTGCCGTTGTGGCCCACGCTCATCGGCCTTGGATTGTTCGCCGGGCTCTACACGGCGGCCGGCGGCCTCAAGGCCGTGATGCTCACCGATGCCTTGCAGGCGATCATCCTGATCATCGGCTCCGTGGTGCTCACGCTGCTGACCTTCGCGGAGTTCGACTACAGTTGGGCGAACGTGTTGGCCGCCGTGCCGGACGACCACCTGCACATGATCCGCCCCGCCGGTGATCCCGACCTGCCCTGGCCAGGCCTCGTGCTCGGCTTGCCAATTCTCGGGCTCTACTACTGGACCACGAACCAGTACATCTCGCAGCGCTTCCTCGCGGCGAAAAACGTGGACCACGCGCGCTGGGGCGCCGTGTTCGCCGCCGGCCTCAAGCTGCTGCCGCTGTTCATCATGGTGCTCCCAGGCGCGATGGCGCTGGGCCTGATGCCCGACCTCGCGCGCCCTGACGAGGTCTTCCCGACGCTCGTGCGCGATCTGCTCCCCGTTGGTGTGCGGGGCCTGATCATCGCTGCCGTGATGGCCGCCATCATGTCCACCATCGACAGCACACTGAACGCGGCATCGGCGATTGCGGTCTACGACCTGGCGGGACTCGACAAGAAGGAAGTCGATGAACGCCGGCTGTTGCGTATCGCGCGGGGCACGACGCTGGGCTTCATGGTGCTGTCGATTGCCTGGGCGCCCTTGATCCAGCGATTCCCCGGCATCTTCGCCTACCTGCAGGAAGTCTTCTCGTACGTGGTGCCGCCGATTGCGGCGGTCTACCTCGGTGGCGTGTTCGCCAAGTCGCTAACGCGCGCCAGTGCCGTGTGGGCGCTGGGCCTCGGGCACCTCGCCGGGCTCGCGCTGTTCGTGGCGTCGCAGGGAGGAACCTGGCCGCTGCACTTCACGATCAACGCCTTCCTCCTGTTCCTGGTCAGCCTCGCGGTGTTGTTCGGCGCGTCCGCGCTGACGCGAGGCACGAATGAGCCAGCGCCGGCCGACGTACGCTGGAGCGCGAGCCTGTCGGCCGTGACACCGGGAACCGCGTGGTATGCGGACTACCGTCTGTGGGCGGCGCTGGTGGTGGCGGCGACGGCGGCGAGCGTGTGGGTGTTCGCGTAGGCCCGGCTACGCCGCCCCCTGCCCCGCCGCCAACGCCACGCCGAAGCGCTCGAGCATCTCGTTGGTCCACCAGGAGAGGTCGTGGTGCTCGGTCGCCTTCCACAGGCGCTTCATCCGCTCACGCGCCTCCGCGCTCGGCATGTCCAGCGCCTCGTCGATGGCACGGTCCATCGAGCGCGCCGAGTACGGATGCATCAGGATGGCCGCCTCGAGTTCGACCGCCGCGCCCGTGAACTCCGAGAGCACCAGGCGCGCGTCCTCGCCCTTGTTGGCCGCGATGAACTCCTTGGCCACGAGGTTCAGCCCGTCGCGCAGCGGCGTGACCCAGCAGATATCCGCCGCGTGGTACCAGGCCATCAGCTCATCGAAGCCCAGCGGCTGCGCGAAGAGCACGATCGGGATCCAGTTCAACGTGGAGTACTTGCCGTTGATGGCGCCGACACGCTGCTCGATCGTCGCCTGGATCTCATCGTAGATGCGCATGCCCGGTGCCGGCGGTACGCAGACCACGAAAAGCTTCACCTTGCCCACGAGCTCCGGTCGGCGCTGGAGCAAGCGCGCGTAGGCATCCAGCAGCTCGACCGTGCCCTTGGTGTAGTCCACGCGACTGACGGCAAAGAGAATGGTCTCCACGCCTGACTGCGCGCGAATCTCCGCCGCGCGTGCCTGCGCCACCGGACCGTTGACCGTCTCCTCGATCTTCGGCACGTCCACGCCCAACGGCACGACGTCGACCTTGATCGTGCGACCGTTCCACTGCAGCTCGCCGACCGCCGAGCTCTCCTGCAGCGCCCAACCCTCGGGCCGCAGCCGCTCGTGCACCGGCTGGCGCCCCGCCGTCACGGCACCGCCGAACGCGCGCGCCACCGACGCGAAGTTCTCGGCGTAGCGCGGGATGTGGAAACCGACACGGTCGCAGGCCAGCAGGCTCTCCGTGATCTCCGTGCGCCAGGGCAGCACGCCAAACACGTCGGAGCTCGGGAACGGGGTGTGATGGAAGAACGCGATGGTCAGGTCCGGCCGCTGCTCGCGGATGAGCTTGGGCACCAGCCAGAGGTTGTAGTCGTGCACCCAGACCGTGGCGCCTTCGCTGGCCACCTCGCAGGTGGCGTTGGCGAAGAGCTGGTTCACCTCGCGGAACGTCGTCCAGTCAGCGGCGTCGTAGTCGAACTTGTCCACGAAGGAGTGGAGGATCGGCCAGAGCGCCGCCTTGGAGGTCACTTTGTAGAACGAGGTGACCTGTTCCTTGGTGAGCCCGAGCTGCGCCACGTTGTAGCGCTCGCCGGCGAACTCCACGGCCTCGTTGGCGATGACCTTGCCGGCCTTCGCCTTGGGTACCTCCGTCCACGCCACCCAGGTGCCGCTGTCGAAGTACTGGAAGAACCCGCGCAGCGTCGGCACGATCCCGTTGGGGCTGCGGTGGCTGCGCAGCACTTCCTTGCCATCCACGATGGCGCGTTCGAAGGGCTGGCGATGGTAGACGACGACGAGTTCAGACATGGACCACCTCGGTCCCGAAGTGTTCGAGCGCCTCGAGGATGCCATCGCTGCCGTGCGCAGTGGCGCGCAGCAGTCGCGGATGGGCGGGCAAGCGCTCGAGCAGGCCCGGCTCGCTGTTGCCGACAGCCACGGCCGGCAGGCCGGTGCTAAGCATCGCGAGATCATTCAGCGTATCGCCGGCGACGAGGACCTCCTCCTCGCCGACCTTCCATTCCTGCAGCAGGCGCCGCAGCGTGCTGCCCTTGTTCACGCCCTGGGGCAACACATCGAAGTACAGGTTGTCGGAGACCAGGCCATCGCAACCCAACTGCGCGGCACGCGCCTGCGCCGCCGGCAGCACCGCCGGGTCGTCGAAGTAGTACGAGACCCGATACGGCCCGAAGCGCTCCTGCAATCGCAGGCCGGCCGTGTCTTCAAACGCCGCGCGCACAACATCGCTGCGGTTGCCCCAGGCATCGCGGATGCCGTGGAGCAACGGACCCTCCATCGGCAAGCCGTCTCCGTGGGCGACAAAGGCGCCGACATCGCAGATCATCGCGTCCGGCCGCGGCAGCCGTCCGGCCTCGACCAGGCGCGCCACGCTGTCGGTGGAACGCCCGGTCACATAGAGCAGCGTCCGGTCAGGGTGGTCGCGGAAGTGCGCGATGAGTCGCGCGCGGGCCGCGTCGGATCCGCCGAGGAAGGTGCCATCGAGGTCAGTGGCCAGTATGCGCATCAGAAAAGCATCAACACTTGATGGTGAGGCTGCGACCGGCGTTCGGGTCCACATAGGTGATGGTGGACTTCTTGAACAACAGGTCGGCGAAGAGCTCGCAGCGGTGGTCGCCGTTCTTCCAGGCGATCGACACGCTCTTCTCGTTGGAGTACTGCAGGTGGAAGGTCCCCTGGAACGCGGGATACGTGGAGCGAAACTCCATGAGTCGCGTGAGGCGCTTCACGAGCGGCGTCGCGGCCGCCTTGTCCACCTCGTCCTTCG
This sequence comes from Gemmatimonadaceae bacterium, assembly GCA_019637445.1. Lineage (NCBI taxonomy): Bacteria > Pseudomonadati > Gemmatimonadota > Gemmatimonadia > Gemmatimonadales > Gemmatimonadaceae > Gemmatimonadaceae bacterium. Next base: position 1,921,733 of record JAHBVS010000001.1, on the reverse strand, counting down.
TCAGATAGTGCCGGTTGATCTCCCGCGGGTCGCCCGTCTCCTCGGCGCGCTCCACATCGTTCTGCAGCGCCAGCCAGCCGGCGTAGTAGACCTGTGGGATGCCCGGCGCGAAGAGCTGCAGGGCACGCGCCGTCACGTAGGCATCGTCGTTCTGCTTCAGGGCGTCGAAGAAGGTGCAAGTGAGCTGATAGATGGCGCCCACGCTGTGCACGTTGGCCGCCGAACGCCGGAGGATGGGATCAGCCGAGCGCTGCGACACGTTGTCGATGAGGTCCTGGATCTTCTGTTGCGGCAGGATGCCCTCGACATCGGGAATGCAGATGCCGTCGTGCGTGTCGAGCACGGACACCTGGTTGCGCGGGCACATCCGCAGCCACTGCTTGAGGTAGCGGCTGTCGCCATCGAGCAGCGCGTGCAGGATGAGCGGCGGCAGCGCGAAGCCATACGGCCGCATCCCGTGCAGCGAGATGGCGAACTGATAGCTCGGATGGTCGTGCACCTCGGGCAGGGTGTCCGCCCCAAGACGCTCGGCGACGCGATGGATCCAGTTCAGGATCTCGTAGACCTCGGGCTCCACAAGGAAACAGCTGGTGCCGAGTCGTTTCGTGGTGTAACCGAAGGCATCGAGCCGGAAGAGCTTCACGCCTTTCGAATGGAGGAACGTGACATAGTCCTCCATCAGCGCATACGTGCGCGGCGAGTTGTAGTTCAGGTCGATCTGCTTCTCGGTGAAGGTCGTCCACACGCGGTCGGTGGTCCCGTCGCCGAGCCTCACCTCGCGGAAAGGCTCCTTCTCCTTGCGGATGTGGATCTTGGCGAGGTCGTCGGGCGTGATGTCGCCCATCTGGTCCACGTGCACGAAGAGATCGGCGTGCTCTGACTTCATCCCTTTCTCCAGGAAGTCCTTGAACTCGGCCGACTCGTCGGAGATGTGGTTGATCGTGAGGTCGGCGCAGAGATCGATGCGCCGGGAGATGCGTTCGATGTCGTCCCAGGTGCCGTAGGCGGGGTCCACTTCCTTGTGCGTGAGGGGCGAGAAGCCACTGTCCGCGTTGGATGGATAGAACGGCAGGATGTGCACGCCACCGACGGCCTTCGCGAGATGGGTCTCGAGGATGTCGGCGAGTCCGGCAAGGTTGCCGCCCATCCGGTGGGGATAGGCGATCAACTGCACCTGGTTGCGAAGCGGCATTCAGTCTCCGGGACGACCCGCGGCCGCCGTCGCGACGGCGACGGACGTGAGGGAGGTGGTCGATCGTGCATCACGCCGCAGCGGGCGCGAGTTGGGGTCGCAAGGCGACCAGCGGACGAGCTTGGCGCGGGCTCGAGGGGACCTCACACGGGGGCCATCACCGCGCCGACGAACGCAGTACCTCAATTCGGTACAGCGTTGCAATATAACGACTTGCGGCCTGTTTTTGAAGTGCGGCGTGCACTGCGTCGGCCGATGCCGCTCGCAGCAGCTTCAGGCCTGCAGCTGCCCCGTCGCCTGCCGAATGGCGTCGACCAGCGCGCGATATCCCACGGGCTTTTGCAGCGCCATCGCCGCGCCGGATAGCACCGCCGGATCCGGCACGTAGCCCGAGAGCACAATCACCGGCGCCCTCGGCGCCGTCGCGCGGAACATTGGCAACGCCTGAGCACCCGGGATCCCTGGCATCGAGAGATCCAGCAGGATGACCTTGAGGCCGGCATCGCGGATGCGTTCGGCCAGCGCGAGGCCTTCCTCGGCACTGGCAGCGGTCTCGACGTGATAGCCGGCTCGCTGGACCAACCGGGCGAGCGCAGCACGAACCATCGGCTCGTCATCGACAATGAGCGCGATGCCCTGCAGCGTGGTGGCCGCCGGCGACGGGCGCGAGCGGCGCTCCCGTGATGGTGCTTCGACCGTCGGCCAGTCGATGCGGAACGTGGTGCCGCGGTCCTCCTCGGACTCCACCTGCCACGACGCGCCCGACTCGACGACCGTCGCGACGACGGTCGCCACGCCCAGTCCCGTGCCCTTTCCGGGATCCTTCGTCGTAAAGAACGGCTCGCCAAGCCGGCGCAGCACGTCAGGCGACATCCCGCGACCACAGTCCTGCACCTCCAGCCGCACGCGATTGGAGCCTGCATCCGCAATGCGAACGCGGAGCGTCGGGTCGGGGCGGTCCAGCATGGCGTCGCGCGCGTTGAGGCAAAGGTTGAGCACCAACTGCTGCAGCTCCGCAGGCGTGCAGCGCACGACCGCGCGGTCGACGTCGATCACCTGCTCGATGCGCAGCGAGCGATCGAAGGTCTGCCGGCAGATGTGCAGGGCTTCGCGCACCGCGGCGACGAGATCTGCGGCGCTATCCGCATCGCCGGGCTCGGCGCGCACGATGTTCAGCATCCGACGCACAAGGTCGGCGGCGTTGGCCGCGGCACGCTCGGCTTCCCGCAGGTATGTCGCCGTCTCCTCACCGACGTCGGCGGCCGCCATCTCGATGTTTGGGATGATGACCGCCAGCATGTTGTTGAAGTTGTGCGCGATGCCGGCCGCCATCTCGCCCATCGCGTCGCGGCGCTGGCTGCGGCGCAGGGCGTCGGCGAGGCGATGGGACTCTGTGACGTCCAGAATGACGCCGGTGTAGAGCAGGCCTTCGCTGGAGATCGCCGGCTGGCCCTGCACCTTGAGCCATCGCAGGCCGCGTCCTGGCAGGCTGATCGGCAGCTCGTGTTCGAAGGCGGTACCCGTCGCCACCGCGGCATTGATCCGCGCATCGAGTTCGGCGCGCACTTCGGCCCCGAGTTGCGCGAACATCTGCTGCGGTGCGCGACGCAGCTCATCGGCCGAGAGCCCAAACAGCTCCCGTGTGCGGCCGCCGACGAACGGATAGCTGTCACTGCCGTCCGGATGCCGGAGGAACTGATAGACGACACCCGGTACGGCGTCGAGGACCTGCAGCAGCTGCGCGCGGCTGGACTCCAGGGCCACGGCGGTGGAGCGCTGCTCGGTGATGTCGGCGAAGGTGGCGACCACACCGCGCAGCCGTTCATCACCGGGTTCGCGCAGCGGATTCGCGCCAACCAGCAGCCAGGCCAGCGCGCCACTCGGCCGATGCACGCCGAGGAGACGCCCTCCCACCGGCTGGCCAGTGCGCAGCACCATCTCGGACGGAATCGCGTCGGGCTCGAGCGGCGTTCCATCTTGGTTGAGCAGGCGCCAACGCGGATCGGTGGCGGCACGACCGGTCATCTGGTCGAGCGTCAGTCCCAGGGCGCGCTGTGCCGCCTCATTGGCCGACTGAATGGCGCCGTCGACGGCGTGCACGACCACGCCCTCGGACATCGCGCCGAACACGGCTTGGTACGTGGTCTCGTGTTCGCGGAAACTGCGATACACGTCCGAGACGTCGGTGAAGCTGATCACGACCTGCACCACCTCTCCGCGCGCGTCGCGCAGGGGAGTCGCCGAGGCCAGCAACCAGACGCGTTCTCCGGGGTCCGGGCGCTTCAGGCCGAGCAGGACGTTGCGGACTGCCTCGCCGCTCGCGAGGGCACGCGGGCCTGGATGCGCATCGTCAGGTACTGGCGTGCCGTCGGAGAACACGATATCCCAACGCGCATCGTCCGTCGTGCGCGCCTGGATCTCCTCAACGGACAGACCCAGCAGGACCGTCGCCCGGGGATTCACGTAGAGAATCCGTCGGTCGGCAGCCTGGATGACGACGCCTACGTCGAGCGCGTCGAGCTGTTGGGTAGAGTTGGGCAGCATCCAGTGGTCGGCGGCAGACGGGGAATCTGCGCTGAAAACACGCTGCACGGAATGCACTCAGGTCCGCACCGGCGCCGGCGCCCCTATGCCGCCCGTGCCACCCAGTCCTCTGCGTTGACGCCCTTCACCAGCAGCCAGAGCGTGAATGCGAGCTCACCGGGCACGGCCATCACAACCACCAGTCCGTCGAGGAACGCCGCGCTTGACGGGACGAGCAGTACGCCGAGGCTCTGGGCGAGATAGCCGATCCCGGCCAGCAGCAAGAGCACACCCAGCCAGCGCGGCAGAAAGCCCGACCCGTAGACCAGCGACCCGAGCAGCACGACGTGCAGTCCGAAGAACAGCCCCCAGACGAGTACGATGCCGGCGTTGGCCTGCTGGAAGAGGTGGATCAGTGCATCCTGCTGTGCCGGACTGAAGGACTCGACCGCGGCGCCGCCGGCTGCGAGCGTGATCACGAGCAGGGCGGGCAGGACGTTTGCGCCTTGGACCACGGCCTCGCCGAATCGCGCGAGCGACGCCGCGAGGGCGATGCCGCGGTTCACCGGCCGGAAGACGACATAGAGGAGTCCCGAGAGCAGGACCTCGATCAGGAAGATCGCCGCCTCGATCCCGACGCCGCGTCGATAGCCCTCGCCCATCGCGCGCACGTTCGCAGCAGTGGCGGCCGGATCATCGGGAACCAGCACTGCGCCCTTGCCGAAGAGGAAGACCATCGGGCCGAGCACGAAGAGCACGACATAGAGCGCGCCGATGCTGCGCGCGTAGCGCTGGATGTTCGGTTGGGTCACTGTGTAGTCCGAGTCAGGGCGCAATCACGACGACGCCAAAGCCTTTGCCGCGGCCGACACTCTCGATGGCCTCGGCAGCTCGATCCAGCGGCACCGGCTCCTGCGCCGCAGGATGCAGCTTGCCGGCCGCCATATGCTCGGCGAGCAGGGCGAGGTCCTTTTGGTTCGGATTGGCAAGCAGCCCGACGATCCGGTGCTTTACGAAGGGATTGGTGAGCATTCCACCAACCGTGCGTCCGAATCCCATCGTGAGGCGTCCGCCGGTGCCGCCCACGATCACGAGGCTTCCGGTGGGCGTGAGCACACTGCGCAGCGAGGACACGCTGCGATTGCCGGCGATGTCGATGACGACGTCGAATGGCGTGCCACGCGAGGTGATGTCCTCGCGCGTGTAGTCGATGACCTCGTCCGCGCCGAGGGCACGGAGGCGGTCGAGGTTCCTGCTGCTGGCGACGCCGGTCACGTGCGCACCGTGGGCCTTTGCCACCTGCACGGCAAAGCTGCCAACCGCTCCCGAAGCCCCGACAATGAGCACGCGCTGACCGGTGGTCACACCGGCGGCGTCGCGGACCGCCTGCAGGGCCGTGAGACCAGACACGGGCACAATCGACGCCTGCGCGTGCGTCACGGTCTCGGGCTTGCGCGCCAACTCGGTCGCGGGCACGGCGACAAACTCCGCGAAGGCCCCTGGGCCCTGCCCGAACACGGCGTCGCCACGCTTGAGGTCGGTTACGCCCTCGCTCACAGCCTCTACCACACCGGAGAACTCGAGCCCGGCAATCGGCTCCTTGGGCGTGCGAAAGCCGTAGGCCGGGCGTGCGATATACGGCAAGCCGTGCGTGATCAGCCAGATTCCCTTGCCCACACCGGCAGCCTTCACGCGCACCAGAACCTCACCCTCGCTGAGTGCGGGGCGGTCGACCGTACGCACGGCCAGCACATCCGCTGCTGGTCCGAACGCCGACTGCACGAGTGCGCGCACTCTCTCTCCGTGAAGGGCGGCGGGTGTGGGACGGGAACAGGGCGCAATGTGGTCCCCGGCGCGGGCCTGCGGAACCCCTGCCCTTGCCATCCGTTCATCCGGATATTAGGATGAATACACAACCGATCCCCGTGGCGATTTCGAGGCAACTTGCGGCCACGTAAAACATTCAGCTAAAGCGCCGGCCCGGTGCGCCTCGACGCTCCGGGCCTTCGTGCTTTGGGTACTCCCGTGAACGCTCCCGCTGCAGCGACGCCGTTCCAAGTCTCGTTCGAGTTCTTCCCGCCCAAGACCGCGGAGATGGAGGCCACGCTGTGGCGCTCGATCACGCGGCTGGCGCCCCTGGCGCCGCGCTTCGTGTCGGTGACCTACGGCGCCGGCGGCTCCACCCGCGAGCGCACGCACCAGACGGTGCATCGGATCCTCGAGGAAACGTCACTGACGCCGGCGGCGCATCTCACCTGCGTGTCGGCCACACGAGAGGAAATCGACGCGGTGGCCGAGGACTACTGGAACGCCGGCGTCCGGCACGTGGTGGCCCTGCGCGGCGACGTGCCCGGCAGCGAGGCGCCGTATTTCCCGACCCCGGGTGGCTACGCCTACGCGGCCGAGCTGGTCGAAGGTCTGCGCAAGCGACACGACTTCGAGCTTTCGGTGGCCGCGTATCCCGAGGTGCACCCCGAGGCGAAGTCGCCGCAGGACGACCTCGACAACCTCAAACGCAAGCTGGACGCCGGCGCCACGCGCGCCATCACGCAGTTCTTCTTCGACAACTGGAGCTTCCTCCGATTCGTCGATCGCGCGCGCAAGGCCGGCATCACGGCGCCGATCGTACCCGGCATCATGCCGGTGACGAACTTCGTGCAGACGGCGAAGTTCGCGAAGACGGCGGGCGCAGCCATTCCCCCATCGTTTGCGCGGCACTTCGACGGACTGGAGGATGACCCCGACACACGGAAGCTCGTGGCCGCCTCGCTGGTGGCCGAGCAGGTGACACAGCTCTCTCAGGCGGGCGTGACGGAGTTCCACTTCTATACGTTGAACCGGGCGGATCTGGCGTACGCGATCTGCCACCTGCTGGGGCTCCGGGCCCAGCCTGGCCCGCAGGCCAACGAAGGACGGAGGACGGAGGACGGAAGCAAGGGCGGTGCCGCGTGACCTCCTCCGTCCTTCGTCCTTCGTCCTTCACCCGCGCGCAGCGCATAGCTGCGCTCCACGCCGAGGCCGCAAAGCGCCTCCTCGTCATCGACGGCGCCATGGGCACGATGGTGCAGACCTACGGCCTCACTGAGGCCGACTACCGTGGCGCGCGATTCGCCGACTGGGCGACCGACCTCAAGGGCAACAACGACCTGCTCATCCTCACGCGCCCCGACGTCATCGGCGACATCCACCGCGCGTACCTCGCGGCGGGCGCGGACATCATCGAGACCTCGACGTTCAACTCGACGCGCGTCTCCATGGCCGACTATGGCATGCAGGAGATCGTGCGCGAGCTGAACGTCGAGGGCGCGCGCCTGGCCCGTGCGGTCTGCGACGAGTTCGAGACCAAGGACGGGCGCCCGCGCTGGGTGGCTGGCGTGCTCGGCCCGCTCAATCGCACGGCCTCGCTGTCACCCGACGTCAATGATCCCGGCAAGCGCAACATCACCTTCGCGGAGTTGGTCGAGGCCTACTCCGAAGCCACCGAGGGACTGCTCGATGGCGGCTCCGACGTCATCCTCATCGAGACGATCTTCGACACACTGAACGCGAAGGGCGCGATCTTCGCGGTCGAGCAGGTCTTCGAGCGCCGCGGCGAGCGCGTGCCGGTGATGATCTCCGGCACCATCACCGACGCCTCGGGCCGCACGCTCACCGGCCAGACCACCGAGGCTTTCTGGAACTCGGTGATGCACGCACGCCCCTTCAGCGTCGGCCTCAACTGCGCACTCGGCGCCAAGGACCTGCGCGGCTACGTGCAGGAGCTCTCGCGCATCGCCGACTGCTACGTGACGGTGCATCCGAATGCCGGCCTGCCGAACGAGATGGGCGGCTACGACGAGACGCCGGACTACACGTCGAGCATCCTGAAGGAGTTCGCCGAGGCGGGCCTGGTGAACGTGGTCGGTGGCTGCTGCGGCACCACGCCGGCGCACATCAAGGCGATTGCCGACGCCGTGCGCCCGCTACCGCCGCGCAAGATCCCCGAGGTCCCGAAGCGTCTTCGCCTGAGTGGCCTGGAGCCACTGACCATCGGCCCGGACTCGAACTTCGTGAACGTGGGCGAGCGCACGAACGTCACGGGTTCCAAGAAGTTCGCCGAGCTGATCATCGGCGGGCACTACGACCAGGCGCTCGAGGTCGCGCGGCAGCAGGTCGAGGCCGGCGCGGTGATCATCGACATCAACATGGACGAGGGCATGCTCGACGCCGAGGCGGCGATGACGCGCTTCCTCAACCTCGTGGCGTCGGAACCGGCCATCTCCAAGGTTCCGGTGATGATCGACTCGTCCAAGTGGAACGTGATCGAGGCGGGCCTGCGCTGCGTGCAGGGCAAGGGCATCGTGAACTCCATCTCGCTCAAGGAGGGCGAGGCCGAGTTCGTGCGGCAGGCCAGGCTCGTGCGCCACTACGGCGCGGCGGTGATCGTCATGGCCTTCGACGAGCAGGGCCAGGCGGACACGGTGGAGCGCAAGGTCGCCATCTGCGAACGAGCCTACCGCATCCTCACGGAGCGGGTGGGCTTCCCGCCGCAGGACATCATCTTCGACCCGAACATCTTTGCCATCGGCACGGGGATCGAGGAGCACAACGGCTATGCGGTGGCCTTCATCGAGGCTGCGCAGCAGATCAAGCAGCGCCTGCCGCACGCGCGCATCTCGGGCGGCGTGAGCAACGTCTCGTTCTCGTTCCGCGGCAACAACCCGGTGCGCGAGGCCATCCACTCGGTCTTTCTGTATCACGCGGTGAAGGCCGGGATGGACATGGGCATCGTGAACGCCGGTGCCTTGGTGCTCTACGAGGACATCCCCGCGGGATTGCGCGAGCGGGTCGAGGATCTCGTGCTCAACCGCCGGGCTGACGCCACGGAGCGCCTGTTGTCCGTCGCCGACGATGCCAAGGGCCAGGCCACGAAGAAGAAAGCCGACCTCAGCTGGCGCGAGGGCCCGGTGCACGAGCGCCTGCGCCACGCGCTGGTGCACGGCATCGCCGACTTCGTCGTTGACGACACCGAGGAAGCGCGTCACCTCTACGAGCGGCCCATCGAGGTCATCGAAGGTCCGTTGATGGATGGCATGAATGTCGTCGGGGACCTCTTCGGCGCCGGCAAGATGTTCCTGCCGCAGGTGGTGAAGTCGGCGCGCGTGATGAAGCGCGCGGTGGCTCACCTCATCCCCTACATCGAAGCCGAGAAGGCGGCGAATCCCGAGTCGCGCAGCAAGGGCCGCATCGTGATGGCCACCGTGAAGGGCGACGTGCACGACATCGGCAAGAACATCGTGGGCGTCGTGATGCAGTGCAACAACTTCGAGGTCATCGACCTCGGCGTGATGGTTCCCTGCGCGAAGATCCTCGAGGCGGCGCGGGCACACGATGCCGATCTCATCGGGCTCTCCGGGCTGATCACACCCTCGCTGGAGGAGATGGCCTTCGTGGCCAGCGAGATGCAGCGCGAGGGCTGGTCCGTGCCGCTGCTCATCGGCGGCGCGACGACGAGCAAGGTGCACACGGCGGTGAAGATCGAGCCGAACTACGCCAGCCCGGTGGTGCACGTGCTCGACGCCTCGCGCGCGGTGGGCGTGGCCACGTCGCTCACCAGCGATGCGGGCCGCGAGAACTTCGCGCGCGAGACGCGCGAGGAGTACGAGCAGATCCGCCGCGACCGCGCCGCGCGCCAGCGCGACGTGAAACGGCAGACCATCGAGCAGGCGCGCAGCAACAAGCTGCGCCTCGAGTGGGACGGCGACGCGCCGACGCCGAGCTTCGAGGGCGTGCGCGTCCTCGATGACTTCCCGCTGCAGGAGTTGGTGCCGCGCATCGACTGGACGCCGTTCTTCCAGACCTGGGAGCTCGCGGGCTCGTATCCGAGCATCCTCGACGATGCGGTGGTCGGCGAGGCCGCGCGCAACCTTTTCCGCGACGCACGCGAGATGCTGGAGCGCATCGTGGACGAACGCTGGCTCAAGGCCCGCGCCGTGGTCGGCTTCTTCGAGGCCCACTCCGACGACGCCGAGCAGATCATCGTCAAGCGGCCGGCCGAGGGCTGGGTGCTTGAGGACGCCACGGCGCGCGTGCAGACCATCCGCCAGCAGATGGTGAAGGCCGACGGGCGGCCGAACCTCGCCCTGGCAGACTTCGTCGCGCCCGACGCTCGCGGCGTGCGCGACTGGATCGGCAGCTTCGTCGTCACGACTGGCATCGGCTTGGATGAGAAGGTGGCCGAGTTCGAGGCGGCCAACGACGACTACTCGAGCATCATGGTGAAGGCGCTGGCCGACCGACTCGCCGAAGCCTTTGCCGAGCGGCTGCACGAGAAAGTGCGCCGCGAGCTCTGGGGCTACGCGCCGAACGAACATCTCGACAATCAGGCCATCATCCGCGAGCAGTACCAAGGCATCCGGCCGGCGCCCGGCTACCCGGCCTGCCCGGACCACACCGAGAAGCGGACGATCTTCGACCTGCTGGACGCGGAGCGGCGCGCCGGGGTGCACCTGACCGAGAGCTACGCGATGCACCCGGCCTCGGCCGTGGCGGGCTGGTACTTCTGGCACCCCCAGGCCCAGTACTTCGGGGTGGGCAAGATCGAGCAGGACCAGGTCCAAGCCTACGCCGAACGGAAGGGGGTGGCCCTGAGTGAGGCAGAACGCTGGCTGTCGCCGATACTGAACTACGATCGCGCCGTGCGCGCCTAAGCGTTCGCCGCGCGACGAGCGTAAGTTCCCTGTCCCCAAGCCCCCTGTCCGTGACCCCAGAAAGTCACCGCCGCGTCCTGCTCGTGGACGACGACACAGCCGTGCTGCAGTCGTCGTCCATGTTGCTGAGCCGTGCCGGTTTCACGGTGGATTCCGTGGCCTCGGCGGAGGAGGCGATCGCCCTACTGGGCTCGCGCACGTACAGCGCCATCCTGTCCGACATCAACATGGACGGGATGAGCGGGCTGGACCTGCTGAAGGCCATTCGCGAGCGGGATCTGGACACGCCGGTCATCCTGATCACTGGCGGCCCGTCGCTGCAGACGGCCATTGATGCCATGGCGTGGGGCGCGCACCGCTACCTGCTGAAGCCCGTGGGCCCGCGCGAGCTGATCGAAGCGATCACCCGCGCCGTGCTGCTGGCCGATCTCGCCCGGCTCAAGCGCGAGGCATTCGCGCTCCGTGGAAGCCGCACCCTGCCCGTGGACGACGAGCAGGCGCTGCACGAGGGGTTCTCGCGAGCCCTCGCCAAACTGACCATGGTCTTTCACCCCATCGTCTCGCTGAAGGAACAGCGGGCGGTGGGCTTCGAGGCCTTGGTGCGCTCGACCGAGCCGACGCTGGAGCACCCCGAGGCGCTGCTCGGCACCGCCAGCCTGCTCGGACGGCACGAGGAACTCACACGCAGCATCTACGAGCGCATCGCCGCACGCGCCACCGACCTGCCGGACGAGGCACTGCTCTTCGTGAACGTGCATCCGCCGGACCTGCTCAACCCCTCGCTGCACGGCATCGGTTCGCCACTGGCGCCGTACGCCGACCGCGTGATCCTCGAGATCACCGAGCGGGCAAGCATTGAGAAGATGGGTGACATCACCGACATCGTCCGTGACTTGCGACTACTCAAGTACCGGCTGGCGGTCGACGATCTCGGCACGGGCTACGCCGGATTGTCGTCGTTCACGCAGCTGAGCCCGGAGTTCGTGAAGCTTGATCGTTCGCTGGTGGACGGCATCGACCGCAATCCGACCAAACAGCGCGTGGTGAAGGCGATGACCACGCTTTGCGCGGACCTTGGGATGCGCGTGATCTCGGAGGGCATCGAGACCAAGGCTGAGTGTGAGACGCTCACCGGGCTCGGCGCCGACCTGCTGCAGGGCTACCTGTTCGGGCGTCCATCGCCGGGATTCTGGGACCCGACGTTCTGACCTTGCGCCGGCGCGTCGCGCCAGCGTCGCCAGCGTCGCCACCGTCGCGTGCCGGTCGTCGCAGAGCGACGCAGACCCATTCGGGCACCGGGATGCGGTATCTTTCGATGACGGCGCGGCCCGGTCCGCGCGCCCTTCTCCCCGTAGACCGAACGTCATGACCCAGGACACGCTCGTCGGCCATCCCCCGCTGACCTCGTTGTCGGAGGACGAGCAAGCATTCAAGGACGCCGTCGCCGAGTTCGTGAACGGCGAAGTGCGCCCGCGCGTGATGGCGATGGAGCGCGAAGCGAAGCTCGACCCCGGTCTCATCAAGGCCTATTTCGAGATGGGCCTGATGGCCATCCAGACGCCCGAGCGTTACGGCGGTGCCGGCGGCTCGGTGATGATGGTGACGCTGGCTGTTGAGGAGATCTCCAAGGCGGACGGCGCGTCGGCGATCATGGTGGACGTGCAGAACACGCTGGTCGCGCATCCGCTGCTCGCCGGCGGCACGCCCGAGCAGCTCAGCAAGTGGATGCCGCGCCTGGCGACGGAGACCATCGGGGCCTACGCGCTCTCCGAGGCGTCGAGTGGCTCCGACGCCTTCGCCTTGCAGACGCGTGCCGTGCGCAAGGGCGATGGCTGGGTGCTGAACGGCCGCAAGCTGTGGATCACGAATGGCGCGGAGGCCGGACTGTTCGTGGTCTTCGCGACGGTGGATCCGGACAAGGGCTACAAGGGCATCACGGCGTTCGTGGTGGAGCGCGAGATGGCCGGGTTCTCCGTAGGCAAGAAGGAGGACAAGCTGGGCATCCGCGCGTCGAGCACGACGGAGCTGATCCTCGAGGATGTCTTCGTGCCCGACTTCAACGTGCTCGGCCCGGTGGGCCAGGGGTACAAGCTGGCGATCTCGTCGCTCAACGAGGGGCGTGTCGGCATCGGCGCGCAGATGATCGGCGTGGCGCAGGGCGCGATGGACGCGGCGATTGCCTACCTCAAGGAGCGGCAGCAGTTCGGCAAGCCGCTGGTGGAGTTCCAGGGCATCCAGTTCCAGCTGGCGCAGGCGGCGACGGAGCTGGAGGCCGCGCGGCTGATGGTCTACAACGCGGCGCGCATGCGCGATTCGGGACAAGACATCGCCCAGGCTGGCGCGATGGCCAAGCTGTTGAGCTCGCAGGTGGCCGAGCGCGTGACCTCGCTTTGCGTGGAGCTGTTCGGAGGCTACGGCTATACGAAGGACTATCCCGTCGAGAAGTTCTATCGCGATGCGAAGATCGGGACGATCTACGAGGGGACGTCGAACATGCAGCTCTCGACGATCGCGAAGGGGATGTTGAGATGAAGGAGGAAGGATGAAAGGTGAACGGCGATGCGGAGCCAGAGTCCGCATCGCCGTTCACCTTTCATCCTTCATCCTTTCTCCTCCCTCGCCGTCCAGGGTACTGATCCCGACGTACACCAGGATGGTCGTCACCAGCGTCAGTCCGGTGACCGTGACGCCCGCAGGCAGCGTGAGCCAACGAATGAATGCCGCGGTTTCCAAGCCAAGCGTGAGCAGCAATCCCGTGACGATGCTGGCGACCGCGGCGTTGCGTGTGCCGCCTTCCCACGTGAGGCCAATCGCGAGAGCCGGCACCAGCGTGCAGGCGAAGAGGCCGTAGCCGAAGATCCCCAGGAAGGCGACGAGAGTGCCACTCAGTTGTGCCGTGAGCGCACCCGCCACGCTCAGGACAATCGTCCACGCGCGTGCGCGGCGTAGCAACGTTGCCGCGTCAGTCTGGCGCCCGAGTGCCTTTGGCAGGTCGTGCGTGATGGCGGCCGCGCCGATGCTCAGGAACGAGTTCACGGTGCTCATGATGGCGGCGGCTACGCCGGCGAACACCAGCGCGGCTACCACGGCCGGCACGTAGCGCAGGAGGAAGCTCGGCGTGGCGTCGTCAGGGCGAGCCAAGGGCTCGATCGACCCGCCGACCACCAGGGCCTTCATCGCCACGCCCACGCCGACGAAGAGCAGCTGCGCGAGCAGCATCGCCACGGTCATCAGTGCGGGATACCAACGCAGGCGACGTGGGTCCTTCAGCATGTAGTACTTGTGCGCGATGTGCGGCTGACCGAGTGAACCCACCGCGAATACGAAGAAGAAGCTCAGCGCGACCATCGCCCCCCGGCTGCCCCAGGGCCCAAGAAACTGCGGGTCGATGGCTGCAATCGCGCGCGTCATCGCCGAGAGCCCGTTGCCGGAGTCCAGCGCAAACACGAATACGGTGCTGCTCGCCACGGCCATCAGGCTGCCTTGGAAGACATCGACCCAGATGCCGGCGAGGATTCCACCACTGGCTGAGTACGCGAGTGTGACCAGCGCCCCGATCCAGATTCCAGTCGTGAGACCGACACCGAACAGCACGTCCACCACCAGGCCAAGCGCGAGCACATTCGTCGCGAGGTAGCCGACGATGCCGACGACGATCGCGATGGCGCTCAGGCCCTGCGCCGCGCGCGATTTGTACCGGTGGCCGATCGCGTCGGGGATGGTGACGAGGCCCTGCGCGGCCCCGAGCTCACGCATTCGTTTGCCGAGCACCAGCGCGCCGTAGGTGTTCGTCAGCGCCGCCGGCAGGATGATGAACACGGCGGTGAAGCCGACGGCGTACACGAGTCCCGGCCCACCGATGAAGGCGAAGCCCGAGAGCGTGGAGGCCATCGCCGCGAGCGCGAACGGCAGCAGGCCGATGCTCCGACCGGCCACGAAGAAGTCCTCGGCCGTGCGCGTGCGGCGTGCGGCCAGCCAGCCGATGCCCGCGCAGGCAAGGAAGTACGCGAGGCCGACGGCGACGATGACGGATTGGCGAGACACGATGACGTCAGTCCCGACTCGCGGTGTCCGCGCGATCAACCTCACGCGGGAAGGCCCAGGCGTAGGCCAGCGGCAGGAGGATCAACGGCACGGCGCCCGCAAGCAGCAGGAGCACTGCAGTGGATCGCGGAAGGCCGAGCAACATCGGCCCGGCAGCCTCGGGGGCCGCCGCCGCAAGCGCGAGCGCGAAGCCCGCGAAGGTGAAGGAGCAGGCCAGCAGCACGGCGGCCTGCAGGCGCGGCGCGCGCGGTCCGGCGCCGAGCAATCCCAATCCTGCCAGCGTGAGCATGGCACCGAAGGCCAGGCACCAGGGACCCAGAGCGCCGGTGACCTCGCCGAACGCCAATCCGTATGCGGTCGCCACGGAGATGGCCCCGAGCCCCAGCAGGGCGATTGGCAGGCGCTGATGCATCGGCCAAAGATACGCGCCGGCAGCGCGGACACGCGGCGCGAAGCTCTTCCCCTCAGGGCAACGCGTAGCGCTCCAGAAACTGTTCGCCATCCGCGTTCTCACGGAGCACGTACACCCCACGCGACGTCACCTGCACCACGCGACGTCCTGCCGGCAGCGTCACCTCCTGCACACGGCGACCCTCGCCGTCGAATACGTCGTATCGCGCAGGCCGCGTCGGGTCGCCGTCGCGCGAAACCCATAGGCGATTTCCTGGCGCGGCGAACACGCCGTTCGCCTGGAAGGACGCGTGCGACACGGCCCATTCGGTGATCTCCACCTGCCGCGCGACCTGTCGGTCGTCCGGGAGCGCGTCGCGACCCATTCCACCGTTTTCGCCGCGCCCGGAAATGGGGTTCGTCGCAGCAAACTCCCTGACGAATCGACGCTTGTCCGCAGGCGTGACCGGCCGCGGCTCGGCCGCCTGCACGGGGCCGCGACTCCACGTGCCGTCCGGCGCACGCCGCTCCACCCGGTAGGGAGAGTGCCGGACCACGCGGATGCCGCCGTCCGCAGTCACGAGCCACGCATCCTGACCTGCGAAGCCGACGGTGGGGATACGCGGTTCCTGCGACGGGCTTCGGTCCTTGCGGTACCGCGTGCCCTGCACCGTGAACAGCGTGGTCTCGCGATCGCTGCCGGGCTGCCACGCCACGATGCGTACCGAGTCATCCGGCAGCGCGGCTGGCCCCTCGGCCCAGGCCGGCACGGCGTACGCCCAGGACCCATCACGTAGTAGGCCGCGCACGCCCATCCGGCCAGGGCGTTCCACGACGGTCGCCCGCACCACCGCTGCATCTGGCGCAACCACGACAAGGCGTGAGTTGCCCACGTCCAGCACCGCCGTGGAATCGCCGAGTGCGACCAGACCCATCGGGAGCCGCACGTTGCGCGGACCGCCGCCGTCGGTCAGCACGTCGACGCTCGTGCCGCGCGAGAGGTCCACGAGCGCCACACGATTCTCGATGTAGTCCGCCACCAAGACGCGGCCGTCCGGGAGTTCCCGCACGCCGCGCACGGAGCTGAACGGTTCCGCGAACTGCGCCACGGGGCGCGTGAGTGAAATGGCCTGCGCCGCCGCGCTCGCTGGTCCGAGGACCAAGAGCACGACGGCGCAGGAGACAAGCATTCGAGTCGGCGAAGGGAGCACGAGCATTGGACCGCCCCCTCCGCCGCAGGGTTGCTTAGCGGGTCCCGATCAACCCGTTGAACACCAACTTGAACGTCCCGTGCGGCTGCGCGCGGAACAGCGCCTCGGGGCCGATCAGCCGGACCATGCCGCGTCCGACCTTGGCATCGGCGGCCGCCACGCCACCCTCGAGGAAGTTCTCGCCCCAGGCCCAGCCGCTACGCAGCGGCGTCGCCGTGTCGAACCAGGCAATCGGCGTCACGCCCTTGGCCACCGCATCGGGCGCCAGGCGGAACACGGGGCTGTTGTCGAACATCACGATGGCGCGGTCCTCCATCCCCATCGCCCCGGCGGTCTGGTTGTTCACCGCGACCTCGAGCAACGAACCCGGCACGTAGAACTGCTCGCTGCCCAGCCCACGCTCGCCACCGTCCGGCATCTTCTGCACCAGGTGGTCGCTCATCGGCAGGCCGAAGTGTCCGGCGATGTTGGTGGAGCTGCCGATCGTGATGACCGCACCGCCGGCCTCCACAAAGCGCTTGAGCTGCGGCAGCGTGGTTTCCTGTGTCACGTTGCCCAGCGCCTTGCGCCACTCCTCGGGCACGGACTCGGGGTTCGGGCCACCACCGCCGAATCCGCGGCCACCGCCCGGGCCGTCGCCGGAACGCATGGCGGGAATGGCGCCGTCGGGGAAGATGATGACGTCGTACTTGGCGTTCAGGTTGCCGGCGTCGAGCTCCTGCGGGAACACCACCGTGTGCGGGAACTCGTACTGCTCGAGCAGCCAGCGCGTCCAGCCGCTGGGCATGGAGCCGCCGTAACGGTCCCAGAGCGCGATGCGCATCGCCTTCACGGGCGTGGCGCCGCTGGCGTTGCCGGCCGTGAACGAGAGCCCGAGCTCACGCGCGGCGCGCTCGACAATCGGGCGGCTCGCGCCCGTCGCCGGGATGATCCAGCTGCCGTCCGCCTTGCGCGACACCGCCACGTTGGCCTTCAGCAGGCGATTCACGGCGATGAACGCGTCGTTGGTCGCGCCCGATAGTGCCCAAGTGGAGCCGCTCGCGACGGTGCCAGCCATCGGCGACACGCGGTTGGTCGGCGCGATCTTCTCAAAGGGCCCATCAATCGCGTCCATCACGCGGTCGTACTTCACGCCCATCTGCATCGCCAAGGTCCAGCCGGCGTTGTCATAGGGCGGCGTCGGCGGGCCGCCGGGGATCCGGAAGTCATTCGGATGATCCTGCGGCTCGAACATGTCGAGCACGTGCGCGCCGAAGGCCTGGCCGACCTTCACCACGTACGAGCCCGCCGGATAGCGCTTGCCGCCGTGCGAGAACGCCGCCGTGGCGCGATGCACGTCGATGCCGTTCTTCTGCAGCGCGACGATGAAGCGCACCGCCGTCGGGAAGTCACGCTGGTCCGCCGGGATCACGTAGGACCGCGGGTCGCGCTTCGCCGGATCGGCGAGCACAGCCATCATCTCCTGCGCGGCGGCCCCGCTGCGCGACTGCGCCGCGTTGCCGAAGCCGCCGAGGAAGGCCATCGGGTTGTCGCCCTGCTGCTGCGCGCGGCGCGCACGGTTCTCGGCGTCGATCTTGGCCTCCGCCGCCGCGATGCGCTTGGGCCACACGGTCCAGCTGTCGCGATTGCCCTCGGCGATTCGGTCGTTGCCCATCTTCCAGATGTTGTACAGGAAGGTCTCGCGGTTGCGTGCGACGACGTCCCACACGGCCTTGTTGGCCGTCACCGAATACTCGACCGACTGGCGGAACTTCCACTCGCCCGGCTTCACCGGCAGCGGGAGGTCGGCGCTGCCAATCTGCCGCGAGGCGATGAACGGAATCGAGATCGGCGTCGGGTTGCCGATGGTCTCCGTCAGCAGGCCGATCATGTTGTGGAAGTAGACCGTCGTGCGCAGGCCGCCATTCCACCAGGTGGAGTAGCCGGCGCCGAGGCGCATGGTCACGCCGCCCTTGTCTTCCTGCACAAAGCGGTTGTGCATCGCGCCGCCGACGACGTCGAGCCCTGTGCGGATCAGCGGATGGATGTTGAAGTTCATCGGGTCACGGAACGGCGGCGCGAACATCACGGTGCCCGCCGGGCCCGTCTGGTGATGGTTGTACATCACCTGCGGATACCACTCCGTGTAGAGCACGCGGTTCATGTTCTCCGACTCGGGCTGCGACGCGAGGTAGAAGTCGCGGTTGTTGTCGTGCCCGATGTACTTCTGGTAGAGCCGCGGCACGCCGCCGGTGGAGCGCTGGCGCTGGTTCGAGTTCCGCATGTACCAGTCGCTGACGAGCTCCATCCCGTCGGGATTGGCGTGCACGAACAGCACGATGAGGTCGTTGCGGAAACGCGTCGTCTCCGCGTCGTTGCCGGAGATGAGCTGCCAGCTCGACTCGATCAGCTGCTGCGCGCCCAGCACCTCGGTGGCGTGCAGGCCGCCGTCCACCCAGACGATGCCCTTGCCCTCGGTGGCCAGCTGGCGCGCCTGCGCGTCGGTCACGCCCTCGGCCCGCGCCAGGCGCTCGGCGATCTGCCGATAACGCTCGCGGTTCCGGAGGTTCTCCGGCGAGGAGACGATCGCCATGAGCTGGGGCCGGCCCTCGGCGGTAAGGCCGATGGTGTCGAGCACCATCCGGTCCGTCTCGCCGGCGAGCTTCGTCCAGTACTCAGCGAACTTCGAGTAGTTGGGGAGGACGTAGTCGGCCCCGATCTCGTGGCCGAAGAACTGCTGCGGGGATGTGAGCCGCTGCTGTGCCGCGAGCGGCAGCGCGAAGGCGCCGGCGAGCAGGGTCGCTGCGCGAAGGGAACGCCAGGACATCGTGACAAGACTCCGGGTGTTGGTGAGGTACCGCTTGGAGTCTACGCAGGTGGTCCGCTTGGTGCTGGGACGGGCGCTGTGGGCGTGCCGGGAGCATCTTACGGGGGTATCGTCGGCCTCTCTCCCACGCCTTCGCCATGCGAAACAACCATCGCCTTGTTGCACTTGCCGTTTGCCTCGGCCTCGCGGCGTCCCCAGTCGCCGCGCAGTCCGACCTCGCGATCTCGCAGCAGGAATTCGCCGCTCGACGCGCCGCCTTGGCGCGTTCCATCGGCGATGGCGTTGTGCTCGTGTACGGCGCCGTGGAACCGACGCCGGACTACCTGCCCTGGGTGCAGTCGGCGTCGTTCTTCTATCTGACTGGCCTGCGCGAGCCGGGCGCCGCGCTGCTCTTTGTCGTGAAGGGCGGCAAGGCGCAGGAACTCCTGTTCGTGCGGCAGCGCAATCCGGCCCAGGAGGTCTGGAACGGCAAGCGCGTCGGCGTGGACGGCACGCGCGCGGCCTTCGGGCTCGAAGGCCGAGACGTACGGGCGCTGGACCAGGTGCTCGACTCCCTGCTCCGCGACGAACAATCGCTGCACGTAGTCGGTGATTTCGGCGGCGCCGAGCACTCGCTGACGGTGCACACGCAACGCCTGCTCGCCCTACGCGAGCGTTATGCGCCTCGCAGTGTCACCGATGCGTCGGAGGCGGTGCAGGCGCTGCGTGGCGTGAAGTCGGCGGCAGAGTTCGATCGGCTGCGCATCGCCGCGGAGATTTCCGCACGCGGGCACCTCGCGGCGTTTCGCCTCGCGCAACCGGGTGTAGGCGAGTTCGAGCTGCAGGCGGCAGCCGAGCACGCGTGGCGGGCCGAGGGCGCGGACGGCCCGGGCTACCTGAGCATTCTCGGGTCGGGCCCCAACAGCACGACGCTGCACTACAACGAGAACAGCCGCGTCACCAAGGCGGGCGACCTCGTCGTGATGGACATGGCGGCGTCCTTCGATGGCTACTCGGCGGACATCACGCGCACGATTCCCGTGAGCGGCCGGTTCACCGATGCGCAGCGCGACATCTATCAGGTGGTGCTCGCCGCCCAGCTGGCGGCCGAACGTCAGGTGCGGGTCGGCAATGCCGCGCGGGCGATGACGGACTCCTCGACCGCGGTGCTGCGCGAGGGGCTGGCGCGGCTGGGACTGATCGAGTCACCCGGCGCCACCTACGACTGCGGTACGGCCGCGCGCGCGCGCCAGTGCCCGCAGATCGGACTCTTCTATATGCACGGGCTCGGGCACGGCATCGGGCTCGAGGTGCACGACCCCGACCAGTACTACGCCACGGGCGTGATCGGCGTGGGTAGCGCGTTCACACTCGAGCCCGGCATCTACGTGCGCGAGAATCTCGCCGAGGCGATGCCGGACACACCGCGGAACCGCGCGTACCTCGCCAAGATCGCCGCGGCGTTCACGCGCTACGCGGGCATCGGCGTGCGGATCGAGGACGACTACCTCGTCACCGCGAACGGCGTGCTCCGGCCGAGCAGCGGCGTGCCGCGCGACATCGATGCCGTGGAGCGGGTGATGACCGAGCCACGGACGCCGCGCGATCCGACGGTGATTGAGCGCTTTCGTCGATATCGCAGCGGCCGCTAGTCAGGGCCTTGGCGTGCCGGCGAGGATGCCGGCACGGATGCGCCGCGCCTTCGCGTCAGCGTTGGGATCGGGCTCGATGCGTCGCTCGACGCGCGGCTGCAGTTCCACGGTCGCGCTCAACACCAGCGACTGGCCCGCGCGCGTGGCGCGGATCGGCAGCATCGCGCCGGGCCGGCGGCCCCACACGCCTCGCCAGTAGTCCCCAAACCCGGGGTCGAGCACCGAGCGCCCACCCAGTTCCGTGATCACGTCACCGATCTGCAGGCCCGCGCGGGCGCCAGCGCCCTCGGGGTCGACGGCGGAGACCAGCACACCGTCAGGATGCTCGCGCAACAGGACGCCGAGCCGCGGTTCGGCGATCGAGTCCTCGACGAGCCGCCATCCTCCTCGTTGCAGCCAGTCAGCCCAGGGATACGTGTCCCGGCCGTCGAGATAGCGGCGCTCGAAGTCGCCCCAGGCGCGCCCGCGCGTCGCGCGTGCGACGGCGTTCCAGAAATCATCGTGCGTAAAGCCGCGCCCCGCGCGATACGTGCCGTCGTAGAGTTCACGCACCACGTGGTCGAGCGAGCGCTCATTTGCGCTGGCGTCGCGGATCAGGATGTCCAGGGCCAGACCTGCGAGCGATCCCTTGTCGTAGTAGAGGTCGCCGGTGCCGTCCTCGATGCCGATCCACGCCTGCAGCGAGGCGTCTTCGAGCGCGGTGGGTGGGCGCGCGGTCACGCTCTCGATCTTGTCGAGTGTAGCGGAGAGGAAGGCGGACTCATCGCGAATGCCACCTCGCAGCAGCGCCAAGTCGGCGTAGTAGTCGGTGATGCCTTCGCTCACCCAGAGCCACGGCGTGGGCTGCGCGCGGTCGTAGCGGTACGGTACGAGTTCTGATGGCCGCAGGCGCTTCACGTTCCACGCGTGCACAATCTCGTGCGCGTGGATGCTGAGCACGAAGGGTTCGTCGAGGAAGGAACTGCCCACCAGCGCCAGTTCGCTCTCGCTGTGCTCGAGTGCGCTCATTCCCGGCACGTCCGGATGCGCCACCTGCAGGATCGTGTAGCTCCGCCAAGGCAGGTCGCCGAAGACGGCGACCATGGGTTCGACACTGCGCATCGCGGCATCCCAGAGTGCGGCGCGGCGAGCGCCAGCGAGACTTCCCTCGGGCCAGGTCGCCAGACGCATCCAGCGCTCGCCCACCAGCGCAGAGTCGAGGTCGAAGCGACCGACGAACACGGGATGGTCCATCAGGTCGTGCACATCCTCGGCGCGAAAGACGTTGGTGGAGTCGTGTGGCGTCATGCCCGTGGTCACACGCCAGTCGCTTGGGACATCGATGGCGACCAGCGCCGGAGTGTGAGGGCGCCCCTCGACCTCGAGGAACAGGTTGGTGCCGTTGAAGAAGCCGAAGCCCTCAGTCAGCCAACTACCGGCAACATCGAGACGCTCTGCGCGCACTCGGTAGCGCAGCTCCACTCGACCCGATCGCTGCGGCCAGACGCGCCAGGTGTCAGGATCGAGCTTGTCCCAACGCAACGGTCGACCGGCCTGCGTGGCAGCGAACCCCATCACGCTGCGAGCGTGGTTTGCGATCTCGTACGCACCCGGTGTCCACGCCGGCATCGAGAGCAGCACGGGCCCAGTTCCCTGAACTGCGAACTCCGCGCGCAGCTCGAGCAGGCCGTCGGACACCTGCTGCGGGCCGACGCTCACGACGAATCGCAACCCGGTCACCGCGGCCGAGACTGGCGGTCGCTCCCGTGCCCCGAGGGTGGCTGCCTCGGGGGCGCGTCGCTGCGACGCCGCCGTCCCGGCCGTGAGGGCAAGCGCCGCAATGAGGCAGACTGGCCGCCAAACACCTATGTTCTGCATCCCGAAGCCTCGAACACGGCCGGTCTCGCCCGCAAGTGGGCGTATCGTTCACAGGCGTGGCTCGTCAGTACCTCAGACCTCAGCTGCCCGACCCAATGACTGCTCCCACCGGACGCCAGCGCACTAGAGAGAGTAAGCGCCTCCACATCATCCTTCGCGACGGCAATCTCGTCGAAGGCGCAATCCACATCGCCGAGGATATGTCGTTGGTTGCGTTCCTCGGCAGCCGCAAGGGCGGCTTCGTGAACATGGTGGACGCGCATCGACCGAAGCTGCAGGAGGCGCGCGGTCACCTGATCGTGCAGACGGCGTTGGCGGTGCTGGTGACGGCGCCCGACGCGAACATGGCGGTTGTGGGTCCGGCCGGTTCCGGCCAGGGCGAGCGCGAGGTGGAGCTGCACCTGGTGGGCGGCAAGTCGCTGCGCGGCACGATGTCGCTGGCCCCGATGCAGCGGATGAGCGACTACCTGCACCACTGCGGCCAGTTCGTGGGCATCAGCAAGGCGGTGCTGGTTGCGGAGAACAAGCCCGTCGGGGACGTGGCCGTGAACATCTCGGCCATCGCAATGATTCGCGAGGCGCGCGACGAGTCGGCGGCCGAGCCGGCTAGCGGCTGACTAGCCGCCGGATCAAGTCGGGTCGATCGGTGAACATCCCGTCGACCCCGAGCCCCAGCATATAGACCATCACCGTGGAGTCGTTCACCGTGTACGGGTGCACGACGAGCCCGGCCACGTGCGCGCGCTCGACGAAACGTGCCGAGACGATACGACGCGACGGACCGACGCCCACCGCGTAGCCGGCGATAGCCGCGAACCGGGCGTCCAATGAATCCGCAGGGATCGGATCATCGAGCAGCTGCACGAGGCGCAGCCGTGGCGCCTTGCTGTGCAGCTCACGCAGTGCCGCCGCGCTGAAGGACTGCACGAGCAGGCGCCGCCGGATTGCCTCTGGCATCAGCAGGCCGTGCTGCCCGAGTGCGGCAAGCAGTGAGTCGATCATCCCCGGCGCTTCGTCAGGATTCTTGATTTCGATGTACAGCCGCGCCCTCGGCGCGAAGCGCGCGAGCGCTTCATCGAACGTGGGAATCCGCGCGCCGATGAAGGCATCCGACGCGCGATCTGGGTGGTCCGCGTTGAACCAGACGCCAACGTCGCAGCCGGCAAGTTGCCGCAGCGTCTTGCTGCGCACGTCGCCCCGGCAGTCGTCGACCGGCCCGCGCGCCGTACGGTCCAAGGTCTCGTCGTGCAGCACGACCAACTGGCCGTCGGCCGCCTGCTGCAGGTCGAACTCGAGCCAGTCGGCGTCGTGGCGCAGGGCCAGGTCCCAACTGGCGAAGGTGTGCTCCGGTGCGTCCCAGGACGCCCCGCGGTGCGCGATGACCTGCACGTCGTCATCGTCAACGCAGGCCACGACGCCAACGAATAGCAGGGCGAGGGCGATCAATCGCATGCCGGAGTGTCGCGCCGAGCCTCCTCGTCGCGCAATCTTTCCTACGTCACAGCCTCGTCCCGGCCGACGTGGCGCTCGCCGCTGCGAGCGTCCTCCGGTCGATCTTCCCGACCCTCCGCGTGCCAATCCGACCGATGCCCAAGACCACTGCCCTGCTCGCCGCGCTCTGTCTCGCCTCCGGCTCGCTGGCCGCACAGGCGACCCCCGCCGCATCCGCGAACGACACGCGCATCGAAGTGCGCTTCCCGAATGCCGTGCATCACGAGGCCGAGGTCTCGATCAGCTATCGCGATGTGCCCTCGGGGCCGCTGGAGCTGCGGATGGCCCGCAGTTCACCGGGCCGCTACGCGGCGCACGACTTTTCCAAGAACGTCTACGCGTTCCGTGCCACAGACGGCGCGGGACGTGCGCTCGAGGTGCAGCGCGTCCGGCCAAACGTCTGGGAGGTGCGGGGGCATCGCGGCCGCGTGGATGTGGCCTACACGCTCTTTGCCGACCGCGCGGACGGCACCTACGCGGGGGTGGATGAGTCACGCGCGCACCTCAACATCCCGGCCACGCTGGCCTACGCGCCGGCGTTGGCCAACCGCGGCATCATCGTCACCTTCGTGCCGCCCGACAGCTCGTGGCGCGTCGCGACACAGCTGGCCCCAACGACGGATCGCTACACGTTCCGCGCCCCGCACCTGCAGTACCTGATGGACTCGCCGACGCACCTCGGCCGACTCGACATCCGGGAGTGGCAGGTGGGCAGCGGTCAACGCCAGCAGACGATCCGACTGGCACTGAACCACCTGGGCACCGCTGACGAGGCCGCGAACTTTGCCGACCTGACCAAGCGCGTGGTGGACGAGATGACCGCCGTGTTCGGTGAGTTGCCGCGCTTCGACTACGGCACGTACACGTTCATCGCCTGCTACCGTCCCAACTGCTCCGGCGACGGGATGGAGCATCGCAACTCGACGTCGCTGACCTCGGGCAATTCGCTCGCACGCTCGGCGGCAGGATTGCTCGGCACCGTGAGCCACGAGTTCTTCCACGCGTGGAATGTCGAGCGCATCCGGCCCGCGGCGCTGGAGCCCTTCGACTTCAGCGATGCCAACATGAGCGGCGAGCTGTGGTTCGCCGAGGGTTTCACGAACTACTACGGGCCGCTGGTGATCCGCCGGGCGGGCATCATGGACACGCCGCAGTACGCGCAGCGCATCTCCGGCGCCATCAACACCGTCTCGCAGCACCCAGGGCGGCGCTTCTTCGGCCCCGTGGGCATGAGCCAGCAGGCGCCGTTCGTGGATGCGGCGACGAGCATCGACCCGAACAACCGCGCCAACATGTTCATCTCGTACTACACGTACGGCGAGGCGATCGGGCTGGCGCTGGACCTGACCCTGCGCGCGCGCACGCCGGCGCGCACGCTGGATGACGTGATGCGCACGATGTGGCGGCGCTTCGGGCCGCAGACGTCGTCGCTGGCGCCCGTCCGCGGCTACACCGTGGCGGACGTCGAGGCCGCGCTCGCCGAGGTCAGCGGCGACGCGGCGTTCGCAAAGGACTTCTTCGACCGGTATGTGCGCGGCAGTGAACTGCCCGACTACCCGCGCCTGCTCGCAGCAGCAGGCTTCGTGCTGCGACCGGCACAAGCGCAGCAGGCGTGGATGGGCGACACCCGGCTCTCGGGATTCGAGGGTGAGGTCGTCGTGGCTGGCCCTACCACCTTTGGGACGCCGATGTACGCACTCGGACTGGACGCGGGTGACCGGCTGCTGTCGATGGACGGCCGAGGGATCGGGTCCACGGCCGACGTGAACGCCGTGCTTGCGTCACATCGTCCCGGCGATGTCATCGTGGTGAGCTGGCGGTCGCGGGGCGGGGATCGCAGCGGCCAGCTCACGCTGCAGTCCAACCCGCGACTCGAGGTCTTGCCGATCGAGGAGACGGGCACCGCGCCATCCGCGGCGCAGCGCGCCTTCCGCGAAGCCTGGCTCAGCTCGAAGCAGCGCTAGCGAGCCGCCAACCCGGCCAGTGCAGCGGGGACTCGTCGCCGTCGACCATCGCGGCGACGAGCTCCCCAAGCGCGGGTGCGAACTTGAATCCGAAACCGTTGCAGGGACTGGCCAGCACCACCTGCGCGTGCTCAGGATGCCGATCCACGATGAAGTGGCCACTCGGCGTGCGTGTGTAGAGACAGGTCTTGGCTTCGCGATGCGCGCCGTGGCGCCCCGGGAGCCATCGGTCGAGTGTCTCCTGCACCGCAGCGATGTCGGCCGCGTGGATCTCGCGGTCCACGTCCTCGGGACGCGCGACACGATCCGGGCTTCCGTGACCGGCAACCTTCACGAGTCCGTTCCGCGCGGGAAAGATCACGGTGGCGTGGTCGTTGCCGTCGGTGACGATCAGGACCGGACGCTGCTCGTCCTCCTCGCTAGCGGACTCGAACCAATGCATCGTCTGCCGTTCGATCTCGAGCCGCAGGCCGAGCGGGGCCAGCATCGGCGGCATCCACGCGCCGAGTGCGAGAATCAAGGCATCGGCCTCGAGCTCGCCGCGCACGGTCCGCACTGCGACTCCCGAGTCGCGCGCATCCCACGAAAGTAGCGGTTCATCGAAACGCAGGTCTGCGCCGGCCGCAGCTGCGGTGCTGAGCATCGCGGACAGCGCGTCGTCCAGCAGGAGCACGCCGGCGCCCGGATCCTCCACAACGACACTGCGCGGTGACAATCGCAGTCCGGGTGCGCGCGAAGCGGCGCTCGAGGCATCGACTTCCACAACCGGCACATCGGAGTCAGCGGCCGAACGCAGGGTTTCGGCCACGATCTCTTCCTGCGCTTCGCCGATGAAGAGCGCCCCGCATCGCTGGCGAATCTTCCGGGAGGAAACCGACTCGAGTTCGTCCCAGAGCTCGTGTGCCCGTGCGGCCAGCGGCACGTAGGCGGCGCCTTCCCACGCGGTCGCGCGCGTGACGCGCGTGTCGCCGTGGGACGAACCGTTCGAATGCGGCGGCCGCCAACGGTCCAATCCAATCACGTGGTGGCCCTGACGGGCGAGCCGCCACGCGGCGGCAGCCCCGGCCGCGCCGAGTCCGGCGACGACGATGCGACGGGCGCTCACGGCGGCGATGTGGGGCAGTCTGCCATACGCCAAGAGAAGCGCCGGGCGAACACAGGCGCTAGGGCGGGACGCGCCGCAGCGGTCCCCGGCCGCGGCAGGCCACGTCCAGCGGCGATGACAATACGCTGCAACTGGCGCCGTCCCGTCATTCCAGCGAAACTCATCGGGTTGTCATCCGCGCCACGCTCCCCAATCGAATCCATGACACGCATTTCCATCTGTCGCGCCGCGCTCGCGTTCGCCCCGCTCACGCTGCTCGCGCAGGCACCGTCGGCCGCGAACGCCCCGGCCGACCTCGTCATCACCAACGCCCGCATCTACACGGCCGACCAGTCGCGACCGGTGGTGGACGCCATCGCAGTTCGGGGCGGCCGCGTGGTGTTTGCCGGCAACGCCGCCGGCGCCAAGGCGCTGACCGGCGCCAGCACCCGGACCATCGACCTCGGCGGTCGCACGGTGATCCCCGGGATGACCGACGCCCACGCGCACGTCGCCGGGCTCGGCGAACGCCTGCGCAACGTGGACCTGATGGAGACGCGCTCGTACGAAGAAGTCATCGCGCGCGTGGTGGACCGCGCGCGGACGACGCCCAAGGGTGAGTGGATCCTCGGACGCGGTTGGGACCAGAACGACTGGGGCGACACGCGCTGGCCCCTGCACGAGGCGCTTACGCGCGCCGTGCCCGACCATCCGGTGATGCTGACGCGCGTGGACGGACACGCCGGCCTCGCGAACGCCGCCGCGATGCGGCTCGCCAACCTCACGTCGAGCACGGCCAGCCCGACGGGTGGCGAGATCATCAAGGATGAGCGCGGTGCACCCACGGGCGTGCTGATCGACAACGCGCAGGGACTCATCCGCCGCGTCATTCCCGCCGCGACGCCGGCGCAGGTGAAGGAGAATGTCCGCGCGGCGATCGCCGAGATGCATCGCTGGGGCCTCACCGGTGTGCACGACGCCGGCGCCTCGGCCGGCGTGCTGGCGGCCTACGAGGAGCTGGGTCGCGAGGGCGCGCTCAACATCCGCCTCTACGCGATGATCTCCGACCACGCGCCGACCATCGAGGCCTGGTTCCGCCGCGGCCCGATGGTCGCCGGCCACAACGGCATGCTCTGGGTGCGGAGCGTCAAGCTGTATCAGGACGGCGCGCTCGGCTCGCGCGGCGCGGCGCTGCTCGAGCCCTACAGCGACGACCCACGCACCAACGGCCTGTTGGTCTCGCGCACCGAGCATATCCAGGAGGTGTCAGGCCGCGCGCTTGCCGCGGGCTTCCAGGTGAACACCCACGCGATCGGCGACCGCGGGAATCGCTTGGTGCTCGACGCCTACGAGGCCGCGCTGGCGGCACGCCCAACGGCCGACCATCGCTTCCGCGTGGAGCACGCGCAGATCCTGCACTCCGACGACATCCCGCGCTTCGCCAAGCTGGGCGTCATCCCCTCGATGCAGGCGTCGCATCAGACCAGCGATATGTACTGGGCCGGCACGCGCCTGGGGGAGACGCGCCTGCGCGGTGCCTACGCCTGGCGCTCGCTGCTCGCGACGAACGTCGTCATCCCCAACGGCTCGGACTTCCCGGTGGAGTACGTGAACCCGCTGATCTCCTTCAACGCCTCCGTCGCGCGGCAGGACGCCGCGGGATGGCCGGCGGGTGGTTGGTTCCCGGAGCAGCGCATGACGCGCGAGGAAGCGCTGCTCTCGATGAGCCTGTGGCCGGCCTACGCCGCGTTTCAGGAAGCGGAGCTCGGATCGCTGACGCCCGGCAAGCGCGCCGACTTCGTCGTGCTCGACCAGGACATCATGCGCGTGCCCACCGAGATGATCCTGCAGACCCACGTGCTGTCCACCTGGGTCGGCGGCGCGATGGTCTACGAACGGAGGTAGGCGATGCCCAGCAAGCAACTCTTCATCGTACGCGTCGGACTGGTCGCCGGCGTCTTTACCTTCGCCGCCATCGCCCTCTACCAGCGAGGTACGGGGACAGCGAACTCCATCGTGCTGCCCATCGATTCCCTGCGCTACGTACTGTGGGTGCTGATCGGTGCCTCGGTGCTCTCGGCGATGTTCCTGCGGCCCAAGGTCGAGGTCGCCGCGCCGGCGCAGAAGGGCCTGCTGACGCTGATCGGTTGGTCCTTCGGTGAAGGCGTGGCGTTGTTCGGCATCGTGCTGCACTACGCGGGCGGTCCGGTGTCGATGCTCGCGCTGGGCATGCTGGCCTTCGTGTTCGCCCTGCTGATGCTGCCCGTTCCCCAAGTGCGACGCTGATGCGCGTGGTGTCGCTGTTGCCGAGCGCGACGGAGATCGTGGCCGCGCTCGGCGCAATGGAATCGCTGGTTGGGGTGACGCACTGCTGCGACTATCCGGCCGTCGTGGATTCGCGCGTACGCGTGACGACAACGTCGGTGGATGCGAACGCGGCGCCCGACGAGATCGACCGGCAGGTGCGTGCCTTGATGGACGGGGGCGCGCCGCTCTACCAGCTGCTCGAGGACCGCATTCGCGACCTGCGTCCTGACCTGATTCTCACGCAAGCGCTCTGTGATGTGTGTGCAGTGGTGGAGACCGACGTGCGCGCGCTGGCGGCGCGGCTCGATCCCTCGCCGAGCGTCGTGTCGCTGAGCGCCACGACACTGGACGGCGTGCTCGACGACATCGCGCGCGCGGCGGAGGCCCTGGGCGCGCAGGACGAGGCCGAGGAACTGCTCGCGGGAGCGCGGGCACGGATGCGCCTAGTACACGAGACGCTCAAGGCGGCGAAGGCCCCGCGGCCGCGCGTGGCCGTCATCGAATGGGGCGATCCAATCTTTGCAGCGGGCCACTGGGTACCAGAGATGGTTCGGCGCGCCGGGGGCATCGACGTGCTCGCCACCGCGGGCGAACACTCGCGCACGTTCACGCTGCAGCAGCTGCGTGACGCTGATCCCGAGATCCTGCTCATCGCGCCCTGCGGCTACGACCTGCAATCCTCACTCGACGAGGCGCAGCGCCTGCTGGCCCTGCCCGAATGGGCCTGGTCGCGCGAGCGCCTGGTGTTCGCGCTCGATGCCAACGCGTTGGTCAGCCGGCCCGGCCCGCGCGTGATCGACGGCATCGAGGTGATGGCGCGACTGTTCAACCCCTCGCTGTTCTCCCCCGTGGATCCCCACTACGCCGCGCCGCTGCGCGCGGCGACGCTGCACGCATAGAGGACGCCTAGATGCTGAAGCCGAACGCCATCAAGTTCCTGAAGCAGTTGCTCGACACCCCGGGTCCCTCCGGCTACGAGGCCGCTGCCGCGAAGGTCTGGCGCGACGAGGCCGCCGGCTTCGCCGCCGAGGTCAGTGGCGACGTACACGGCAACTCGATGGCCGTGGTAAACCCCGAGGGTAGCCCGACGATCATGCTCGCCGGCCATATCGACGAAATCGGCGTGATCGTCACCTACATCGATGACGACGGCTTCGTCTACATCGCGCCGATCGGTGGCTGGGACCCGCAGGTGTTGGTCGCGCAGCGCATCCGCTTCCAGGGCCGCGAGGGCGAGGTGATGGGCGCGGTGGGCAAGAAGCCCATCCACCTGATGAAGCCCGACGAGCGCGAGAAGGCCTCGAAGATGACGGACCTCTGGGTGGACGTCGGGGCCACGACCCGCGCGCAGGCCGAGGCGATGCTCTCCATCGGCGACGCCGGCGTGATTGACTCACGCAGCCTGGATTTTCCGAACGACCGCATCGTGTCGCGCTCGATCGACGACCGCATCGGCGCGTTCGTGGTGCTCGAGGCGCTGCGGCGCTACGCGGCGGAGCCCGGCGAGGCGCGCGTGGTGGCGGTGGCGACCACGCAGGAGGAGATCGCGTACCGCGGCGGTGGCGCGCTGGTCGGCGCCGAGCGCGTGGACCCGGCGATGGCTGTCGTGGTGGATGTCACCTTCGCCACCGACCATCCCGGCGTGAAGAAGGAGGAGTTGGGACATTCGCCCTTGGGCAGTGGCCCGGTGTTGACGCGCGGTTCCGTGGTCTCGCCCGTGGCCTTCAGTATCCTGCGCGACACGGCGGAGTCACTGCGCATCCCGTTCACGCTGCACGCCGCGGGCCGCGAGACCAGCACCGACGCCGACGCGATCCATCTCGCGCGACAGGGCGTGGCGACGGCGCTGCTGTCGGTGCCGAACCGCTATATGCACTCGCCCAACGAGATGGTGAGCCTAGTGGACCTCGATCACGCCGCGGCGTTGATCGCGGCGGCCTGTCGCGCGGTGAGCGCGAAGACGGACTTTACGGCGCGCTGACGGCGCGCATCGACGTCGTGGTGCGGCGCGCCGCCTGCGCCACCAGGCGCAGCGCGCCCGCTCGTACGTCCTTGTCCCGGTCGTCCCGCAGGGCCTGCACGGCGGCCATCGCCTGCGGAGTGCGGATCACCACCAGCGCACGGCAGGCCTGGAGCCGGTACTCAGACGAGCGCTTGCGGGCATGGGCGCTCTCGCCGGTCGCGACGCGGACCAAGGCCTGCACACAGTCCGGCGTCCCGATGCGCGCGAGGGCCATCACGGCGCTGGCCAGCACCTCCGCGTCGGCTTCCGAGTCCAGCAAGGGCAGCAGGTTCGGCAAGGCGGACTCCCCGCGCGTGGCGAGCGCGTGCACGGCGCGGGCACGGACCAAGACCGACTCGTCGAGCAGGGCGACACCCAGGGCGTCCAGCGAGGTCGGGCTCTTGTAGTGCTCGAGGGCCGCAACCACATCGCGGCGCACCGCACGGTCCGGATGCCGCTGCAGTTCAAGCAGCATCCCCTCCGCCCGCACGTCACCCAGATGGCCCAGCAAGCGGGCGGCCACGCGAACCATCGCGTGATCGGTCTCGCGCACGAGTTCGAACAGTGCGTCGTGCGTTCGACGCAGGCCGCGCAGGCCGACGAGGCAGTGGACGCGCGCCGTGCCGTCCGGCGCCGACGCCCACTCGTCGATCAGGGCCTCCGCCCCATCGGTCCCGAAGCGGTAGAGCACCGCCTGCACGCGGACCTTGAGCTCCGGTGCGTCCGCCAATTGGTGCCGCAGGATGGCGAACTGCCGCAGCACCAACGGCGAGGCAAGCTTGCGCAGCGCCTGGCCGAACTCGCGGCGGCGCTCGTCCGAGGGGTCGCGCTCAAGCTGCAGGTACTCGATGGCAACGATGCCGGAGACGGCATCGAGTAGGTTGTGCCAGCGACCGGTGCGGAAGGCGAGGTCCGCGGCTTCAATGAGCGCCCCGAGCGGCGCCGCAAGGTCCGCGACCTCCTGGGCAGTGTGAAGTTGCTCCAGCGCGGCGGCAATGGTGGGGTTCGATGCCGTGGGGATGGACAGCGCCTCCTTGAGGCGCTCCGAGCGCGGATCTGCGGCGCTGGGGCTCTCGCGGATCTCCTCCTCGTCCACCGAGTCCTCGAGCGGCGTCTCCAAGTCACCTATGGGGCCCTCTGCGGCCCCGGTTGCCTGCGCCGCGGCCACGACCGGGGCGCTGGCGATGCCCGCGACAGTCGTCGCTGGCGCGGCTGGCATCGCTGGCGAAGTGTCCGACGGCCTTGCCCGCAACTGCCGCGGGATCCCTCGGGCGTCCACCGCGGCTACGCGTGCCGCGAAGAACGCTAGCGGGTCCGCCTGCGTCGGTGCGGTCGCCAAGGCCCGCGCGAGATCGAGCAGGTCCGCGTCAGCGGACTTGGCGCCAAGTGAGAACTGTTCCAGCCCGTACGCACTGAGGCGCGAGGCCAATGCGCGGAGCACCTCGGCCTCGTCATCGGTGGACTCGGCAACCGGTGCGCCGTTCACGGTCAATGCATCACCCGAGGAGAGGCTGAATCCCAGCCCGTCTCGCGGCATTGCCTTCAAGAGTGCGCGAATCGCGGCGCGATGCTCCTGCAGCGCGCTCGGCTGCGCCGACACGTCGAACACGAGGCGGGCGAACTGGGCGGCGAGGCTGAGGTCGGATGCGTCGGTCATCGTTGCTGGTGGGGCGTGGTCCGGTGGCATAACATACCCGTCGCACCAGGCAGCGACCACGCACCTGGGCCCTTCATCTCTGCCTTGGGAATGCCATGCGCGTCCTCCTCGCCGCCGCCCTGCTGCTGGTCTCCTCCGCACTCGAGGCGCAGCGCCTCCCGACTGCCGGCAGCGGGACGGTGGCCATCCGCGCCGCTCGCATCATCGACGGCACCGGCGCCGCAGCCATCCAGAACGGCGTCGTGGTGGTCACCGACGACCGCATCGTCGCGGTCGGGCCGGCGTCGAGCGTGCGCGTGCCGACCGGCGCCCGGCGCGTGGACCTCGGCGATGTGACGCTGCTGCCCGGCTTCATCGATATGCACGTGCACTTGATGGGTCGCGAGTTCGATGACCCTGGCGTGTTCGACGCGAACGTGAGCGACTACCCGGGCTTCATCGCAGCGCTTGGCGTGGAGCACGCACGGCGCACCTTGATGGCCGGCTTCACCAGCGTACGGATGGTTGGCGCCCTCGGCTTCGAGGACGTCGGACTACGCAAGGCGATCGACGGCGGCTACGTGCCCGGACCGCGTATCCAGACCGCCGGACACGCGCTGGGCATCACCGGCGGACACTGCGACGAGAACAACTATCGGCCGGGACTGCTCGACGGCACGCCGGAAACCGGCATCGCCGATGGCGTGGACGAGGTGGTCCGCGCCGTGCGTTACCAGGTGAAGTATGGCGCCGACGTCATCAAGACCTGCGCCACCGCCGGCGTGCTGAGCGGCGGGACGCAGGGCGTTGGGGCCTCGCAGTACACATTGGCAGAACTGAGCGCGATGGTCTCGACCGCGCGCACGCTGGACCGCAAGGTCGCCGCGCACGCGCACGGCACCGAGGGCATCAAGCTCGCGGTGCGGGCGGGCGTGGCCAGTATCGAGCACGGCTCCTTCCTCGACGAGGAGGGCGCGCGCTTGATGGTCGCGCAGGGCACGATGTTCGTGCCGACGCTGATGGCCGGTGAGGCGGTGTTGGCGCTCGCCGATGCCGGCCAGATGCCGCCGCTGGTGGCTGTGAAGGCGCGCGCCGCCGGCGCCGCGATGCGCAACGCCATCCGCATCGCCAAGGCCGCGGGTGTGCGCATCGCGTTGGGCACCGATGCCGGTGTGGGCAAGCACGGGCGCAACGGGCACGAGTTCACGCTGATGGTGGAATGGGGCGGCCTCACGCCGATGGAAGCCATCGTCGCCGGGACGAGCACGGCCGCCGAGCTGCTGGGCTGGCAGGATCGCGTGGGCACGATCGCCGTTGGCAAGCTCGCCGACCTCGTGGCGGTGCCGGGTGATCCGCTGCGCGATGTCACCGCGCTCGAGCGCGCCAGCTTCGTGATGAAGGGCGGCGTGGTCTTCAAGGGCGAGGGTGCCGTTCGCTGAGCGGCCGCGCCGCTGCGACTGACCGCGTGAGCCTCCACGCCTGGTCCAGCGCGCAGTACGTCATCGCGCTGCCCGAGGGGCACCGCTTTCCGATCGCCAAGTACGCCTTGCTCCGCGACGCGGTCCTGGCGGAAGGCATCGTGGCCGCGGCCGCGATGCACAACCCCGAGCGTGCGCCGCTGGAGGACGTGCGGCGCGTGCACGACGCGGCGTACATCGAGCGCCTGCTGCGCGGCACGATGCCCGCTGCCGAACAGCGCGCGCTTGGGTTCCCGTGGTCCGAGGGATTGGTGGAGCGCTCGTTCCGCGCCGCGGGTGGCACGCTGGAAGCCGCGACCCACGCCCTCACCGCAGGCATCGCGATGAACCTCGCCGGCGGGACGCACCACGCCTTCGCCGCGCACGGTGAGGGTTTCTGCGTGCTCAACGACGTGGCAATCGCAGTCCGTGCGCTGCGTGCGCGCGGCCGCATCCATCGGGCCGCCGTCGTGGATCTCGATGTGCACCAGGGCAACGGGACGCACGCGATCTTCGCCGACGACGACGAGACCTTCACGTTCTCGATGCACGGGCGGCGCAATTACCCGTTCCGAAAGGTGGCGGGCCGGCTCGATGTCGAGCTCGAGGACGGCACGGGCGATGGCGAATACCTCGAAAAGCTGGGCGAGGCCCTCCCGCAGGTATTGGCAGTCTCGCGCCCGGACCTTGTGTTCTATCTCGCCGGCGCCGACCCGCACGAAGGCGATACGCTGGGCCGCCTCAAGCTGAGCTTCGACGGTTTGATGCGCCGCGATGCGATGGTGCTCGACGCCTGCCGAAGCGTTGGCGTGCCAGTGGCAATCGCCATTGCCGGTGGCTATGGTCGGGACATCCACGACACGGTGCGCGTGCACGTGAACACAGCCCGTGTCGCCAAGAGCTTCCTCTCGCCCTGATGCCTGCGATTCCTGCACCCACCACCGACGGCTACACGTCGACCACGCCAGTCCCCCTGTACTGGTGCCGGTACTCGCAGGACTCGTCGGTTGGACGGCTCGTGGTGCTGCACGGCGGGCCCGGCGCGCATCACGACTACCTGCTGCCCCAGATGCTTGAGTTGGCCAAGTCACGGGACTGCCTGCTCTACGACCAGCGTGGCGGCGGACGCAGCAAGACTGATGACCGCACGCCGATCACCTGGCAGACGCACGTCGCCGACCTCAGCGCGGTGCTCGAGGAGCATCACGATGGTCCGTTGACCCTCGTGGGCTACTCCTGGGGCGCGATGCTCGCAGCGCTCTATGCGATCGAGTCGGCAGCTGGTCGGGCTGGCCCTGCACCCGCGCGGCTCGTGCTGATCAACCCGGCCCCCATGTCCCGCGCCTGGCGGCAGGAGTTCGAGACGGAGTTCGCCCGACGCCAAGGCGGCGCGGAAGTCGCCGCACTGCGCGAACAACTGGCGGCCAGTGGACTCCGGGAGTCCGACCCGGCCGCGTACCGCCAGCGCACCTTCGAGCTCTCGGTCGCCGGCTACTTCGCCGACCCCAGTCGCGCCCGCGACCTCACGCCGTTCCGCGTCACCGGCCGCGTGCAACAATCCGTATGGGAGTCGATGGGTGAGTTCGACCTCATCCCCGCCCTTCGCGATCTCCGGGTCCCGGCACTGGTCGTGCACGGCCGACAGGACCCGATCCCCCTCGCCTCCGCAAAGGCCGCCGCCGAGGCGCTGGACGCCGAGTCGCTATGGCTGGAGGACTGCGGGCACGTACCGTATGTTGAGCAACCGGAGGAGTTGTTCGACGCCGTCGAACGCTTCCTCGCCCGCACCGAGGCCTCGACCGCTCCCTGATGTCGCTGCAGTCGGAAATCACCCAGCCGCACATCACGACCATCGAGACCGATGGGCGTCGCTACAACGTGTCGGTGCGCATCGCCTTCGACGGCATCGAGTTCCTCGGCCGCCTCTGGTTCGCCGACGAGGCCTGGGACGACCTCGGCATCCCCGACCGTGGCCCGTTGGCCGGCCGCTCGCGCGACGACATCGTCGCACTGGCCCGCAAGCTCACGCATGAGGAGCTGCGCGCGCGGCATCGTCGAGCGCTCTCGGAGAAGCGCCGCTTCATCGGACTGCGCAAACACACCGATGAAATCCTCGCCAAGATCCGCTACCTGAACCAGGTGGCCGTGTCGATGCGCGCCGGCCTGCTCGACGTCGCCGGCGCCGCGCAGGAGATCGACCTCACGCAGGAGCAGCTGCACAAGTTGATCGACGACCTCGGCACCTTCGCGGGGAAGGAAGACTAGGACGCGTCCGGGGATTTCCCCGCCGACTGCTTCACCGCCCCGCGCGATTTGGCCATCTTTCGGGTGATGGACTCCCGAGCCGCCGCCCACCTGCTGCACGAGATCGCCGCCCTGTTGGAACTGCAGGGCGAGGATCCGGCCGTCCCCGCGCCATTCTCCGACGCCGCGCGGGCCTTGGCCTCGGCGGAGCCGCGTCCGCTGAAGGAACTGCTCAAGCGCGACCTGCGCCGCTTCGCCCCCGAGGTCGTCGAGGCACTGGAACAGCTGCGCGACGAGGGCGACTCCGAACTCCTCGACCGCCTGCGCGAAAGCACGCCCGAAGGACTCTTCGAGATGATGCGCGTGCCTGGCCTCGGCCCCTCGCGCATCCGCCGCATCCACGAAGGATTGGGCATCGACACGCTGCAGGAACTCGAGGAGGCCGCCCGCGACGGCCGGCTGGCCAAGTTGCCGCGCTTTGGCGAACGCACGGCCGAACAGGTGCTGCGCGGGATCGCGTGGCTCAAGGAGTCTGGCGCGCAGATCCTGCTGCCGCACGGGCGCGCGGAGGCCGAGCGCGTACTGGCGGCGTTGCGTCGTCAGCCCGGCGTCGTGCGCGCCGAGGTAGCGGGCGCCGTGCGGCGGCATTGCGAGACGGTGAATGAGCTCGAGGTGGTGGCGGCCTGCTCGCGGGATCCCGAGAAGGTGGCGGCCGCATTCGCGCATTCGCCGGGTGTGCGCGACTCCGTGGGCGTGGGCACGCGCAAGGTGTCCATCCGCTTCGACGAC
Source organism: Gemmatimonadaceae bacterium (assembly GCA_019637445.1). NCBI lineage: Bacteria > Pseudomonadati > Gemmatimonadota > Gemmatimonadia > Gemmatimonadales > Gemmatimonadaceae > Gemmatimonadaceae bacterium. Next base: position 1,884,416 of record JAHBVS010000001.1, on the reverse strand, counting down.
GGCGTGCGCCTGCAGCTCTACTGCGTGCCTCCCGATGAGTTCATCGTCACCTGGTTCCGCGCCACGGGGGCTCTGGCGCACGTGCAGGAGGTCGCGGCGCGCGCCAGCCTGCGCGGGCTGACGCTCGAAGAGCACCACCTGCTCGATGCCAGCGGCGCCGCGGTTGACCTGGCCGACGAACCTGCGTTGTACGCGGCAATCGGCTTGCCCTGGCTGGCTCCGGAACTGCGTGAGGGACTCGGGGAGTCGGCGGCCGCCGCCTCGGGCGAGCTCTCGGGCCTCATCACGCTGAACGAGGTCCGCGGTGTGCTGCACTGCCATTCGCAGTACTCCGACGGCGGCGCGAGCATCGCCGAGTTGGCGGCGGCGGCGCGGGCTCGCGGCTGGAGCTACCTCGGCATTTCCGACCATTCGCAGTCGGCGTTCTACGCGGGCGGCCTGACAGCGGAGACGCTGGCGCAACAGCACGAGGAGATCGACGCCATCAACGCGACGTTCTCGGACTTCCGGGTGCTGAAGGGCGTCGAGGCGGACATCCTGCCCTGCGGGCGCATCGATTATCCCACGGCCGTGCTTGATCGCTTCGACTACGTGATTGCGTCCGTGCACTCGCGTCTTGGCATGAACGAGACGCAGATGACCGAGCGCGTGCTCAAGGCGCTGGATGACCCGCACATCGCAGTGTTGGGGCATCCGACCGGTCGCCTGCTGCTCACGCGCGAGCCGTATGCAATCGACATGGACGCCGTGCTGGAGAAGGCGGGACGACTGGGCGTGGCGGTGGAGTTGAACGCCGACCCGCACCGCTTGGACCTCGACTGGCGACTCGCGCGCCGCGCGCGGGACTTTGGCGCGCGCATCGAGATCGGTCCGGACGCGCACTCCGTGGACGGGCTCGACAACATGGCCTTGGGCATCGGGATGGCGCGCAAGGCCTGGCTACGCCCGGAGGACGTGATCAACACGCGGGATGCGGAGGCGTTCGTGGCGTTCGCCACCGCGCGTCGGCGAGCCGCGGCCGGCAGCGCCTGAGCCGCGTGTCCACGGGGAAGTCGAAGCCTGCGTCGAAGCGCGGGCCCGCCAAGCGTCCTGCGACCATGCGTCCGCCGCGGACCAAGGCCCCGCGGGGCACGGCGCTCAAGGAGCACGCGGCCGAAGTCCTGAAGCGGCTATTCGCCCTGTATCCCGACGCCCACTGCGAGCTGGACTACCGCAACCCGTACGAGCTCGCCGTCGCCACCATCCTCTCAGCGCAATGCACGGACAAGCGCGTGAACCTCGTCACGCCGGATCTGTTCGGGCGCTGGCCGGACGCCGCCGCACTCGCCGCGGCGCCGCGCGAGGAGATCGAGACGGTCATCCAGTCGACCGGCTTCTTTCGCAACAAGGCCAAGTCGCTGTCGGGCTTCGCCAATCGTGTCGTCGACGAACACGGCGGCGAGGTGCCGGCGGAGATGGACGCGCTCGTGGCCCTGCCTGGCATCGGCCGAAAGACGGCGAATGTCGTTCTCGGGAACGCCTTCGGCCGCAACGAGGGTATAGTGGTGGACACCCATGTCCAGCGGCTGGCGAAGCGTCTCGGACTGACCAAGGAGTCGGACCCCGTGAAGGTGGAGCGGGCGCTGATCCCGCTCATCCCCCGCGACGACTGGACGATGCTTTCCCATTTGATGATCTGGCACGGACGCCGCGTCTGCGACGCCCGGAAGCCGAAGTGCGGCGACTGCGCGCTCGCCGATATCTGCCCCTCCTCGACCATTTGAAGATGCGACTGACTGTCACAGCCGTGACGTTTGCGCTGGCCCTCGTCGGCGCGGCCTGCGCCACGACCCCGAAGGTTCGGAACGCCCAGCTCCTGGAGCCACCCAAGGACGTCTGCGAACTCGCCCGCGAGGACGCGGCGCTGGACCCGCGGCTCGACGTGGAGCGTGTGCCGACGCCCGTGAAGATGGACCCGGCACCCATCCGCACCCCCGTGCCCCGCACGGCCCTGCGCCGCGACGGCAGCTCGTCCCTCAAGGTCGAGGTCCTGGTGGATACGCTGGGCAAGGCCGACATGACGACGTTCACGGTCATCGAGTCGACGAGCGCCTGGCTCACGACGGGCGTGCGGCGCGCCATCGAGCGCTGGACCTTCGAGCCCGCGTTGCTCCGGGGCTGCAAGGTGCCCCGCTACTACCAGTTCAGCGCCTCCTCCCCGCCGCGCCGCCGCTAGTCGTTAGATTTCGGGGATGAAGACTGCCACGTTTGAAACCAACAAGGGCACGATCACGGCCGAGCTCTACGAGAAGGACGCGCCGGGGACCGTCGCCAATTTCGAGAAGCTTGCCAACGACGGCTTCTACGACAACATCCGCTTCCACCGCGTGATCCCCGAGTTCGTCGTGCAGGGCGGCTGCCCGAACGCGAAGATCGGCGGCACGCCGAAGGGCCCGCCGGGCACTGGCGGCCCGGGCTGGACCATCAAGTGCGAGACCGCGGGCAACCCGCAGACCCACAAGGTTGGCGCGCTGTCGATGGCGCACGCCGGCAAGGACACGGGCGGCTCCCAGTTCTTCATGGTGCTCAGCGAGGCCAACACGCGGCACCTGAACGGCGTGCACACCGTGTTCGGCCAGGTCACCGGCGGGCTGGACGTGATGAACCAGCTCACGCAGAATGACCACATGGTCAAGGTGCGCGTCGCCTAGCCGTCTGTTGCTTTCGTCCTTCCACCTCCTACCTCCCCCTTCGTTATGACTGCTGGCACTCCCATGACCGGCAAGGACACAGCCGCCTATTTCAAGGGGCTGTTGGTGGGCGCGATCTTCATTGGCGTCGTCGTGGTCTCGATCACGATCATGACCAACAAGAAGTTCGACGCGCACGAAGCCACGCCCGCGGCTGAAACACACTAAGCCGTGACCGGCGCATCCGCGCCTGAACGCCCCGCGCCCCTCACCAGGGCCGGGGCGTTGTCGTTGGTACCGCTGCGGGCGGTGCTGCCGCCGGCGCTGACGCTGTCCGCGCTCATCGGCGGTGGCGTGTTCACGCTCGGCGAGGCCACGCGGCCCTTCGCGTTCCCGCTGCACTACGGCGCGCTGATCCTGCTCGGCCTGCCGCTCGTCTGGCGCACCCTGCGCGGGATGCTGCGCGGCGTGTTCGCCGCCGATGTGGTCGCGATGCTCGCCGTGGTGACGGCGGTGGCCCTGCAGCAGCCGGTCGCGGGCCTGGTGATCGTGCTGATGCAGACTGGCGGCGAGCTGCTGGAGCGCTACGCCGAGGGCCGGGCGTCGGACGCCGTACGCGAGCTCGAGGCGGCGGCGCCGCACACCGCGCACCGGCTCATCGCCGACAGCGCCAACCAGACCGAAGACGTGCCCGCCGAGTCCGTGCGCATCGGCGATCGTATCCTCGTGCGGCCGGGCGAGATGCTGCCCTGCGACGGCACGGTACTCGAGGGCTCGAGCTCGCTGGACACCTCGCGCCTCACGGGTGAGCCGCTGCCTGAGCGCGTGGGGCCGGGCGCACCCGTACAGTCGGGCGTCGTGAACCTGCAGAGCCCGCTGGTCCTGTCGGTGACGGCACCGGCCTCGCAGTCACTCTATGCGCGCATCGTCGAGTTGGTCCGGACGGCACAGGCGGAGAAGTCGCCCATCCAGCGGCTCGCCGACCGCTGGGCCGTCTGGTTCACGCCACTCACCCTTGTGGTCTGCGCGCTGGCGTACTGGCTCTCCGGCGACCCACTGCGTGTGCTTGCCGTCCTCGTGGTCGCCACGCCCTGCCCGCTCATCCTCGCCACGCCGGTGGCGGTGATCGGCGGCATCAATCGCGCGGCACGGCGGCAGGTCGTCGTGCGCAACGGCTCCGCGCTGGAGCTGCTCGCCCGCGTGGACACGGCCGTGTTCGACAAGACCGGCACCCTGACCATCGGTCGGCCGGACGTGGACCGTGTCGAGACCGTCGGCGGCCTGCCGGACGGCGAGCTACTGCGCCTCGCGGCCGCCCTCGAGGTGGGCAGCGGACACTTGCTTGCCCGCTCCATCGTCGCCGCGGCCACCACGCGCGGGATCGCGGTGCCAACGGCCAGCGACATCGTCGAGCATTCCGGACAGGGCGTCGAGGGCAAGGTGGACGGCCGCCGCGTCACCGTGGGGTCGCTGCCGCTGGTGCAGGCGCGGCATCCCGCGGCCGCTGATGCCCTGCGCGCGATGCACGACGGCGGTGCGGGCCTCAAGGCCTACGTGGCGGCGGACGACAGCGCGCTGGGCTGCATCCGATTCGCCGACCGCGTGCGCCCCGACCTCGCGCCGATGTTCGCGCGGCTCTCGGCGCTCGGCCTGGGACGCACGCTCCTGCTCTCCGGCGACCACACGGAGAACGTGGCGCCGATCGCCGAGGCCGTGGGCATCGCAGAGGCGCGTGGCGACCTGCTGCCCGCCGACAAGGTGGCCGCTGTGCGCGCGCTCGAGGCCGAAGGCCGACGCGTCCTGATGGTCGGCGACGGCACCAACGACGCGCCCGCGCTCTCCGCCGCGACCGTCGGTGTCGCGCTCGCCGCCCACGGTGGCGGCATCTCGGCCGAGGCCGCCGGCGTCGTCCTGCTCGCCGATGATGTCACGCGCGTGGCTGATGCTGTAGACATCGGCCAGCGCACCGTGCGGATCGCGCGGCAAAGCATCGGCTGGGGACTCGGTCTCTCGGGCGCGGCGATGGTCGTGGCGGCGCTGGGCTACATCCCGCCGACGGTGGGCGCGCTGCTGCAGGAAGCGATCGACGTTGCCGTGATCGTCAACGCGCTGCGGGCGGCTCGGGGCTAGCGCTCGAGCGCTGTCTCGACGACGGCGACGCATCGTCCTGCACGGCGCGCATCGCCGGCGTGGTGAGGTCGTCGAACTGCCCGCTGCGTGCCGACCACACGTAGGCGCCCACGAACACGGCCACCAAGAGGATGGCCAGCGGCACGAGGAGGAACAGCACGCTCACGCGGCAGCCCGCGAGAAGGTCCGACCCTGCCAGGCGCCGAGCACCACGGTCAGGGAGCTCAGCGGCATCAGAATCGCCGCGAACAATGGGTCGATCACGCCCATCACCGCCAGCGTCACACCGATGAGGTTGTAGCCCAGCGCCAGGAGCACATTGCGCTCGATGATGCCCGTGGTGCGACGCGCGCCCTGCACCAGTTCCTGCAGCGCCGCGATACCACCGCGCGCCAAGTACACATCCGCCGCCGCCATCGAGGCCTCCGCGCCACCGCGCACCGCGATGCCCACCGTTGCCGTGGCGATTGCCGCCGCGTCGTTCACGCCATCGCCGACCATCACCACGTGCCCGTGTTGGCGCGCCGCGCGAACGGCCTCGCGCTTTCGTTCGGGGCTGGCGCCCCCTTCGGCGTCCGCGGCCGCGATGCCCAAGGCTTCCGCCACCGCCGCGACCACCTCCGGTGCGTCACCGGATAGCAGGCGCACCTGCCAGCCGCGCCGCTGCAGAGCACGCACGGCGTCGGGTGCCTCCGCGCGCAATGGATCGCCGAACGCGAGTCGCGCCACGATCTCGCCGTCCACCGCGACAAGGACAGGGGTCAGCCGCGGATTGAGCGGCGCGAACTCGCGGCGTGCGGCGGCGCTGCGCCCCACCTCGCGCTCCACCCACGCGGGCCGACCGACCACCACCTCGTGCCCAGCCACGATGCCGCGCAGCCCGCCGCCCAGCGTTTCGCGCACTCCGTGCGCCTCGAGTGCGGCGCCGTCATCCATTGCGGCGAGGACAGCTGCCGCCACGGGGTGACGTGAGTGACGCTCCAGCGCAACGACCAACGGGCGCACGGCCTCGTCGCCGTCCATCTGTTCCAGCAGCATCTGCCCCGTGGTCAGCGTGCCCGTCTTGTCGAGGAATAGCGTGCCGGGCTTGTCGAGCGTCTCCAACGCGTGCGCACCCTTGATGAGGATGCCGCGAGCCGCCGCACGGCCGATAGCCACCGTGAACGTCAGCGGCGTAGCCATGGCGAGCGCGCAGGGGCAGGTCACGACCAACATCGCGATGGCGTTATCGATGGCCGTGGCCTGGTCGCGGCCCCACCAGAGCGCGGCCGTCGTCACGGCCAGCGCCAATACGGCGGCAATGAACCAGCCGGCAAGCCGGTCCGCGAGCAGCACCACGGGCGGCCGTTCGCGCGCACCATCCTCGACGTCGCGCAGCAAGCGTCCGAGCCGGCTTGTGATGCCCGCCTCCTCCACGCGCACGCGCAACGGGTGCGAGAGGTTGACCGTGCCGGCAAACACGCGGTCGCCCTCACCGACGCTCACGGGACGCGACTCGCCCGTGAGCAACGCGAGGTCCAGCGACGAGTGGCCGCGCAGCACGCTGCCGTCAGCGGCGAGCGTATCGCCGGCGCGCACCTCCAGCTCCATCCCCGGCAGCACGGCCTCGGTGGGCAGCTCCCGCACGCTGTCGCCCTCGACGACGCGTGCCGTGGTCGGCGTCAGCGCGCCGAGCAGCGCCGCGGAATCGGCGGCGGAGCGTTGCGCGCGGTGCTGCAAGTATCGCCCGAGCAGCAGCAGGAAGATCAACGTGCCGACGGCGTCGAAGTAGATCGGCCCGGAATCCCGGAATGTGTTGAACGTGCCCTGCGCGTAGCCCACCGCCAACGCGGCGGCGATCGGCACGTCCATGTGCAGTCCGCCGTTGCGCAGCGCCTGCCAGGCACTCGTGAAGAACACGCGGCCCGGCCAGAGCATCGCCGGCGTGACCAAGGCGAAGCTGAGCCAACGGAAATAGGTCTCGAACTCGCGCGCCATCCCGCCGAACACACCGCTGTAGAGCGCCAGCGCGATGGTCATCACGTTCGCCGCGATCGCGCCCGCCACGCCGATGCGTGTGAGCATCACGCGCTCCTCGGCGCGCCGCGCCTCGTCGGCACCGCGGCCGCGGAAGGCGTGCGGTGGATAGCCGAGCCGGTCCAGCGTGCGTGCGATCGCACTGAGCGTCGTCGCCGCGGGATCCCACTCCACGTGCGCGACGCCACGCGGCACGTCGAGTTCGGCGCGTACGGCGCCGGGCACGATCATCGGCACGCGTTCCACCAACCACACGCAGCTCGCGCAGTGCACACCCTCGAGGTAGAGCGTCACCTCGTGTAGGCCGTCGGCGCGCGCGCGGACGTGGACCCGCTGGAAGGCCTCGTGGTCAAACTCCGCGTAACTGCGCTGGCTGGCCGCCACGCGCAGGTTGCGGCGCTCCGGCAGGGAGTAGAAGCCGCTGTCGAGCCCACTTTGGCGCAGGATACTCGCGGCGGTCTCGCAGCCAGCGCAGCAGTAGAGCGCGCCGTCCACGCATCGGCTCTCACCCGGAAGGGCGTCGAGGCCGCAATGCGCGCAACGGAGGTCGTCCGCCGCAGCGAGCGCGCCGAACTCAGCGGTGGCCGTCGTGCTCATCGGCGGCGGCGGCGGGGAGAGCGGCAGCGGGAACGGCCGAGCTCCGGGCGTCGGACCCGGCGGAAGCCGGCGCGGCCGCATGCGCGTGCGGCATCGGCGTGAACCGACCGGCAACGGTCAGCGCGCCGAGAATCACCAGCACGCTCGCCGTGACAACCGGCAGGCGGCGGCGGAACGGCCCGAGCAGGCGCTGTGCTCCCAGCCCCACGGCGGCCATCATCGGCACGGTGCCGGCCCAGAACGCCGCCATCGTGGCGGCGCCGCCGAGGGCACTGCCCGCGGCGGCCGAGGTCGCCACGAAGGCGTAGAGCCAGCCGCAGGGCAGCGCGGCACTGAGCGCACCCAGCGCGAGTCCGCGCGCAGCGGGCGGACGCTCCTGCACGGCGCGCACCGCGCGCGCGATGCGCGAGGCCAGTGCCGGCGGGACATCGAGCATCGGGACACGCACGCCGAGCGCGGAGAGCAGCGACGCGAGTCCCCAAAGGATGAGCAGGATCCCCGCAGCGACCGCTGCCGGACGCGCCAACCCGGCAATCGTGCCCGCGCGATCCAGCCCCGCCCCGGCGGCGCCGGCAAGCGCACCGAGCGTGGTGTACGAGAGCAAACGACCGCCGTTGTAGGCGGCGGTCGACTTCAGGCTCTGACGGCCGCTCGAGGCATCACCACCAGACGCGAGGCAGGCAAAGCTCCCGCACATCCCCGCGCAGTGGGCGCTGCCGAGCAGTCCGGCGACGAAGACCGAGCTGGCCAGCGCGATCACGGCGCCTCGACGTGCGTGGTGTGATAGAAGCGTGCCTGACCTCGACGGGCCTCCACGCGCACTTCCCAACGGCCAGCCCGCGTGGCCGCGAGTTCGGCGCTGTACTCCCCGGCCCTGGCCGTGAGCGCGGACTGCAGCGGATGCGCCGCCTCGAGATTGTGGATCAGGGTGACGCGGACATCGGCGCCGGTGACGGGCGCGCCGCTCGCGTCGCGGAGCTTCACCGTCACCCTGCGGCCGTCAGGTGAGGAGGACCCCATGGCGACCTCAGCCTGCCAGCCCAGGGCGTCGCTGGTCGCGCGCTGCGCCATCGTGCGGTCCCACTCCACCGCCTTGCGATAATACTCGGGCTCGACGACGGTGCCGTTGGGATCCGCACCGGCGGCAAAGAGCATCACCACGTTGACACCCACCGTGAACAACAGCGAGGCGGTGATCAACACGGGCCACTGCCATCCGCGTTTCATCGTTCGTGCTCCTTCTCGTCGTCGTGGATCTCGGGGCCCGGCAGGCGTCGCGCGAACTCGCGCGTGAAGCCGTCGCCGTCGCTGATACGGAAGTGGACGAGCCGCTCCCCATCATCGAAGCGCGTCGCAGGCTGGGTGACGAACACCGACGTGGTCACCGTCGCGCCCGCCGCGACTGCGAGGGGATTCTCAGGGGCGATCATCGTCGCGCCGGCCTCATCGACATAGGTGATGTGGTAGCGATGCGCACTCCTGCCGCGGTTCGCGATCTTGATGCGCACCTGGTTCACCACCATCCCCGCTGCGTCCACGGTGAACGGCGCGCCGATCGGACCCAGCAGCGTCACATCCGCCGGTGAGCGCGTGGCCAGCGTGACGAGGAAGCCGCCGAAGAACAGCAGGAAGGCCAGCGGATACAGCACGGTGCGCACACGCAGGAAGCGCGGCGGCTTGCCGGCCAGCGCGTCCTGCGAGGCGTAGCGGATCAGCCCCTTTGGCTTGCCCACCTTCTCCATGATGCTGTCGCAGGCGTCGGCGCATTGCGTGCAGTGGATGCACTCCATCTGCAGGCCGTCGCGGATGTCGATGCCCGTGGGGCAGGTGTTCACGCAGGCGTTGCAGGCCACGCAGTCGCCGAGGCCCGGACGCGCACCGGCGCCGTGCCCACGCGGTTCGCCGCGCGTGGTGTCGTAGGCGACGATCAACGACGAACGGTCCAACAGCGCCGACTGCCAGCGCCCGTACGGACAGGCCACGAGACAGGTCTGCTCGCGGAACCAGGTGAAATCGAGGAAGACGCCGAGCGAGGTCACCGCCATCACGAGGAACGGCGTCGGGTGGTCGATGGGCGAGCGCGTCACCCACTCGCGCAGCGCGTCAGTGCCCACGAAATACGCGAGGAACGTGTTGCCGAGGATGATCGCCAGCACGCCATAGATGGCGTACTTGAGCAACCGTCGCGGCGTGAAGTGCCGCTTGTCCTTGTCGAGCCGTCGCGACTCGCCGTAGCCGCCTTCCACCAGGCGCTCGATGGGCCGGAACAGGAACTCCATCCACACGGTCTGCGGACAGGCCCAGCCGCACCACACGCGGCCGAACAGCGCGGTCAGCAGAAAGATGCCGATCAACACGCTCACGAACAGCAGCATCAACAGCAGCGTGTCCGTGGGCAGGAAGGTCGAGCCGAAGAAAGTGAACTCACGCCTTGGAAAGTCGATCTGCATCCACGGCTTGCCGTTCCAGCGCAAGTGCGGGATCGCCAGGTACAGCGCCATCAGCGCGTAGGCCACCACGCGCCGGCGGATCAACCACTTGCCCTGGGAGGGCTTGGGACGGATCCAGCGGCGCGACCCATCCTCGTTCAGTGTCGCGAGAACACGTCCGGTAGCGACAGGAGCGGTCACGGGATGACCGTGCCCTCGGGCGCCTTCGGGTTCGGCGGGTTCGTGCCGGCCAGCGAGATCACGTACGCGGTGACCGCATTCACCTGCTCCGGCCGCAGGATGCGCTCCCAGGGCGGCATGCCTTTCTCGAGGACGCCGTTGGCCACGGTGGCGTGAATCTCCGCCGGCGTGCCGCCGTGAATCCACGCGTTGTCCGTGAGGTTCGGGCCGATCATGCCGCCGCCGTCAGGCCGATGGCAGGCCGCGCAGTTGGCGTCGAACACGACCTTGCCGTCGGCGATCGCCTGCGCGTTGCCGACGAGCGACGCGAGTTGGTCGGCGGTCGCCGAGGGGTCGGCGGGCGGCGGACGCATGGCCTCGTACTTCGCGACCTCCGCCTCGTACTCGGCGATCTTTCCCGGCCCCTCGCCGAAGGGCAGCGGCAGGAAGTAGTAGGCCACCGCGAAGATCACCGTGGCGTAGAGGATCCATAGCCACCAGCGCGGCAGCGGGTTGTCGTACTCCTGGATGCCGTCGTACTCGTGGTCGAGCAGGCGGTCTTCGGCGGACTTGTCAGCCATTGGTGCTCCCGGTCCGCGAGGCGGTCCGTGCAGGATGGTCGTCGTCGAGCGGCAGGCGCGCAATCTCCGCGTGCTTGTGCGTGTTGTCGGGAATCACCAGCAGCAGCACCACGGTCACGAAGGCCGCCACGAACAGCAGCAGCGCGACGATCGCGTACATCGAGAGGCCGCTGGCACTCATCACGTCCACGAGTTTCACTGGATGCCTCCCGTGCTCGCGACGCCGGGCGCCGACTTGATGTCCTGGCCGAGGCGCTGCAGGTACGCGATCAGCGCCACCACCTCGCGGTCGGCAATGCCGCTCGGACCACCGGAGGACTCGATGCTGGCGCCGATCCGCTGGGCCTGCTCGCGCGCCATCGCCGGCGCGTTGCGCACCGCGTCACCGTAGGGCACGCCGAGCATCACCATCGCATCCACGCGCGCCTGTACGCCATCAAAGTCCATCGGGCGCTGCAGCAGGTGCTTGTAGACCGGCATGATCGAGTTGGCCACGATGCTCCTGGGCTCCTCGAAGTGCCGCAGGTGCCAGAGGTCGGGATACTTGCCGCCCACGCGCGCGAGGTCCGGCCCGATGCGGCGCGAGCCCCAGAGGAACGGATGGTCGTAGACGAACTCACCCGGCTTGGAGTACTCGCCGAAGCGCTCCGTCTCATGGCGCAAGGGCCGCACCATCTGCGAGTGGCAGTTGAAGCAACCCTCGCGGATGTAGAGGTCACGCCCTGCCAGCTCCAGCGGCGTGTATGGCTGCACGCTGGCGATGCTCGGCACGTTCGAGCGGATCAGGAAGGTCGGCACGATCTCAGCCAACGAGGCCACCGCCACCGCGAGCACGACCATCACCGTGAAGAACAGCGGCAGGCCTTCCCAGCGGCGGTGCCAGTTGGCGGAGGTGAAGCGCGCCCACAGGCCGGCCGGCTCCGGCGCGGCGTGCAGCTCGGGCGCCTTGCGCACGAGCGGCGGCGCCGAGACGGTCGGCTCTTCATAGGTTGCCGGCCGCGCCTTCCAGGTCATCAAGATGTTGTACAGGAAGATCAGCGTGCCGACGATGAACAACGAGCCGCCGACCACGCGCACCCAGTACATCGGCATCAGCTGCATCACCGTCTCGACGAAGTCGGGATACGCCAGGCGGCCCGTCTCGTCGAACGCGCGCCACATCAGGCCCTGCGTGATGCCGGCCGAGTAGATGCTGGCCACGTAGAGCAGGATGCCGAACGACGCGATCCAGAAGTGCAGCTCGGCCAGCTTCTTGGAATGGAGCGGCGCCTGGAAGAGCCGCGGCGCCAGCCAGTACACCATGCCGAAGGTCAGCAGGCCGTTCCAGCCCAGCGCACCCGTATGCACGTGGGCGATGATCCAGTCGGTGTAGTGCGCGAGCGCGTTGACGCTCTTCACCGAGAGCATCGGGCCCTCGAAGGTGCTCATGCCGTAGGCCGTGATGGCCACGACGAAGAACTTGAGCACCGGCTCCTCGGTGACCTTGTGCCAGGCTCCGCGCAGCGTGAGCAGGCCGTTCACCATGCCGCCCCAGCTCGGCATCCAGAGCATCACCGAGAAGACCATCCCCAGCGTCGAGGCCCAGTCCGGCAGCGCCGTGTAGTGCAGGTGGTGCGGACCGGCCCAGATGTACAGGAAGACCAGCGACCAGAAGTGCAGGATCGAGAGCTTGTACGAGAAGACCGGTCGCTCGGCCGCCTTCGGCATGAAGTAGTACATCAGGCCGAGGAAGGGCGTGGTGAGGAAGAAGGCCACCGCGTTGTGGCCGTACCACCACTGCATGAAGGCGTCCTGCACACCGGCATAGACCGAGTAGCTCTTCAGCCAACCGGCGGGGACGCTCAGGTTGTTGAAGATGTGCAGCACCGCGACCGTGATGATGCTCGCGATGTAGAACCAGATGGCCACGTAGATGTGGCGCTCGCGCCGCCGCCAGATGGTGCCGAAGAAGTTGATGGCGAAGGCCACCCAGACCACGGCGATGGCGATGTCGATCGGCCACTCGAGCTCGGCGTACTCCTTGGCCTGCGTGAAGCCCAAGGGCAGCGTGAGCGCCGCGGCGACGATGATCGCCTGCCAACCCCAGAAGTGGAAGTTGCTCAAGCCGTCGGAGAACATCCGCGTCTTGAGCAAGCGTTGCGTGGAGTAGTAGGCGCCGGTGAAGATCGCGTTGCCGGCGAACGCGAAGATGACGGCGTTCGTGTGCAAGGGTCGCAGGCGGCCGAAGGACAGCCACGAGATGTCGAAGTTGAACATCGGGTTGGCCAACTGCAGCGCGATCAGCAGACCGACCGAGAACCCGACAAGCCCCCAGATGATCGTCGCCCACAGGAACTTGCGGACGATGGCGTCATCGTAGGAGAAGGTGTCGACGTGCGTGCTCATTCCGGCTCCGAGGGAACAGGGAACGGACGCCGGGAGTGGGAGCGGCGCCGTGGGGGGATGCATCGGGAAATAGGATGCGCCCGCACGGCTGGTACGGATAGTCAGCGGATGTCGGGAATCACCGTAGGGCGGTCGCTCCCAACGGTGTAGGGGAATCCCCCGCTATCGTCTCGATGGTTGCGGACCGACGGGCAGTACCCCCCCCCCCCGCTAGGGCGCCGTGGCGAGGCGGCGGGCCATGTCGATTGCGGGATCACGCCCGGCGAGAATGTCGGCGACGCGCAGTGGAACCACGTGGTCGGGCACAATTCCGCGCCCGCCGGGCACTGCGCTCACGGCGTTCCAATAGCCGTACATCATCACGCGCAGGCTGAGCCGGGAGTTCGGCAGGATGATGCGGGCGTTGAGTCCCGAGGTGTTGCCTTCATACGTGCCGGCGGTCTCCTCGCCGATGAAGACCGCCCGATTGCGCGACCTCAACTGCGCCGCGACATCCGCGGTGGTCGAGAAGCTGCCACCGTCGATCAGCACCGTGAGGCGGCCACGGAAGCCAGGAGCCGACGGCTGTTGGGTCCCCACGCCCGAGTGGCGCTGCTCCGTGATGCGGAAGCCACCCGCCGGATCTGCGACAGACCCCGCGCGCAGCGCGTCACCCGTGCGCGGCAGCCAGGTCGCGAACGACGGCGCGACCGTCGTGACGTGGATGTGGTCGAAGTAGCGGAACGGCTGCTCCGTGAAGTACGACACGAGCAGCGCGCCGTACTCATCCACACCACCGCCGTTGCCACGCAGGTCGAGCACCAGATGCTGTGTCCCGCGCTCGCGGAGCTGGCGGAAGATGCTGTCGAGCGTCGAGGGAAACGCCTGCCCGTCGAACGCGCGTACGCGAAGCCGCGCGGTTCGACCATCCGCGTCGAACGCTACCCCGACGCGTTCCTCGATGCCGTCAAGCCGCGCCACGTTGCGCGCGAACGCTGCGTTGACCGGGTTTTCGACGTTCCGCCGCTCGCGGTCCGTTATGCCGGGAATCGTTGCGCGCACAACGCTGCCATCGGCCTGCCGTGCGACGAGTTCGTAGCGCTCCGCCTGCTCCACGTACAACCAGTGCAGGCGCGCAAAGTCCACGCCCACGCGGTGGCGCCTCCCAGTCTCGATGAAACCATCCGGCGAGATTTTCGGCAGCAGCGCCGCGAAAAGGTCCGTGCTCGATCGACCATTGATGCTCAGCAACTCCATCCCGGGCAGGATGCTGCGGTCCGTCGGTGAGTCGTTGGCGCGCACGATGAGATGCTCGCCCTCAAGCTGCACGCGAAGCGGGAGCAGCAGGGCCGATCCGAGCGCGGCGTTCGTCAGCGAGTCGAACTCCAAGCGCGCGTGCCCGTCGCGCAGCTCGGCGATGGCCTCCGACAGGAGGCCGGCAAACTCGTACTGGCCGAGGGGCCGCGTGATGCGCGCCCTGTGCGTCGCGAAGCGCCGCGCCAGCTCGGTGCGCTCGACAAATCGATCGTAGCCACCGTGGGCCTCCTCGAGCGCCCGCTGCAGGACATCGAGGTCCTCCCGCGCCTGTTCCACCGTGAGGGGCGCGCGCGACGACTGCGCCTCGGTGCTCGAAACGGGGAGCAACAGAATGGCAGCGATGACGAGCGGCAGGGCCGTGCGGAGACACGGGGTCATCTCAGGCGAGTCCTTGGGTGGGGTCTTCCATTGGAGGGCCTCAGGGTCGTGATGGTTGCGTGGGCTCCCATCGCACCCCCCTCGCGCCCTAGGCCTGGTCCATACATCATTCAAACAGTCCCGAGTACGGCCCCCCACCCTTCGGAGATCACGTCGATGCGCCGTGTTGCGTTCGCCCTCGCCCTGGGAGCGCTGGTTCTCAGCCCCCTCACCCTCGACGCCCAAGGCCGCTCGGCCGGGACCGGCGGCACCGGTGGTACGGCCCGCGGTCGACCGGGACAGCGCGGCGAGGCCGCCGGCCGTCAGCCCAGCCCGCTGCCGAACGTGCGCGCGGTGACCAACGGCATGAACCCGGCGACGGAGCTGGTGGACAGCCGGCGCAAGCTGAAGCTCGACGACGCCACCGTGACCCGCCTGCGTGCGCTGTCCGAGGCAATGGACGCCCGCTACGCGCCGATGCTCGCCCGCTACGACACGATGCGCGTGCAGGCGAACATGGCCCGCAACCAGGCGGCGGCTGCCTCGGCCGCCAACATCGGTGGCCAGGCCGCACGGCCGCAGGCCAACGAGGAGGAGCAGGCGCTGGCCCGCGAGCGCATCGCCGTGCTGCGCACCGTGATGGCCGAGGTCCGCGAGCAGCGAGCCAAGGATGTCGAGGAGGCGCTGGCCGCGATTCCTGAGGACAAGCGCGAGGACGCCAAGAAGATCCTCGACGACCAGGCCGAGGCGATGGCCCGCACCTTCCGGCGCAGCGGCGCTGAGGGCGCGGCAGCGGCGGGTCCGGCCGGCGGCGCGCAACGACGCCCCTGACTCCGGAACAGCGGCGAGGCTACTAACCTTCTCGTCGCTTCGGTTGTCCAATCCAGTACGGGTTGGCCGCAGAGCCTGCGGCCGACCCGTAGTTTTGTATCCCACCCCAACCCGCACGGGATGTCTGATTCACTGCCGGCGCGCGCCGATGCGCTCGCCCTGATGGAGTCGTGGACCGCGAGCGAGTCGCTGCGCAAGCATATGCTCGCCGTGGAAGGCGCGATGATCGCCTACGCCCGTCACTACGGCGAGGACGAGCATCGCTGGGCCCTGGCCGGCCTGCTGCACGACTTCGACTACGAGCGCTTCCCGAACGCGGCGCAGGCGGCCGACACCGAGCACCCCAGCGAGGGCGTGCGGCATCTCCGTGGGCTGGGCTATCCCGAGGACATCCTCCAGGCCATCCTCGGCCACGCGCTGTTCACGGGCGTCGCCCGGGAGACGCGGATGGCCAAGGCCCTGTTCGCGGTGGACGAACTCTGTGGCCTCATCACGGCGGCGGCCCTGGTGCGGCCGTCGCGCAGCGTGCTTGACCTCGAGGCCTCGAGCGTGAAGAAGAAGATGAAGGACAAGGCCTTCGCCCGTGGCGTCTCGCGGGAGGATGTCCGGCTGGGCGCCGAGGAGCTCGGCGTGGAGCTCGAGCCGCACATCGCCTTCGTGATCCAAGCCATGCGGGAGCGGGCCGACCTGCTCGGGCTTGCCGGCCCCTCCGCCAGCTAGCCGTGCCGCACTGCGGTCCCCGGGCCCAACGAGGGCCAACGTCCGGCCAACGCCCCGAGGCGGCCCCGCGTATTTGGGGGCGTGAAGATTGAGCGTGACACGTGACTGCAATCGCCCTCCCCTGGGAAGGCGTGCGGCGGCGGACCGTGACTGAGCGGCCAGCCGACGAAAAGGCACTCGTGCTTGCTGCCCAGCGTGGCGAGCAGGAGGCGTTCTCCGAGCTGGTGCGACGGCACCAGCGCCGGGCGTACGCCGTGGCTCGTTCGATCGTCACCAACCATGAGGATGCGGAGGACGCCGTGCAGGAGGCGTTCCTCCACGCCTACAAGGCCATTCACCGGTTCCTGCCGGACCAGGCCTTTGGCGCGTGGCTGCATCGCATCGTGGCGAATGCCTCGTTGGACGTGACGCGCCGCCGCAAGGTGCGCGACGCGGATGAACTGCCCGAGACGGTGGCCTCGCCGTTCCGGGATCCGGCAGTGGGGGACGAACTCCGCCGTCGGCTGAAAGAGGCGCTGGATGCACTCCCCGAGCGGCAACGCGCGGTGATCGTCCTGCACGATGTGGAAGGCTACAAACACGCGGAGATCGGGCAGATGCTGTCGATACCTGAAGGGACAGCGCGCTCCGACCTCCATTACGCAAGATCTCACCTACGCCAGATCCTGGCCGCCGTGAGGGGTGAACTATGACGGAACATCATCGCGAAGGCCCGGCATTGGTCCGGGATGACGAATTGACGACGCAGCTGCGGGCCATCGTGGCCCCGCCGGCCGACGCGTCGTATTGGGACGGGCTTGAGGCGCGCATCCTCGCGCGCATCGAGCGCGGCCGTGAGGAGCGTCGCTGGTGGGCGCTGTCCGAGCGGGCATATCAGTTTGGATTGCTGGCCGCGGGTCTCACGCTGATCGTGGCGGGCTCGGTGTTCCTGCGCGAGCGCGCGCTGGAACGCCGGATGGCCATCCGCTCGGTGATCGAGACGCCGGCACCGGCGCCGCAGGTGTGGGCCCGTCGGGGTTTGGTCCCCGATCGGCAGGCAACCCTGCGCGCCGTCACGGACCACTAACGAACGGCGCGTTCGATGAGTCGAACCAATGGGCTGGCGCTCGCGTTCTTCGCGGCGGCGTTCGCGGCAGGTGTCGCGGCCGGCGTAGCGACGGACCGAATGCTGGTGCGCGAGCGGGCGCAGGAGCAGTGGGGTGACCAGAGCGCGATGCGCGCTCGGTTGGCGGACGATCTCGGGATGACGCCCGAGCAGCGGACGCAGCTCGACTCGGTCCTCGATGAGCGGGAGCGGTTGCGGGATTCGATCATGGATCCCGTGCGGCCCAAGCTCGATTCGCTCGGCACCAGGGCGCGCCAAGGCATACGGCAGCTGCTCAATCCCGGGCAGCAGGCCATCTACGACCAGATGTTGCGGGAGCGCGAGGAAGCGCGCCGCCAGGAGAAGAGGCAATGAAGCGGTTGATGCAGGCAGCAGCGGTGATGGCAGCAGTGATCCCGATGACCTTGGCCGCGCAGGATGCGCGGCCGATTTCTCTTGATGAGGCGGTGCGGCTGGCGCGGCGCAATGCGCCGGCCACGGTGCAGGCGCGGAACGCGCTGCGCACCAATGCCGCGCAGGTGCGCTCGCGCTACGGCGCGTTCCTGCCCTCGCTGAGCTTCAGCGCCGGCGTCAGCCGCCAGGACGGCTCGCGCTTCGTGCCCGACTTCAACACGGTGGTCGCCAACGACCAGCCCTGGCGTGGCAGCCATCGCTTCAACTCGAACCTTGAGCTCTTTGACGGCGGCCGTCGCTACTTCGACCTCCAGGCCGCCCGCGCGAACCTCTCTGCCGCCGAGGCCACCGAGATCTCGCAGTCGTTCAACGTCGCGCTGCAAGTGAAGCAGCAGTACTACGGCGTGCTCGCCGCCCGCGAGCAGCGCGCCGCGGCGCAGAAGCAGCTCGAGCAGGCCGAGCAGCAGCTGCGCGCCTCGACCGCCCGCGTGCAGGCCGGTGCCGCCACGCGCTCGGACTCGCTGCGCACCTCGATCCAGGTGGGCAACGCCCGCCTGGCGATCCTGAATGCCGAGAACTCGCTGGCCACGGCCAACGCCGCGCTCTCGCGCCTCATCGGCTCGGACTTCATCGTCACCGCCGACCCGGCCGACACGGCCGAGACCGGCCTGCTCGCCGCCTCCGAGGCCGAGCTGATGACGCTGGCCGAGCAGGGCCCGATCGTGCGCCAGGCGCAGGCCAACCACGCCGCGGCCCGGCAGTCCTCGCGCGCCGCCAAGACGCCGTACCTGCCGACGCTCTCGGCCGGCCTCGGCTGGTCCTACGCCGCCGCCGACACCGGCTTCCGCTTCCTCGGTGACGGCCGCAATCGCAACATCTCCACCTCGCTGAGCATCAGCTTCCCGATCTTCAACGGGCTGAACCGCGAGCAGCAGGTCGTCTCGGCCTCCGTGGCCGAGGACAACGCCCGCGTGCAGCTGCGCGACGCGAAGCTCAATGCGCGCCAGCAGATGATCCAGCAGCTGGGCGCCTTCCGCACCGCCGAGGCCCGCGTGCAGATCCAGCTGGCCTCCGTGGCCGCCGGCGAGGAGGACCTCCGCGTGCAGCAGGAGCGCTACGCACTGGGTGCCTCCACACTGCTCGACGTGCTCAACTCGCAGACCACCCTCGACCAGGCCCGCCGCGACCTCATCCAGGCGCGGCTCGACGCCCGCACGGCCAAGGCGCAGATCGAGGCCCTCATCGGCCGCGATCTCTGATCGCAGCATCGTTCGACCCCACCATCGCAACCATTCGGAGTATCAAGTCGTGTCGCCCCGCCTGAAGTACCTGTCCTTCGCCGCGCTGCTTGGCGCCGTCGCCGCCTGCGGCGGCAAGAAGGAGACCGCCCTCCAGATCCAGACCGCCGGTGTCGAGCGCCGCACGATCGTCGTGCAGGCCGAGGCCACGGGCGTGATCGAGCCCATCAACGTCGTCGAGGTGAAGTCGCGCTCCTCGGGTCAGATCGTCGAGATGCCGGTCGAGACCGGCACGCTGGTGCGCCCCGGCGCGCTGATCGTGCAGCTCGACACGCGCGACGTGCAGAACCAGTACGACCAGTCCAAGGCCGACCTGGAGAGCGCCGAGAAGTCGCTCGAGGTGGCGTCGCAGAACAAGAAGCGCTCGGATGACCTCTTCAAGGCGCAGATCATCACCGCGCAGGAGAACGAGCAGGCGGGGCTGACCTACCAGAACGCGCTCTCGCAGATCGTCCGTGCGCGCACCAATCTCGACCTCGCGCAGCAGCGCCTCGACGACGCCCGCGTCGTCGCGCCGGTGATGGGCACGGTGATCGAGAAGCCGGTCGCGCTCGGCCAGGTGATTCAGTCGGGCACCAGCGCCGTCGGCGGTGGCACGACCATCGTGAAGATGGCCGACCTCACCAAGGTGCGGGCCCGTGCCCTGGTGAACGAGACGGACATCGGCCGTGTGTCGCCGGGGCAGGACGCGACGGTGACCGTGGACGCCTTCCCCGACCGCCCGTTCCGCGGCGTCGTGGAGAAGATCGAGCCGCAGGCCGTGGTGCAGCAGAACGTGACGATGTTCCCGGTGCTGGTCTCGCTCGAGAACCGCGACGGCCTCCTGCTGCCGGGCATGAACGGCGAGGTGGCCATCATCTCCGATCGCCGCGAGAACGTCGTGGCGGTGCCGAACGAGGCCATCCGCTCGGTGCGTGAGGCCGCGCAGGCGGCCGTCATCCTCGGCATCAACCCCGACAGCGTGCAGGCACAGTTGCGCGCAGCGATGGGTGGCTTCGGTGGCGGGATGCCGCAGGGCGGCATGCCTGGTGGTGCGAACGGCGCTCGTCCGGTGGGCCAGGCCCCGGCCGGCGGTGCCACGCGTTCGTCGCCGGGCTACACCGACCTGGTCCCGCAGCAGGGACGTCAGGGCGGCTTCCAGATGCCCGAAGTGACCGACGCGCAGTGCAAGACCGTCACCGACGCGCGCACGGCCAAGCCGGCCGCCGCCAAGAAGGTGGACGACCTCAACGCCAAGATGCGTGACCCCAATGCCGACCGGCAGGCGCTGACCGCTGAGCTGCGTACGGCGTACACCGAGCTTGGCGTGGACATGCTCGTGGCCCGCGCTTGCCGGATGCGTGAGATGCAGGGCGGCAACGGGGCGACGGCTGCTCCTGCCACCAGCGGCACGCGTCCGCAGAGCGTCTCGGCCCCGAACACCGGCGGCGCGCCTGCCGGTGGCCGTGGTGCGATGGGCGGCCGCCAGGGTGGCCGTGGTGCCACCCGCACCGGCCTCGTGTTCGTACAGAAGGCTGATTCCAGCTGGGAGGCGCGCGTCGTGCGGCTCGGTGTCGCCGACTACGACTTCACCGAGGTCATCAGCGGCCTTGAGGAAGGCGATCGTGTGGCCCTGCTGAGCGCTGCGGCGCTTCAGATGCAGCGCCAGGAGAACCAGGACCGGATGCGGGCGATGACCGGCGGCAACAGCCCGCTCGGTGGTGGCACGCCCGGCGGCGGACGGCGGTAACCACCCATGCTGTTCGGCGAAACCATTCGCGTCGCCCTCGGGGCGCTGCGCGCGAACAAGCTCCGCTCGCTGCTCACGATGCTCGGCATCGTGATCGGCGTGTCGGCGGTGATCGCGGTCGTGGCCCTCGGACGCGGCGCCCAGCAGGCGGTCAATGACCGCATTTCTTCGCTCGGCACCACCTTGCTCACCGTCTCCCCCGGGCAGGCCCGCACGGGCGGCGTGATGTCCTTCGACGTCCGCTCCCGGCTCCTGATGGAGGACGCGGACGCCCTCGAGGCGCGCGGCACCAAGATCGCGGCCGTGCAGCCCGAGATGTCGTCCAACCTGCAGGTGCAGTTCGTCAACAAGAACGCCGGCACGCAGGTCGTCGGCACGACCTCCAACTATCCGGAGGTCCGCAAGTATGAGATCGAGTCCGGTCGCTTCTTCACCAACGGCGAAGACCTGAGCCGCCAGCGCGTTGCAGTTGTCGGCCCGCAGGTGTGGCAGAACCTCGGCCTGCAGAGCGCGGACGGCATCGTGGGCGAGAACATCCGCATCCGCGGCATCCAGTTCACGGTCGTGGGCGCCTACAAGTCGAAGGGACAGGCCAGCCCGTTCAACAACCCCGACGACCAGATCCTCATCCCCATCCAGACGGCGCGCTTCCGTGTGATGGGTTCCAACCGCCTGCGTTCGATTTCCGTGCTCGCCCCCAGCGAGGCCGAGATCCCGGAAACCATGGCGGACATCCAGCGCATCCTGCGGCGCGAGCACAAGCTGCGCCCGGAGCGTCCGGACGACTTCCAGATACGCAACCAGGCCGACTTCCTGAACACGCTGGGCGAGACCACGCAGGTGTTCTCGATGCTGCTGGCCGGCATCGCCGCGGTGTCGCTGCTCGTCGGCGGGATCGGCATCATGAACATCATGCTGGTGTCGGTCACCGAGCGCACGCGCGAGATCGGCATCCGCAAGGCGCTCGGCGCCACGCGGCTGAACATCCTGTTCCAGTTCCTCATCGAGGCCATCGTGCTCTGCCTGGTCGGCGGCACGCTGGGCATCGCGGTCGGGGCCGGCGGGGCGATGGGCTTCACCAAGTTCCTGGGCTGGAGCACGCAGGTCGGCGCCAGCTCCGTGGGGCTCGCCTTCGGGTTCTCGGCCTTTGTCGGGCTGGTCTTCGGCGTCTATCCGGCACGCCGGGCGGCTGGGCTGGACCCCATCGTCGCGCTGCGCTACGAGTAGTCCGGCAGCGGCGGGGCCACGCGTTACATTATGGAGGGGCGACGAGCAGGCCGGCGTCGCCCCTCCTGCTTTTCGGCTAGATTCAGCGTCCATCAATGTCGGACCAACCCAAGCCAGGCGATTCAGAGCCGCGCCAGTCGATTCCGCGCCTGACCGCCGAGTATAAGCCGCCGGAGCGCGTGCACGTCGAGGCCAACCCACACGGGAAGCGCCTCGCCATCCTGTCCCTCGGCGCCCTCGGCGTCGTGTACGGGGATATCGGTACCAGCCCACTCTACGCGCTACGCGAGTGCTTCAGCCCCGAGTACGGGCTCCAGCCGACTCCAGAGAATGTGTACGGGATCCTCAGCCTGATTCTCTGGGCCCTGCTGCTGGTGGTGACGATCAAGTACATCGTCTTCATCCTGCAGGCCGACAATCGCGGCGAGGGCGGCATTCTCGCGATGCTCGCCCTCCTGCTCCAGAAGGAGCCCACCCGCCGCTCCCGCAGGTTCCTGGTGATCGCACTGGGCCTGATGGGGGCGGCGCTGTTGTATGGCGACGGCATGATCACGCCAGCCATCTCCGTCATCTCGGCGATGGAGGGCCTCGAGGTCGTCTCGCCGGCCTTCCACCCGGCTATCGTGCCGCTCTCGATCGCCATCCTGGTGGCGCTGTTTGTCGGCCAGCGCTTCGGCACGGCCAAGGTCGGCGCGCTGTTCGGGCCCGTCACCTTCGTGTGGTTCCTGGTGCTCGCGGTGCTGGGTGCGAAGGAACTTGTGAAGGCACCGGAGATCCTGGCGGCGATCAACCCCTGGTACGCCGTGAAGTTCTTCGCGCACAACGGGCTGCCGGGATTCCTCGTCATCGGTGCCGTGGTGCTGGTGGTGACCGGCGCCGAGGCGCTGTATGCGGACATGGGGCACTTCGGGAAGAAGCCCATCCGGCTGGCCTGGTTCGCGATGGTGCTGCCCGCGCTGCTGCTCAACTATTTCGGCCAGGGCGCGCTGATCCTGCGCGATGTGGCGGCGGTGGAGAACCCGTTCTTCCTGCTCGCGCCGCGTGCCATGCTGTATCCGTTGATCGCGCTGGCCACGGTGGCCACGATCATCGCCTCGCAGGCGATGATCTCGGGCGCGTTCTCGATCACGCAGCAGTGCATCCAGCTGGGCTACAGCCCGCGGATGACGATCACGCACACGTCGGCGCGCGAGTTCGGGCAGATCTACATCCCCGAGATCAACAACGCGCTGTTCATCGGCACGCTGGTGATGGTGCTGAGCTTCCGCTCCTCGGCCTCGTTGGCCGCGGCCTACGGCATTGCGGTGACGGGGACGTTCATCCTTGGCACCACGCTGTACTTCATCATCGCACTGCGGCGCTGGGAATGGGCACCGTGGAAGGCGGCCCTGTTCTTCACGGTGTTCCTCGCGGTTGATGCGGCCCTGTTCGGCGCCAGCGCGCTCAAGTTCGTGCACGGCGGCTGGGTCCCGATTGTGGTGGCCATCGGCATCTTCACGCTGATGACCACCTGGAAGCGTGGCCGCGCGATCCTGTCGGAGCGGATGAAGGAGCAGACGCTGCCGATGGAGCACTTCATCTCGGACCTTGGCGAGTCACCGAAGACGCGCGTGCCGGGCACTGCTGTATTCATGACCTCGGAGCCGCTCGGTGTGCCGGTGGTGTTGCTGCACCATCTCAAGCACAACAAGGTGCTGCACGAGACAGTCATCATCCTGTCGATCCAGACCGCCGACGTGCCCGAGACCCGGCGCGAGGAGCGCGTGTTCATCGAGGCCCTGGGCCACGGCGTGTTCCGCGTGGTGGCCGTGTACGGCTTCATGGAGTCGCCGGACGTGAAGGAGATTCTCCAGCGCTGCCGCGACAGCGGCATTGCGGCGCGCCCGCTGGACACCAGCTATTTCCTCGGCCGCGAGCAGTTGATTGCGCGCCGCGGGCCGTGGAAGAAGGGCGGGCTGTCGATGAACATCGTCCGCAAGAAGATCTTCGCCTTCATGGCGCGCAACGCGCGAGGGGCGACGCAGTACTTCCAGCTGCCGCCGAATCGGGTGGTGGAGCTGGGCACGCAGATTGAGTTTTAGCTTCCGACGGAGGACGGAAGAGAACGACAGCGCTCACGGAGGTCTGAGTTCGCCGTTTGCCTTCGTCCTTCGTCCTCCGTCTTCCGTCCCGCGTCGAATCACCCCGCACCCAGCCCAACCACCATGCGTTTGATCGCCGCCGCACTCTCTCTTGCACTGCTGGCCCCCGCGCTTCCCGCCCAGCGCGCCCCCCTCGACTCCCTCCGCGACGACCGGAACTTCTCGTTCTACTCCGGCGGCCCCTACCGGAGCAGCGTCCCGCGGCCGGAGTCGGTGCTCGGCTACAACGTCGGCGCGCGCCACACGCAGTACCACCAGCAGGAGCGCGTGTTGCTGGCCATCGCCCAGGCGGCGCAGGACCGCGTGCGCGTCGAGGAGATCGGCGTCACGAACGAAGGGCGCACGATGCGCATCTACATCGTGAGCACGGCGGAGAACATCGCGCGGCTGGACGCCATCAAGGCGGACCTGGACCGCATCGCCGACCCGCGCGGTGCCACGCAGGCACAGCTTGATGCGGTGATTGCGCGTACGCCGACCGTGGTGTGGTTCTCCGGCTCCGTGCACGGCGACGAGGTGCCGGGCTTCGAGGCCTCGATGCAGCTGCTGTATCACTTCGCGGCCTCCGAGGACCCGGCCACGCTGGCGCGGCTGCGCAATGCGCTGGTGATCATCAATCCCAGCTCCAACCCCGACGGCCACGAGCGCTTCTCGGTGTGGAGCAACTCCATCGCCGTCGGCAGTCCGGAGCGCCTCTCGCTCGAGCAGCAGCGCAACCAGCCGTGGAGCATCAGCGGGCGCTTCAACCACTACCGGTTCGACATGAACCGCGACCTGATGGCGATGACGCAGCGCGAGGTGCAGGCCATCGTGGGTGGCATGCTGCGCTGGCACCCGATGATCACCGCCGACCTGCACGGCTACACGAGCACGTTCTACATGGCGCCGGCGGCGCGGCCGGTGAACGCGAACATCTCGCAGTGGCCCTACAAGTGGTCGGAGGCGATTGGCCGGGGCAACGCAGCGGCCTTCGATCGGTATGGCTGGCTGTACTTCGTGCGTGATGCCTTCGACCTCTACTATCCCGGCTACTACGACTCCTGGCCCTCGCTGACGGGCGCGATGGGCACGACGTATGAAACCGACGGTGGCCCCGCGCTGCTGAAGCGCCGCGAGGACGGCACGCTGCTCTCGCTGCGCGACGGCATCAGCAAGCACTTCGTGGCCGCTGTGTCCACCTTCGAGACCTCGGCGGACTCCGTGCGCGGATTGGTGCGGGACTACGCCGCCTTCCGCTCGCGCGCCGTGACCGAGGGCCGCAACGGCACCATGAAGCGCGTGGTGTTCCTGCCAGGCAACGACCCTGCGCGCGCCGCCGAACTCGCGGCCGCGCTGCTTCGCGCCGGCATCGAGGTGTCGCGCGCCGATGCGTCGTTCAACAGCAGCAAGGCCGCGAGCTACCGCAGTGACGGCGCGCGGGCGCGGCAGTTCCCGGCTGGCTCCTACATCGTCGACCTGGCCCAGCCGCAGGGCAAGCTCGCCAAGGCCGTGCTTGAGCCAGACCCCGAGCTCGACCCCGTCTTTGCCCAGGCGCAGGTCGACAAGTTCCAGCGCAACCAGCAGCGCTCCCGCAACGCCAACGATTCAGAGTTCTACGAGTTCTACGACATCTCCGCCTGGGCGCTGCCGATTGCCTTCGGTGTCGATGCCTATTGGACCGAGGACGCGCCGTCGGTGAACGCCACGGCGCTCTCGCTCACTAACGGTGTGCGCCTGAATGGCGAAGTGCTGCCGCACGCCATCAACGGTGGCATCGTCGACGGCCGCGATGCGCGTTCGGCATTCCTGTGGAAGAACGACCGACACGGCGCGGCCAAGCTGGCCGCACACCTGCTGCAGGAGGGCTACCGTGTGTCGATTGCCGCCGAGCCGATCCAGACCGGCGCGACGAACTGGCCGCGCGGCACCTGGGTGGCGCGCGTCGGCCGCAACGATGCGTCGATGGCTGCGCGTATCGACGCACTCGCGCGTGAGTCCGGCGTCGAGGTGCGTGGCGTGAACACCGCCTTCCCGGAGTCGGCACAGTACGGCACGGGCTCGGGAGTCGTGGTCGCGCTCGAGGAACCGAAGATCGCCATCGTCGGCGACGCGGGCATCTCGCAGACCAGCTATGGCGCGCTGTGGTGGAACCTGGAGCAGCGCTATGGCCTCAAGTTCACGCCCATCTCCGCCGACGCACTCGGCGGCGACCTCTCGGCGTTCAACGCGATCATCATCCCCAGCGGCGGGCTTGGACGCCTGGGCAACGGCGCCAACCTGAAGCGTTGGGTCGAGGGCGGCGGCGCGCTGGTGACCTTCGGCGGCGCCACGCAGTGGGCGACGCGCGAGGACGTCGGGCTCACGTCGGTGCGTCGCATCCAGTGCGAGGAGAAGAAGGACCTGAAGCCCGCGCCCGCCGAGCTCGCGCCGCTGGACTCACTGCGCACGACGGCCAGTCCGAACGCCTGCGCCGAGGACATCGCGGACCTGCCGGGTAGCCACTTCGATGTCGTGCTGGACATGACGAGCTGGGTGACGCTCGGCATGGAGGAGCGGCGATTCCCCGTGCTCGTGGGCGGCAGCTCGTTCTACACGCTGTCGAAGGACGGCGGGAACGTGGCGGTGTTCCCCACCGAGGGCACGCTGCGGCGCGGCGGCTTTGTGTTCCCCAACAACTCCGAGCGCAAGCTGCGGGGCAGCGTGTTCATCGCGCAGGAGCGGGTCGGGCGCGGCAACGTGGTGATGTTCACCTCTGACCCGATGTTCCGGGGCTGGTGGCGCGCGCTCGACCGGCTCGTGCTGAATGCGGTGCTGCTGGGCAGCAGTTTCTAGCGAACGTTAGATCGTCACGATCCGGGTCCGGAACCGCGTCGGTGCGGCAGGCGGCGCGGGCGGAGTCGGAGGCGTGGGCGGCGTCGGTGGGGTTGGAGTGAACCACACGCCGCCCGCGCTGTTGTTATATCGGCGCAGTGTGCTCTCCACGCTGGGCGAGAGCTCGAAGTAGGCACCGCCGGAACCACCAGGCATATCGCTGGCCTTCACCGTGGTCACGCGCACGGTGCGCGAGCGTCCCGCGGTCACCACCACCAGCTCTGCCACATCGCCGGCCTTGAGCTTCTCAAGCTCGCGCAGCAGGCGGTTCGCCTTCGCGCTGCCGACGGCCGGGTCGTTCGCATCCTCACGGGCCACGCGCACGCTGACGCCGTTTACCGAGGCAATGCGATCACCCTCGATGATGCCCGCCTTCTCAGCCGGCCCACCGCTGGTCACGCTCGAGACGAACACGCCGAGCGTGTCGCGCGGGCTGCCCGTGCTGGAGATGGTGACGCCGAGCATCGCGCGATCATCGTTGCGACGCACGAAGCCGAAGGCCATCGACTCCTTCATGAACTCCGAGGACTTCACGGGCTTGATCTTGACGTTGCGCGCGCTGCCGCCGGAGTAGACGCGAAGGTCGACCTCGTCGCCCTCCTTCACCTTGGCCATTTCCCGCGTCAGGCGCCGCGAGAGGATGCCCTCGTAGTCGTCGTAGCCGGCGTCGCCGGCGCTGGCGCGCAGGCTGGTGCCGTTGATGGACTGGAGACGGTCGCCTTCCTTGATGCCGGCCTTGGCCGCTGGCGAGTCGTCGTACACATCCTCGACGAGCAGGCCGAGCGTGTCGGCGCGCTCCGAGTCCGAGGAAGTGGTGATGCCGAGCATCAGCCGATCACTGCGCAGCAGCTCGATGCGGCTGGGCATCAGGATGCGCTCTTCCACGCGCGGCGCGGTGCGGATGCGCACGTCCTGCGCGCTGGCGGTGAGCGGGATGGCGGCCGCGAGCACGGCGGCGACCTTCAAGAGTTTGGTCATGGTGCGGTCCTGTGTGTCTAGGGTTCGCCCATTCCGTCACGGAAGGCCCAGCGGATGGTTGCCTCAGGGCGTAGAATCCCTATGCCCGCGCCCGGCGGGCCGAAGTGTCCAGCCCCTCACTTCCTCCCGTGAGACGATGCGCAAGACCCTCGCCCTGTTCCTGCTCGTCCCAGCCCTCTCGCTGAGTGCCCAGGCCCGCCCCGCGCGTGGCGGCGGCCAGGGTGGCTCCGACTCCACCACCGGCATCCCGTCCTCCGCGCTCGGCGGCTTCCGCTTCCGCAGCATCGGACCCGCCACCTACTCCGGCCGCATCGGCGACATCGCCGTGCATCCGAACAAGCGCACCTGGTACGTGGCCGTCGCTTCCGGCGGCGTCTGGAAGACGGAGAACGCCGGCACCACCTGGTCGCCGATCTTCGATTCGCAGACGGACGTGTACTCCATTGGCACGGTGGTGCTCGACCCCAAGAACCCGAATGTGGTCTGGGTCGGCACCGGCGAGAACAACGCCCAGCGCTCGGTGAGCTACGGCAACGGCATCTACAAGTCTGAGGACGGCGGTCGCAGCTGGCAGCACAAGGGCCTGCGCGAGTCGGAGCACATCGCGAAGATCGTGTTCGATCCTCGCGACTCCAAGGTGATGTATGTAGCCGCGCAGGGCCCGCTGTGGAGCGAGGGCGGCGAGCGTGGCCTCTACAAGTCCACCGACGGCGGCGAGACCTGGTCCAAGATTCTTTCCGGTGAGAAGTGGGCCGGCGTCACGGACGTGGATCTCGACCCGCGCAATCCGGATCACCTCCTCGCCGCGACCTGGCAGCGCCATCGCCACGTGTTCGGCTACCTCGCTGGCGGCCCGGAGAGCGGCCTGCACCGCTCCACCGACGGCGGCCTGACCTGGAAGCAGCTCTCCACCGTGCCCAGCGGCGAGGGCCGCATCGGCCTCGCGCGCTCGGCCTCGCAGCCGAACATCGTGTACGCGATCGCCGAGGCGGCGCAGAGCCGCGGTGGCACCTTCCGCTCGGAGGACGGCGGGGCCAGCTGGTCGCGCCGCGGCTCGCATTCCACCATCGGGCTCTACTACCAGGAGATCTGGGTCGACCCCGTGAACCCGGACCGCGTCTACTCGGTGGACGTGCGCACCCAGGTTTCGAACGATGGCGGCCGCACCTTCTCCGCGCTCGGCGAAGACGGAAAGCACGTGGACAACCACGCTGTGTGGGTGGATCCGGATGACACGCAGCACATCCTGATCGGTTCGGACGGCGGTCTCTACGAGTCCTTCGACGCCGGCGCGACGTATCGCTTCTTCGAGAATCTCCCGCTGGCGCAGATGTACAAGATCGACATCAGCCGCGAGGCGCCGTTCTACATCGTCTGCGGCGGCACGCAGGACAACTACTCCTTCTGCGGCCCGGCGCGCAGCAACAGCGACAACGGGCTGGTGAACGCCGACTGGTTCGTCACCAACGGTGGCGACGGCTTCCAGAGTCGCGTGGATCCCACGGACCCGAACACGATCTACGCCGAGTCGCAGAATGGCGGCCTGGTGCGCTTCGACCGCCGCACGGGCGAGTCGGTGCGCATCGTGCCCGAGGAGGCGCCGGGCGAGGATCCCTCCCGCTGGAACTGGGACTCACCGATCACGATCTCACCACATCGCAACACGCGCATCTATTTCGCCTCGCAGCGCCTGTGGAAGTCCGAGGACCGCGGCGGTGCGTGGACGGCGGTGTCGCCAGACCTGACCCGCAACATCCCGCGCACATCGCTCAAGATGCAGGGTCGTCTGTGGAGCGTGGATGCGGTAAACCGAAACACGTCCACGTCGTACAACGGCAACATCACGGCGCTCACGGAGTCGCCGCGCGCCGAGGGCCTGCTCTATGTGGGCACCGACGACGGCCTCATCCAGGTGAGCGAGAACGGCGGCGGCGAGTGGCGGCGCATCGAGCGCTTCCCGGGCGTGCCCGACACCTCGTACGTCGCCTACCTCACGGCCTCGGCGCACGACGCCAACGTCGTGTACGCCGGACTCAACAACTACAAGCGCGGTGACTTCAAGCCATATGTGCTGCGCTCGCGTGACCGCGGCCGCACCTGGCAGAACATCTCCGCGAACTTGCCGGAGCGCGGCTCCATCCACGTGGTGAAGGAGGATCCAGTGCGCGCCGGCTTGCTGTTCGCCGGCACGGAGTTCGGGCTCTTTGTGAGCTTTGACGATGGCGCCAATTGGCAGCAGCTGCGCGGCGGCCTGCCGCCGATCCCGGTGCGCGACATCGCCATCCACCCGGAGTTGAACGACCTCGTGGTGGCGACCTTCGGGCGCGGCAACTACGTGCTGGACGATTACGCGCCGATGCGTGCGTTGAACCCGGCGGCGCTGCGCGCCGAGCTGACGCTGTTCCCCACGCGACCCGCCGTGATGTTCCTCGGCGATTCCCCGCTGGGCGGTAATGACGAGTCCTTCCAGGGCGCCGCGCACTACTTCGTGCGCAATCCGCCCGTGGGCGCGACCTTCACCTACCACTTGCGCAGCACCTACCGTTCGGCGCGGCAGCAGCGCCAGCAGCGCGAGCAGGGGCTGAATCGCAGCGGTGCCGACGTGCCCTTCCCGGGCTGGGACGCGCTCAAGGCCGAGCAGGACGAGGAGGCGCCGAGCGTGGAGATCGAGATCACGGATGCGAGCGGCGCGGTGGTCTCACGCTTCGACGGCGGCAATAGCGCCGGCACGAACCGTGTGACCTGGAACCTGCGCTGGCCGTCGATGGCGCCGGTTGGTGGCCAGGGCGGAGGCTTCGGCGGATTCGGCGGTGGGGGCGGTGGGGGCGGAAACGCCAACGCTGCGCGCGGCGGAAACGGACCCTACGTCGTGCCGGGCACCTACCGAGTGCAGATCTTCAAGCGCGTGGCCGGTACGCGCACGGCGCTGACGCAGCCAACGCCGTTCGAGGTGCAACTGCTCCCGAACGCCACGATCACGGTGGCGCAGCGTGCTGAGGCAGTGGCCTACCAGCGCGACGCGCAGGCCCTGCAGCGGCAGGTGCTGGGCACGAACGCGCTGATGGCCGAGACGAGCAGCAAGCTCGATGCGCTGCAGACAGCGGTGGACCGCATCACGGCCACGACGACGCTCGACGCAGACGTGCGCGCGGCGCAGGCCAAGCTGCGTGAGATCCGCCAGCGCCTGAGCGGTGACAACACGCCGGGCCGCTACTCCGAGCCGACGATGACCTCGTTGCTGGGCCGCATGAACCGCGCGGCATCATTTGGTGGCACGCTGGCGCCGCCGACGGGCACACAGCGCGAACAGCTCGCGATCGTTGCGCGGGAGCATCCCGGGATCAAGGCGGCGCTGGATGCATTCATTGCCGAAGACCTCGCGCGGTTGGAGCGGGAGGCCGAGCGGCAGGGGGCGCCTTGGACGCCCGGGCGGAAGTAGAGTCTTGTAACTGCTGGCCACAGAGGCACAGAGACACAGAGATGTCGGAACGCGAGTAGGCCTCGGTGTCTAGGCCAACGGCAACGTCAAAGGGGGTCCGGCGGAGAGAGCTTTCCGCCGGCCCCCTTTTAAATTCCTTCTAGACCAGACACAGAGGCCAACGCGCGCACCCAACCCCCTGTGTCTCTGTGCCTCTGTGGCAAAGACTCAGCGCACAGATCTCACGGCTGCCGCAACCGCCTGAGCACCTCGCCGAGCCGCTGCATCTCCTCGCCGTACGTTGCCCAGTCGTCAGCACGCTGCGCCGCGCGGGCACGGTCGTAGTGCTGCAGCGCCTGCCGGATGAGCGCATCGCGCTCGGGTGACACGCCGGTAGCCGGCAACTGCACACCAGGCACCGCAGCCTGCGTAGGCCGAACCGCGGGACGCGTGGAGCCCGCCCCGTCGCCGAAAAGCGCACGCAACCCCGCATCCAGCGTCTCCTGCATCACCACCCGACCTTCGTGCGCCACCACCACGCGCTTGAGCTCAGGAATCTTGCCGCCCTGCGCGCGTAGGTAGATCGGCTGCACATAGAGCAGCGACGCCTCCACCGGGATCACCAGCAGCTCGCCGCGGATGACCTCCGAGCCGCCCTGGTCCCACAGCGAGATCTGCTGCGAGACCTCCGTATCCTGGTTGATGCGGTTCGCAATCTGCGTCGGGCCGAACACCAGGCTCTGCCGCGGGAAGCGCATCGCAATCAACCGCCCGTACTGATCGCCGTCGTTCCGCGCCACCATCCAGGCCGCGAGGTTGTCCTTCTGCCGCGGCGTGAAGGGCCGCATCAACAGGTACTCGGCGTTCTCCTCTCCCGGCAGGCGCATCACGATGTGCCGGGCATAGCCACCCCGCACGCCACCGCGCTGGTCCGGCGGCACCTGCCACTGGTCCTCGCGGTGGTAGAAGGTCTCCGGGTCCGTCATATGGAACGTGGCGTAGAGCGAGGTCTGCGCGCGGAACAGGTCCTCGGGATACCGCACGTGCGCCCGGATGTCCGCCGGCATCTCCTCGAAGGGGATCAACACGCGCGGATAGATCTTCGCCAGGGTCTGAATCAGCGGATCCGACGGATCGGTGAGATATGCCTGCACCGTGCCCTCGTAGGCGTCGATCACCACCTTCACGCTGTTGCGCAGGTAGCTGACCCCGCCGGCCATGCGCGCCGAGTACGGATAACGATCCGATGACGTATAGCCATCGAGAATCCACTTCAGCTGGCCACTGTCGCTGACCACCAGGTATGGATCGCTGTCGAAGTCCACGAAGGGCAGCGCCAGCGCGGCGCGCTCGCGCACGTGCTGGTGGAAGATCACCCGCGTGTTCTCCTGCAGGTCCGAGGAGAGCAGGATGTTCATCGAGCCGAAGCGTAGCGCGAAGGCCAGCCGCCGCCACAGCGCGTTCACCGGCACACCAGCCCCACCCGTGTATGTCGAGTACTCGGCTTCGTCGCCCTCGGCTGATGGGAAGTCGAACTCGCGCTGCCGCGACGGCGCCAGCACGAAGGGCCGCGGCAGGTCGCCGAAGTAGATCTGTGGACGAGTCACCGGCGTGGCGATGCTCGACGACGGCGGCAGGTCCTTGATCCACAGCACCGGCAGGCCCTCGGCCGTCACCTCGTTTGAGGGTCCGAGCGTAAGGCCCATCCCGTGCGTGAAGGTCAGGTGTTCGTTGACGAAGGTGCGCGTCGGCAGCGAGGCCGGGTCCAGCTCGCGTGCCGAGAGCAGCACGTGGCGCATCTCGCCGTTGACCGTATAGCGGTCGTCGTCCACGCCCACGAAATCGTAGTACGTGCGGATCGATTGCAGTTGCCCGAAGGTCTGCAGCAACGGCTCGCGGTCCCAGAGCCTGATGTTGTCAATCGTCGCGCGGTTGGCGGCGATGTCGCGCGCCGAGAGCTGCTGGTTGGCGTCGAGCTCACGGCGTTCGACGCTATCGAGCCCCCAGGCGGCGCGTGTGGCCGCGATGTGGTGCTGGATCTGCGGCGTCTCGCGCGCCAGTTCGTTGGGCTGCACCACCAGGCGCTGCACGAGCGCCGGCACCACACCGTTGACCGCGGCGGTGAACAACAGGTTCGCCGCGACCACGAGGACCAACGTGCGCACGAAGGCGGGCCGCCGCGAGCGCAACACCATCAGCGCCGCCGCAAAGACGAGGAACACGGCGAGCGCGCGAAGGCCCGGCAACCGCACGTGCAGGTCCGTCCAGCTGGCACCCACGAGGGGCGTATGCGTGGACAGCAACAGCGTGGGGATGCGCACGGCCCAAGTCCGCAGCGCCGCCAGCAGCAGCCACAGCGCCGCGAGCGTGGCGAGGTGCGTCTGCGCCTCGGGCTCGATCGACAGGCGTGCCACGCGGAACGTGATGTCCCCGCGCACGAAGTAGATCGGCACGGCCACCGCCACCAGCGCGATGAACACCAGGCCCCAGACGAAATCGATGCCCAGCTGCAGCGCCGGCAGCGTGAACACGTAGTACGCGATGTCACGCCCGAAGACGGGATCCGTCGCGTTGAACGGCGTGCGATGGATGAACTGCAGCACCGTGCGCCACTGGCCCGCAATCCCTGTGGCAGTGAGGAACGAGAGCAGCAGCGACGCCGGCAGCACCGCGACCTGCGCCAACTTCACGAGGAAGCTTGCGCGCGTGCGCTGCCCGCCCTCGGCCAGCACCACGATGCTTTCCGCCGAGCGTTCCATCCCGCGCAGGGCGAAGCGCGCGTTGCCGAAGAGCGCCGCGAACGCCAGCACGAAGGCGACGGCGCCCATCGCCCACTGGGCGCCGATCTTGAGCAGGAAGACACGCTCGAAGCCGACCTCGCGGAACCACAGCCAGTCGGTAATGCGCGAGGCGGCGGCCGGAATCGCAAGCAGGAGCAGAACGACGCCGACGATGAGCAGCGCGAAGCGGCGTTGGGCGGCGGCGGGGGATTGGGCCATCTCAGGACTCCGTGGGGGACGCGTCGCGAAGCGCCGCGCGTGCGAGGCGTTTCATCAGGGCCACCTGTCCGGTGTGGTAGACGTCGTGTTCGGCCAGCGAACGGATCATCGCGCGCTGGGTGATGGCGTGGCCCGGGGGGTCCCAGGGCCGGTCCTTCACCTGCGCGGCACGGGCCGCATCGTCCATCGCGGCCACGTGGCTGGCGAGCGCGGAGTGGGCGCCCTCGAGGCTCTCAAGCGTCTGCTTCCAAGCCTTCGCGTTCGCCGGCTCTGGCATCGTCGGCCAATCGCCGTCCTCGGGATCGCCTGGCACTTCGCCCTGCGCCCGTCGCAGCACCTCGCGCGTCCAACTGCGCATGTGCAGCACGAGCTCCCAGATCGTGTGCGCGTCGACGGCTGGGCGCCACGCCGCCTCGCGCGCGGTGATGTCGCGGAGCACATCCGCGCGCGAGGGGCCGTGCCAAGGGGCGCCCGCGTGCGCGCGGGCCAGCGCGTCGAGCAGGCGGTCGCGGGGGGGCATACCTGAACCTAATCCCGGACGCGAGGCGCGGCGCCCGGGACGAGGTGGCGACTAACTATCGAAGGGCACTCTGACCCGTCAATCCGCCCGCATCGCCACCGCAGGGTCCACCAACGTCGCCCGCCGCGCCGGGATCAGGCAGGCCAGGGCGCCCGTCGCTGCCAGTGTAAAGGCGACGCCCGCAAACACGGCAGGATCCAGCGGCTGCACGTCGAACAGGATGATGTCCAACAGTCGCGAGATCCCCGCCGACAGCACCAGTCCGATGCCGAGGCCAACGCCCAACTGCCAGGCGCCACCATTGAAGATCAGGCGCACAACCCGCGCCGGCGACGACCCCAGCGCCATCCGAATGCCCACCTCACGCGCACGCCGATTCACGGCGAAGCTCATCACGGCATACAGGCCGATGCTGGCAAGGAACAAGGCGACGATCCCGAAGATGGCGAACATCGTGCCGAAGATCCGCACGAACCACAGGTTCTGCGCCGCAGCTTCCCGCAGCGTCATCGGCCAGTAGATCGGGATGTCCGGGTTGATCGACGCCACCAGCTCACGAACCGGGGCCGTGAGCGTCAGTGGGTCCGCCGCCGTCCGAATCGTCACGTAGGCGAACTGCGAGCGCGCCTGCGCGAAGGGGCGGAAGACGATGGCCGGTCGCGGATCGTTCTGGCTGCCCGCAAAGATGTCCGGCACCACGCCGACAATCGTGAGCCAAGGCTCCGTGCTCTGCAGCCCGCCGAGGCGGATGCGGCGGCCAATCACCTCGCCGTCCGTGAAATGCTGCCGTGCGAAGCGCTCGTTCACGATGGCGACCGCGAGCGCGCCCGCCCTGTCGCTCGACTCAAAGGACCGGCCCTGACGTAGCGGGATCTCCAGCGTCTGGAAGAACGAGGGCGTCACCGATGCCATCCGCGTGCTCGGGATGTCCTCGGGGCGGTCGTAGGACACGCCGTCGATCATCACGGCGTCGCCACCCAGGCCCTGCTGCGCGCCCGGAAGGCCGGACGCGATTGTCGCAGATATGGCACCCGGCAGGCCCGCGGCGCGCTCGTTCAACTGCTCAAAGAACTGCGCCTGCATCAACGTGTCCGTATACGACGACGGGAAGCCCACGCGCGCGGTGAACACCGTCTCCATCGCAAAGCCCGTGTCGCGCGAGTTGGCCTTCAGCACGCTCTTGATCATCAGTCCCGCTGCCACGAGCAGGCCGCAGGACAGCGCGATCTCGAACACCACCAGCGCCTTGCTCAGCTTGCCGATGCGCAGGCTCGAGGCGCCGCGCGATTCGTCCTTCAGCACCTCCGCGATGTCCGGTCGCGAGGCCTGGTAGGCGGGGATCAGCCCCGAGAGCATCGTCGCCAACAGCGACACGCCGATGGCGAAGATCAACACCGGCGGATAGAGGTCGATCTGGATGAAGAACGGTGGGTCCGTGTCGACGATGGCGCGGTTGAACGCATCCATGCCGAGCTTCGCCACAATGACGCCGAACAGTGTGCCCAGCATCGAGAGCACGAATGCTTCCGACAGGAAGATTCGGATGATCTGGCCGCGTGAGGCGCCAAGGGCCGCGCGCACCCCCACTTCCTTGCTGCGATGCGCCGCCCGGTCCACGAGGAGGTTGGCCACGTTGGCGCAGGCAATCAGCAGCACGAAGAAGACCGCACCGAGCATCGTGTAAAGCAGCTGGTGCGGCTCGTCGCCGATGGCACCGCGGACGAACGGCAGCGCCATCGCCGTGAAGTTCTCGTTGGTCTCCGGATACGACGCGGCCAGTCGGCCGGCGATCGTCGCCATGTCGGCCGAGGCGGCGTCAAGCGACACGCCCGGCTTGAGCTTGGCGATGGTCTGCAGGAACTGACCTTGGCCACGTGTGGTGGCAAGATGGTCGTACTGCGCCGGCAGCCAGAGGTCGCTCTCGTTCGGGTAGCGGAATCCCTCGGGCATCACGCCCACAACCTCGTAGGGGATGCTGTTCACCCGGATCGTCTGCCCGAGGATGTTCGGATCGCGCCCATAGCGGTCGCGCCACATCGCATAGCCGAGCACGGCAACCTGCGGACCGCCCGGGGTGTCCTCGCCGCTGCGGAAGGTGCGGCCCAACTCCGGCTGCACCATCGTCATCTCCAGCGTCCCCGACGTCACCCAAGTCCCGCTGTACCGCTCTGCGCGATCCGTGCCTGTCACGTTCATCGTGCCGCTCGTGTAGCCACCGAAGTGGCTGAACGATTGCTGCTGCTCCCGATAGTCCATGAAGTCCTGGATCGGCAGCGACTGGCGGTTGTTGGGGTTCTCCGCGTTCGCGCGGTACACCAGCACGATCCGGTCGCCGTCCTCGTAGGGCAGCCCGCGCAGCAGGGCGCCGTACACGATGCTGAACATCATCGTGGTCAGGCCGATGCCGAAGGTCAGGGCGACGACGGAGACGAGCGAGAGGCCGGGGCTCTTGCGAAGGGAGCGAAGGCCGAGGCGGATGTCGCGGAGCAGGGATTCCATTGGGGCGTCGGGTGGTAGACCCCCTCGCCTACGCCCAGCAGGCTCCGCTGGGTTTCAGAATGCCCGAAATCAGCCGCGCAGGGCGGCGATGGAATCCCGAAGGTTCGTCCGCGCCGTCGCCTCGAAGCGGGCCGCGAGCTCCGGCACCTGGTAGATGCTTGGACGTTCCAGGAACCGCTCGAGGATCTTGGCCCGGGTCCGCCCGTAGATGAGCCCCGGTACCCAGGCGTACTCCTCGCGCACCTGGCGTTCGTACTCGGCGAAGCGCTCGGGCGTCGCCCCTAGCACCGCAAGGTCGATGTCGCAGAGTAGCCGCGTGTCCCGGTCAGCCGAGATCGCCGCGTGCGTTGTAGCGAGGATCATGGCCTCGACCTGCGCGATGCGCGCCGCGTCCACGCCCTCGGTCGACAGCATCTCGCGCGCGAGGGCCGCGCTGCGGGCCTCGTTGTCCCCGGCCCGCGCGTCGTAGATGGCATCGTGAAGCCAGAGCGCCGCCTCGACGGCGTCGGCGTCGCGGGCCAGTCCGCGATACTGATCGAACAGCGCCAGGCACTCGTCGAGATGCTGTGCGCCATGATAGTGCCGCGAGCTCTCGTTCCAGCGCTCGCGCAGTGCCCGGCGGGAGTCCTCGCCAAGCAGCGACACGCTCACACCGCTCGGTCGCGCCGCACCTGGAGCTTCTTGCCCTTGATCTTGGCGTCGGAGAGCGCAGCGATGATGTCGTCCAGCGCGCCGGCCGGCACTTCAACCAATGAGTGGCGATCGAAGACCGTGATGCCCCCGATGCTCGCCGCATCGATGCCGGCTTCGTTGGCAATCGCGCCGACGAGATCGCCGGGCCGGATCTTCAGCTTGCGACCGCCGCCCACGTAGAGCTTGGCCATCGCAGCACCGCCTCGTGCACGTGACGACTTGCCCGCGGCGCCGGACTTGGCACTGCCAGCGGCGCCCGCGCGCCCCGCGACCTTGTCTGCCGCACGTTCCTTCCGTACGGCCGCACGCTCCCGCGCCGGATGCCGCTCGCGCGGCGGCGGTGCCGCGGGAATCTCCTGCTCGTCCGACTGGTCCGCGCTGCCAGCCTGCTTGAGCGCCGCCGCCGCGATGTCCATCGGGTCGAACTCGGCCGCCAACCCCGCCACCACGCGCCGCCACTCCTCAAGCCCACCATCGAGAATCGTCGCGCGCAACGTCTCCGCCGCCAGCTCCGCACGCCGTGCCTTGAGATCCGCCACAGTCGGCACCGGCGCGATCTCTACCGGCCGGCCGGTTGCCCGCTCGAAGCTCTTGAGCCACCGATGCTCTCGCGGCTCCGCCAGCGTGATGGCCGTCCCGCTGCGCCCCGCGCGACCGGTGCGGCCAATGCGATGCACGTACGCCTCGGCGGCCGACGGCACGTCGTAGTTCACCACGTGCGAGATGTGCGAGACATCCAGTCCGCGCGCCGCGACGTCCGTCGCAATCAACAGGTCAGACGTATGCGCGCGGAAACGCTTCATCACGCGGTCGCGCTGGTCCTGCGAAAGCCCGCCGTGCAGCGCATCTGCCGAGTAGCCTCGCGCGTTGAGCGTCTCGGTGAGCTCGTCCACCTCGGTGCGCGTACGACAGAACACGATGGCGCTCTCCGGCTGCTCCACGTCGAGGATGCGGCCCAGCGCCGCCATCTTGTGAGCCCGCGGCACGATGTACGCCACCTGGCGCACCTTCGCGGCCTTGCCCGCCTTCACCGCCTCCGGCTCGATGCTGATCGTCTCCGGATCGCGCAGATGCGAACGCGCGATCGCCAGGATCCGCGGGGCCAGTGTCGCCGAGAACAGGGCGACCTGCTTTTCCGCCGGCGTCTCGGCGAGAATGGCCTCCAGGTCCTCGGCGAATCCCATATCGAGCATCTCGTCGGCTTCGTCGAGCACCACGGTCTGTACGCCGGCGAGGTGCAGCGTACGCCGCCGGAGATGGTCCAGGGCGCGTCCCGGCGTGGCGATCACCACGTCGACGCCGCGCTTGAGCGAGCGGATCTGCCCGTCCATCGACGCGCCACCGTAGATCGGCAGCGCCACGACCCCGAGTCCCTTGCCGTAGCGGTACACGGCTTCGGCGACCTGCATCGCCAACTCGCGCGTTGGCACCAACACCAGCGCCGCGGTGCGTTCGCGGGGCGGCGCGTCGGGACGCAGACGCTGCAGCAGCGGCAGGGCGAACGCGGCAGTCTTGCCGGTCCCGGTCGCGGCCTGCGCGAGCACATCGCGTCCCTCGAGCTGCGGCGGAATGGCCGCGCGCTGGATCGGCGTCGGCTCCTCGTAGCCCAGCGCGACGAGCGCCGCGAGCACTTGGGGGTCGAGGCCGAGGGCGCTGAAGCCCGAGGGCGAGGGATCGGGCACGGCGCGCGTTGTCATGTAGGGAATCTAGCCTCGCCAGGAACGCGAGGCCGGGTGGCGGCGGCGTCTGCCCGTCGGCGCCATCCGAGCGTCAGCGCATCGCGGCCCTGATGACGGCGGCGAACACGTCGTAGTCGCTGATCTGTTCCCCGCCCTGCGCCTCTGGCCGTGCCGCCCACTGGACGATGACCACGCGCGCCAAGGGGTCCACGAGAATGAACTGCCCGTGGATGCCCTCGGCCGTGAACGCCCTATGCGAGGCCGGCAGCTCCTTTGTCAGCGGCCACCACAACCAGCCGTAGGAATAGTCTGCACCGAAGACCTGCCCGGACTTCCTGCCCAAGGAGTCGACATACCACGGAGGCAGGATCGTGTCGCGGCCCACGATGCCGCGCTCCAGCACGAACTGGCCGAAGCGTCCGTAGTCACGCAGCGTGGCGACGAGGCCGCTTCCGCCGATCTCCACGCCGCCGGGTGCGTCGAGCCACCACTCGGCGTCGCGGGCCATTCCGGCCGGCCCCCACACACGCGCACTGAGATACTCGGCGAGCGGCATCCCGACCGCCGCGCGCAGGGCCATCGCCACGACCTGTGTCTCCCCCGTGCTGTAGACCGTGCGCGTCCCTGGCGGAACATCGCGGTGCAGCGAGCGCAACACAGCGTCCATGGCGCCTGGTTGTTGTGCGAGCTGGGCCTCGAGCAGGCGCCGGCGATCCGAGCTGCTGTCCGCGTAAGCCTCGGTCCACGCCAGGCCCGAGCGCATCGCGATGGCGTGGCGCAGCGTCACGTCTTCCCAAGCGGAGCCGCGCAGCGAGGGCACCAAGGCCGTGATGGCCGTGTCGAGCGAGCGCAGGTGGCCATCGTGCAACGCCGCACCCACCAACACGCCAAGGACCGACTTCGCGACGCTCATCGACATCCATCGTGTCTCGGCAGTGTTGCCACCGCGATAGCGTTCGAGCAGTACCTGCCCATCGCGCAGCACGAGAAAGCCGGTGACGCGATTCAGCACCAGCACCGAGTCGAGCGGCAGCGAGTCCGCGCCGACTGGCACGTAGACGTCGCGCTGCGCCTGCGCGTGTAACGGGAGCTGGCGCGGCGACGGACCGGCCGGCACAACGCGGGTGGCGAAGAGTCGCTCGGTGTTTCGAAAGGTGCGGCGCGCGGCATCTGGTGTGAGGGTGCCGTCGTAGATCTCTCGCACCGTGCCGATGGCTTCCACCGGCGCCCCGTCCGCAGCCTCCCGGCCCGCACAGGCCGTGAACGCGGCAAGTGCAGCCGTCATGGCTACCCGCGCCAGTCGAGCACCACGCCAGGATCCGCGGTCGGGCATCGCATCACGCATGTGCACAGTCTGGCACTCCGTGCGCCGCTCCACCACTACCTTGCAGCTATGCGTTGGTCCTGGCCCATCGGCCGGCTCGCCGGCATTCCCCTGCGTGTGCACCTCACGTTCCCGCTGCTCCTGGCGTGGATCGCCTTCGCGCAGTGGCAGCTGGACGGCGATCCGCGCGGCGCCATCTCGTTGGTCGGCACGGTGCTGCTGGTATTCCTGATCGTCGTGCTGCACGAGCTCGGGCACGCACTGGCAGCGCGACGCTACGGCGTGGTCACGCGCGACATCACGCTGCTGCCGATCGGCGGCCTCGCGCGGCTCGAGCGCATCCCCCGCGAGCCACGGCAGGAGTTGGTCATCGCCATCGCGGGACCGGCGGTGAACGTCGTGCTGGCGCTCGCGATCGGTGCGGCGCTGCTGGCCACTGGTGGATTCGCGCCGCTCAATGGCATCGGCGGGCTCGTGGCGCCCGATCCCAGCTTTGACCTCCGTCGCTTGGCCACACGCCTCGTCGGCATCAACGTCTGGTTGATCGCCTTCAACCTGCTGCCGGCCTTTCCGATGGATGGTGGCCGCATGCTGCGCGCCGCGCTGGCTATGCGCTGGAAGGACTACCTCCGCGCCACGGAGGCCGCCGCGCGCGTGGGACGTGGCTTCGCGCTGCTCTTCGGCGTCGTTGCGGTGTTCGTCGTGAACAGCCCGCTGTTGGTGCTGATCGCCGGATTCGTGTGGCTCGCCGGCGCGGGAGAGGCCGCACAGGTGCGCGCGCAGTTGGCACTTGAGGGCGTGACGCTGCGTAGTGTGACCATGACGGACCTGCGCATCCTGCGGCCCAGTGATACGCTCTCGACAGCCGCACAGCTGGTCGTCGATGGCTTCCAGGCCGACTTCCCCGTCGTCGATGGCGACCGACTGCTCGGCATGCTCTCGCGCGACGACCTCGTGCGCGGCCTGCACGATCACGGTCGCGACCATCCCGTGGCAGACGTGATGCGCCGCGATGGCCCCACACTCGAGGCGAGCCTCCCGCCCGAGACCGCGCTCGAGCGCCTGATGCAGTCGCGGCAGCGGGCTCTGCCGGTCGTGCAGGAGGGACGCCTCATCGGATTGCTCACGCAGGAGAACGTGATGGAGTACTTGCTGCTGCGCCGCGCCACCCAGCGGGTCCCGCAATGACGACGGTCGTCCGTGCGGCGGCCCGCACGCTCAAGCAACAGGCCACGGTGCTCGGCGGCTCCGTGACCGCCGTGTGGGCCGGTTTCGGCGCCCAGCTGGCCAGCGGCGGTGCCATCACACGCTTCGGCATCCGCCCGCGCAGCGTCGAGGGCCTCTGGGGCATCTTCTTCGCGCCGTTCCTCCACGGCTCCCCGCAGCACTTGATCGCCAACACGGTCCCGTTGCTCATCCTCGGCTGGCTGGTGATGCTGCGCGACGCGAAGCACTTCGTGCCTGTGACGATCTTCTCGATGCTCGGCGCGGGCATCTTCGCCTGGACACTCGGCGCGCCCGGCAGTGTGCATATCGGTGCCAGCGGCGTTGTGTTCGGTTACCTCGGCTTCCTGATGCTCGCCGGCTGGTATCAACGCTCACTCGGCGCCATCGCGATCAGCGTGTTGGTCACCGTGCTATGGGGCGGCGTGGTGCT
Source organism: Gemmatimonadaceae bacterium (assembly GCA_019637445.1). Lineage (NCBI taxonomy): Bacteria > Pseudomonadati > Gemmatimonadota > Gemmatimonadia > Gemmatimonadales > Gemmatimonadaceae > Gemmatimonadaceae bacterium. The sequence goes on along the minus strand of JAHBVS010000001.1, from coordinate 1,841,715 downwards.
CGGCGTGATGCCCGGGCAACCCGGCATCAGCTGGCAGGCGCATTTCGGCGGCTTCGTCGGCGGCATCATGGCGGCGCGCGCGCTTGCCAAGAGGTCTCGGGCGCTCATTTAGGTCTTCAACGGCTTTGCCACAGAGACACAGAGGCACAGAGGTGTCGAGACTGACGCCGAGCCCTCTGTGTCTCTGTGTCTCTGTGGCATGCAGTTGCAGTTCGCTCAACGTGCACCAAAGCAAACACGTACCTTAGAATTGTCCCCTTTTCCCAGAGACGATGCCACGCATTCGCTCCATCGGCAGGGCGGCGCTGCTGCTCGCCGCACTCTCGCTACCGGCTGGCGCCCAGGCGCGCCCCACGGACGGCTACCACACATCAGCACGACTTACCGCAGCGCTTGACTCTATCGCGCGCGCCAAGTCCTCGCTCGTGCGCGTCACGACGATCGCCACCTCGCCGGGACGGCGTCCCGTGCAGGTCGTGCGACTCGGCGGCAATGAGGAGCGCCCCGCGCTGCTCATTCTCGCCGGCGCCTACGGGCCGCAGATCAGTTCAAGCGAGGTCGCCCTGCGCATCGTGCGCGACCTGGCGCGCCGTCACGGCAACGATGCCGCCATCACGGAGATGCTGTCGCGCAACACCGTCTACGTCATGCCGCGCATCAATCCCGACGCCACCGAGGCGTTCTTCACGACGCTGCGCACCGAGCGTACGGGCAACGACACCGCCAGTGACGAGGACCGCGACCACGCGATCGACGAGGACGCGCCGGACGACCTGAACGGTGACGGCCTCATCACGATGATGCGCGTGAAGGCCCCGAATGGCGTGTGGATTCCGGACGCGGTCGATCCCGCACTGATGCGCCGCGCCGACGCCACCAAGGGTGAGCGCGGCATCTATCGCCTGCTGGTCGAAGGCCGCGACAACGACGGCGACGACGACTACAACGAGGATGGCCCCGGCGGCACGGACATCTCGCGCAACTTCGCCAACGACTACCGCTTCTTCTCGGAGCACGCGGGCCTGCACCCCTTCAGCGCGGACGAGTCGCGCGCCGTGGCAGAGTTCGTCTCCACGCACGACCATATCGCGGCCGTCTACGTGCTCGGCATGCAGGACAACCTGCTGAAGCCATGGGAAGGCCGCCGCGTGGCTGGCATTGCCGGCGCGCCGCAGGGCACCTCGGCGGGCGGCCCCTTCAGCTCCCCGCTTCCTGATGACAACGGCTGGTTCGCTGAGGTGTCGAAGCGCTTCAAGGCGACGACGGGTTGGTCCGATGGTCCGGCGAGCGCTGCCGAGCAGGGTGATCCGCTCTCGTGGTCGTACTTCCATATGGGTCGGTTTGCCTTTGGATCGCGGGTCTGGTGGCCAGGCAAGGCGCCGGCCGACACCGCGGCGGCGCGCAAAGCACCGTCGCCGGATCCCATCGCCGCCGAGCGCAACGAATACCGCTGGATGAAGGCCAATCGTCCGGCTGGCTTCGTCGAATGGACGCCGGTCTCCGGCTACACGATTGACGGCGAGTCCGTCGAGGTCGGCGGCTTCGCGCCCTTCGCCACGCTCAATCCGCCGGGCAACGAGCTGGATTCGCTCGCTTCCAAGCACACGGCGTTCGTGGTGCAGCTCGCAGGCATGCTGCCCAGCGTCACGGCGCAGCGCATCAAGGTCACCGAGCTCGGACCGCGCGTGTATCGCATCACGGCGGACGTGCAGAACGACGGCTTCCTCCCCAGCAACGCCGCGATCGGCGTCCGCTCGCGGCTGCCGCTGCGCATTCGTGCGGAGCTCACGCTGGGCAACCAGCAGAGCATCCAGAGCGGACGACGCATCGAGTACATCAATGCCCTCCGCGGCAGCGGCGCCTCGCAGACGCTCGAATGGGTCGTCGTCGGCGCGGCCGGCTCGACGCTGCAACTCACCGTGGGCTCGCCGCACGCCGGGCTGAGCACGCAGACCATCACCCTTCGCGCGAGGTAAGCAACCGATGACCACACATCGTGTATTGCCGCGCGTGTCCCGAGCTTCCATGTACACGCGTTTTCTGGCTGCTACGGCAGCCCTGCTCCTCCCTGCGGCGCTGGCCGCGCAGCAGATCCGTACCGCGCCTCCGGCGGCGAACGCCACGCAGGTACCAGTGGCCGGCGCGCTCGCCGCACTCGGCTCTCCGCCAAACCCCAAGGTCGCCGTCTCCTGGGACCGATTCTATGATCACGCCGGCCTGCTGGAGATCGCGCGCCGGCTCGCCTCCGCGCACCCCGACCGTGTGAAGCTCGGCAGCATCGGCCGCAGCACGCAGGGCCGCGACATGTTCGTGCTCACGGTGACCGACCATCGCGTGGGCAACGCCGACCGCAAGCCGGCGATGTGGATCGACGGCAACATCCACGCGAACGAGATCCAGGGCGCCGAGTTCTCGCTGTATACGGCGTGGTACCTCGCGGAGATGGCCGACCGCGTGCCAGCCGTGGACTCGCTGCTGCGCAACTACACGTTCTACATCGTGCCCAGCATCAACCCGGACGGGCGCGACCACTACATCCACGAGCCCAACAACGCGAGCTCGCCGCGTTCCGGACTCGCGCCGCGCGACGATGACGGTGACGGCAAGATCGACGAAGACGGCATCGGCGACCTGAACGGCGACGGCCACATCACGCAGATGCGGCGCCGCAATCCGAACGGCCGCTTCCGCGTCTCGCCGGAGGATCCGCGCTTGATGATCCCCGTGCTGCCCGGCGAGCAGGGCGAGTATGACCTGCTGGGCCAGGAAGGCTACGACGCCGACGGCGACGGCAGCGTGAACGAGGACGGCCCCGGCCGCTACGACCCGAACCGCAACTGGCCCTGGCGCTGGGCGCCGCAGTACGTGCAGGGCGGCGCGGACCGCTATCCGGGGTCGCTGATCGAGACGCGCAACATCATGAACTTCGTGATCGCGCACCAGAACATCGCCGGCGCCCAGAGCTACCACAACAGCGGCGGCATGCTGCTGCGTGGCCCCGGCGTGCCGCAGGACGAGTACCGACCGGCCGACGTGCGCGTGTTCGACCAGATCGGTGCCATCGGCGAGGAAGTGCTGCCGGGCTACCGCTACATGATCGTGTGGAAGGACCTGTACACCGTCTGGGGCGGCGAGCTCGACTGGTTCTACGGCGCGCGCGGCATCCTGACGTTCAGCAACGAGCTGTGGACGCCGTTCCTGTACTTCTACAAGCAGCCGGAGCGTGGTGGCGGCGGCTTCTTCGGCGACCCGCGCAACCGCCAGTACCAGACCACCGAGTCGCGCTTCAACCAACTGCTGTTGATGGGCGAGGCGATGGTGGAATGGCAGGAAGTCGACCACCCGCAGTTCGGCAAGGTCGAAGTGGGCGGGATGAAGAAGAACTTCGGCCGCGTGGAGCCAGGCTTCATGCTGCAGAGCGACGGCCATCGCAACATGATGTTCACGCTCTACCAGGTCTCACAGATGCCGCTGGTGGAGGTGGACTCGGTGACGACGCGTTCACTGGGCGGCAACCTCACGGAGGTGACGGCGGTAATCGTGAACCGTCGCATCGCGCCGACGCACACGCAGCAGGATCTCGAGAACCGCATCACCCGTCCGAACCACATCACGCTTGCCGGTGGTCGTGTGATTGCGGGCTTCACGATCGACAATCCGCTCACCGGCGAGTCCACGGAGCAGAAGCGCGATCCGGCGACGATGCGCGTGCCGAACATCGCGGGCCAAGGCATCGTGCGCGTGAAGTGGATCGTGGAGGGACGTGGGCCGTTTACCGTCACTGCTGACGCCGTTAAGGGTGGGGTGTCGACTTTGAGATCGCGGTAACTGCTTTGCCACAGAGGCACAGAGACACAGAGGTGTCGGAGCGCGAGTAGGCCTCTGTGCCTATTCCAACAGCAACTTCTAAGGGGGCTCGGCGGACAGATCTGTCCGCCGAGCCCCCTTAGAAGTGTCGTTCAAGAAGACACAGAGAGATATCCGCTACGCCACGAAACCCTCTGTGTCTCTGTGCCTCTGTGGCAAGCCGTTGCAGTTCCTACTCAAACCACGACGTTCAAGAGCCGCCCCGGCACAAGGATGACCTTCTTCGGCTCCCCAGTGATGAACTTCCCGATCTGCGCATCGGCCTTCGCCACCGCCAGCGCTTGATCCTGGGTCACCGACTTCGGCACCACGACCTTGCCGCGCGTCTTGCCCGACACCTGCACCACCAGCTCAATCGTGTCGGACTCGAGCATTGAAGGGTCGAAGGACGGCCAACGCGCTTCAAACACGCTGCTCGAATGCCCGAGCATCTCCCACAGCTCCTCGGCGATATGCGGCGCAAAGGGCGAGACCATCTGCACCAGCGGCTCCACCTCCGCTCGCGCTGGCACCCGCTCTCCGCGGCGCACGACGTTGATGTACTCCATCATCGCCGCGATCGCCGTGTTGTAGCTGAGCGATGGGATGTCCTCACCGACCTTCTTGATCGTCGCGTGCAGCTTGCGCAGCACCTCGGGGTCGGCCGGAGCCGCGTCGTCGCGGTCGCGCACGGACGCCCAGAGGCGGTCCAGGAAACGCTTTACACCGCTGATGCCCGAGTCGCGGAAGTCGCCGCCCTCCTCGAAGGGACCGAGGAACATCAGGTAGGTGCGGAAGGAATCCGCGCCCCATTGGTCGATGTACTCGTCCGGGTTCACCACGTTGCCGCGCGACTTCGACATCTTCGCGCCCTCGCGGATGATCAGTCCGTGCGCCCGGAACTTCGTGAACGGCTCCTCGAAGTCCAGGAGCTTGGCATCGTGCAGCACCATCGTGATGAAGCGCGAGTACAGCAGGTGCAGCACCGCGTGCTCGTTGCCGCCGATGTACGTCGTGACCGGCAACCACTTCTTCGTGATCGTCGAGTCGAAGGGCACGTCGTCGTGGCCCACGCTCGGGTAGCGCAGGAAGTACCAGGCGCTGTCGAGGAAGGTGTCGCTCACGTCCGTCTCGCGCCGCGCCTGCTTGCCGCACTGCGGGCAGGGCACGTGGAACCACTCTTCGTGCCGCGCCAGCGGGGAGATGCCCGAATCGTCCGGCTTGAAGTCCGGGATGTTCGGCAGCACCACCGGCAACTGGTCCTCGGGGACCGGCACAGTGCCGCAGCTGTCGCAGTAGATGATTGGGATTGGCGGGCCCCAATAGCGCTGCCGCGAGATGCACCAGTCGTGCAGGCGGTAGTTCGTCACCGACTTGCCTGCGTGCATCGCTGCCAGCCAAGACGTGACCTGCGTCTTGCCCGCGTCCACCCCGAGTCCGTCGAACTGCTTGGAGTTCACCAGCACGCCGTCGTCCACGTACGCCGCGCCATCGAACGGCGTGTGCGCGTCCTGACCCGGACCCGCCACCACGCGGACAATCGGCAGCTCGAACTTCGTGGCAAACTCAAAGTCGCGCTCGTCGTGCCCTGGCACCGCCATGATCGCACCCGTGCCGTACTCCATCAGCACGTAGTCGGCGATCCAGATCGGGATCAGCTCCTGCGTGGCTGGATTCACCGCGTACGAGCCCGTGAACTCGCCCGTCTTCTCCTTCGTAGTCTTGCGGCTCACCAAATCCTGCTTGGCCGCGGCCGCACGATACTCGCGCACCACGCCCTCCTGCTGCGGCGTGGTGAGCTGATCGACCAAGGGATGCTCCGGCGCCAACACCAGGTACGTCGCACCGAAGATCGTGTCCGGACGCGTGGTGAAGACCTCGATCTCCGCCGTCCCCACCGACATCTCGGTGGTGACGGACACCGCCGAGCTGCCCGCGTCGGTCAGCGGGTCGATCACGCGGAAGCGCAGCGCCGCACCTTCGGAGCGGCCAATCCAATTGCGCTGGGCCTGCTTCGTGGTGGCCGACCAGTCCAGCGTCTCGAGATTGTCGAGCAGCCGCTTGGAATAGTCCGAGATCCGGAAGAACCACTGCTCCAGAAAGCGCTGCTCCACCTGCGTGCCACAGCGCTCGCATTCGCCATTGATCACCTGCTCGTTGGCCAGCACCGTCTTGCAGGACGGGCACCAGTTCACCGCCGCGGCCTTCTTGTACGCAAGCCCCTGCTTGTACAGCTGCAGGAAGACCCACTGTGTCCACTTGTAGTACGCTGGATCGGTTGTATCCACCGAGCGCGACCAGTCCACCATCAGGCCCGCGCGGTCCAACTGCCGACGGAAGTTCGCGATGTTCCGCGGGATCAACTCCATCGGATGCACGCCGACCTTCAGGGCGAAGTTCTCCGAGTGGATGCCGAACGCGTCGTAGCCCAGCGGCTCGAACACCGTGTGACCTTGCAGGCGCTGGAAGCGCGCATAGATATCACAACCGGTGAACGCGAACAGATTCCCCACGTGCAGGCCTTCGGCCGACGGGTAGGGAAACATCATCAACGCGTAGAACGGACGTTCGCCGTTCGCGATGTCGCTGCGATGCGTGCCGCGATCGGCCCACTGCTGCCGCCATCGCGCCTCGATCGCCGTGGGGTCGTAGCCGATTGGCTCTGGTGCGGGTGCTGTCATCGTCTATGGAAGGGAATCTGGGAAATTTAGCCGCCGTGGAAGCTCCGACCAAACCTGACGCCCCCCGCGGGCGCGTCCGCCGCCACATCATCGACCAGGCCGCCGACTGGTCGGCCATCGTGGGGGCGGTGGGCGTGGCCATCGCCATGCTGGTCGGGGCGCCCATCATCACCGAGCTGGCCGCCGAGGGACGGCTCCCCTGGCTCGTCGGGCTGGTGCTGGCCTTCTCGCTCACCGCGGCGGCGGTCATCTTCCGCTTCCTCATCTCCCCCGCCGTGGGCGAGCAGATCCGCGGGCTCGCGGACGTCGCGGAATCCATCGCCGGCGGCGACCTCACCCAGCGCCCCGACGCCGCCGACGAGGGCGGTCAACTCGGCCGCCTGGGCCGTGCGATGGTCGAGATGACGAGCACGCTGCGGCGCCTCGCCTCGCTGATCCGCGAGAATGCCGGCGCCACGCAGCAGCGGGCCTCGGAGATCACCGCGAGCACGGAGCACCTGGCGCAAGCGGCGTCGGGAGTGGCCGAGACGGCGAGCGCGCTCAGCCTCGAGTCCGCGACGATGGCCGAGACCATCCGCGGCCTGAGTGGCGATGCGACCCGCCTCGCGCAGCTGGCCGCCGGCGTCAGCGATGGCGCCAACGACGGCCTGCGCCGCAACCGCGAACTCTCCGAGCTGGCGGCCGGGAACGCAGGGCATCTCGACGAAGGTGCGCGCCGCCTGGACGAACTCGCCAGCGATGTGCGCGCCGGCGCGGCCGCTACCGAGGCATTGGCAGGCGCATCGGAGGAGATCCTCGCCTTCGTCGCGCTGGTGCAGCGCATCGCCAAGCAGTCCAAGCTGCTGGCGATGAACGCGTCGATGGAGGCCTCGCGCGCCGGCGAGCACGGCGAGGGATTCACCGTGGTGGCCAACGAGGTGCGACGTCTCGCGCAGGCCACGCAGGAGGCGGCGTCAAAGACGGACGTCCTGATGAAGGACTTGATTGCGCAGGTCGAGGCCGCCCACGCCTCGGCGGTGCGCTCACGCGCAACGGTGGAGACGGTACGCGCCACGACATCGCGCGGCCGCGAGGCCTTCAGCTCCGTGGAGCTCGCCGTCGCCGCCGGGGACGGTTGGATCTCGTCGATGTCGGCCACCGCGAGCTCCGGTCAGCAGCTGGCGCGCGAGATCACCGAGAAGCTGGAGTCGCTGTCGCGCGGCACGCGCTCGTTCGCCGACTCGATGCAGGATGTGGCGGCAGCTAGCGAGGAGCAGAGCGCCAGCACCGAAGAGATTGCGGCCGCGGCGAGCTCGCTACTGCAGTCGGCGGAGAAGGTCGGCGGCGCGGCGGCGGGCTTCAGGACGAGCACTCGCCGCGCGGACGGCGCACGTTGACCGCGGTTGGGGAGAGACGCAAGGCCGCCGAGGACGCCGCAGCGGCCTAGAACGCGCCGCGCTGCCGATCGCGACGCCCGTCGCCGCTAGCCGCGCCGGTAGAGGAACGCGCACTTCTCCACGCGCGCCCCATTCGAGTCCGCCACCGCAAACTCGGCGCCTTCGTACATCGTCGCCGAACCGTAACGGCCGTCCTTGCTGATGGCGTAGAACTGGATATCGAAGGTCGGCCGCCCGCGTTCATCGAGGAGCCGGCGCTCGGTCATCGCAACGATCCGCTCCAGCGTCTTGAGGCAGGCCGCCTGCGGCGACAGCCCCTGCCGCATGAACTCGACGGTGAGGAAGCCGCCACAGACCTTGATGTTCGCCTCACCGCGTCCGGTCGAGCCCGCGGCGCCGACGGTGTTGTCGCAGTACTGGCCCGCACCAATGATCGGCGAGTCGCCCACACGGCCCGGCACCTTCCAGGCCATCCCGCTGGTGGTGGTCACCGAGGAAATGTCACCGCTCGCGTTCACGGCATTCATGTTGATCGTGCCGGTCGAGAACTTGATGGCGACGTTGCCTTCGTAGTCCAGATGGGCGTCGTTCGGATTCAACTGTGCGCGCCAGCGCAGCCAGTCCTGCCGAGTCTGCTCCGTCAGCAGGTTCTGCGGCTTGAACCCAAGCTCCAGCGCAAACTTCTTGGCATCGTCACCAACCAGCATGATGTGGTCGGTGTAGTCCATGATCGCCTTCGCGACCAGGCTCGGAGTGGCGATGTCCTCCAGGCAGCCGACGGCACCTGCGCGCTTGGTGGGGCCGTGCATGCAGCTGGCATCGAGTTGCACTACGCCGTCGCGATTCGGGAAGCCGCCGAGGCCGACTGACTGATCGTGGGGGTCCAACTCTTGGATGTTCACGCCGGCGATGATGGCGTCCAGGGTGTCTTCACCCGCGACGATCTTGTCATAGGCCACGCGGACGCCGCGGATGCCGTTCGCGCTCGCGATAATCGTCGGCCTCGCGCGGACTGCGGATGCGGAAGCTTGGGATGCGGCGGCCTCGGAGGCGGGAATCGCGGAGGCTGCGAGGGCAGCCGTCGTCGAGGCTAGGAAGTCGCGTCTGGTGGTCACTTGCTTGGGGATGGGGTGCTGCAATGGTACCCCAATCCGTGGAGATGCGGAATGCGAACTACGATGCGGGCCAAGTGCGCAAAGGGAAGCGGGAACGGAATGCGGGATGATGCGGGGTGAGGGGCTTGATGCGGGAGCTCCGCATCCGTTTCCGGATCCATGCGTCGCTTCGGTCTCGAATGCGGGATGCGGGGCTATCGCCTCCACTTCTGTCGGTCGCGCGCACTGTCTGTTCGGGCGCTGCGGATCATTGTCAGCAACAGCCTGCGGATTGAGACCAGCCGATCGAGGCGTTCGGGCTTCTCCGCGAGTTCGGAGGCCTCGTACCACACGATTGACTCGCGCGTGGAGCCCAGAGCGTACTCGAGGAACTTCCGCCGATCACTCGGCGACCCGCGCGAATACCCCTCGGCAATGTTGGCCGCAACGGAAGCGGTCGCCCGCAGCAACTGCCCCGCAACCTCGGCCAACGCCGGATCCCCCCGCATCCGAGCGACATCCTCCCGCCCCTTCCGCATCGCCTCCAAGGCAAGCCGGTAGGCAGAGAGTCGTTCGACTGGATCCATCCCATCGCCACTGAGGGCAGGCACCGGAAACCGAGTATCCATGCCCACACCGTATCCCGATTCCCGCATCCACCCAGCATCCCCACCCCGCATCCACCCCCGAATCCTCCCCCGCATCAGGTCCCGAGCCCCGCATCATCCCGCATCCCGTTCCCGCTGCCCTCTGCGTAGTTCGACCCCGCATTGCCGTTCGCATCCCGCCTCCCGCATCTTCATCGAGACCCAAACCAAACCGAGACAATGCTCCGCATCCTCGCCCTCGCATCCGCCCTAGCACTGTTCCCCGCATCCCTCATCGCCCAACGCCAGCTGACGCGATGGGAGGAACAAGCGCGGTCATTGCTGAAGGAACTGATCGAGATCAACACCACGCATTCGAACGGCAACACCGTGGAAGCCGCCGAAGCCATGGCGAAGCACATGCGAGCCGCCGGCTTCCCCGCATCCGACATCCACGTCCTCGAGAACGCCCCCCGCAAAGGCAACCTCGTCGTCCGCTACAGGGGCCGGAATCGTGCGCAGCGTCCCATCCTGCTCCTCAGCCACATCGACGTCGTCGAGGCCAACCCCGAGGACTGGACCCTCCCGCCCTTCGAGTTCATCGAACGCGACGGCAACTTCTACGGCCGCGGCGTCGCCGACGACAAGGACGAGGGCGCCATCCACCTCACCATCCTTCTGCGGATGAAGGCCGAGGGCTTCGTCCCCGACCGCGACATCATCGTCGCGCTGACGGCGGACGAGGAGGGCGGGCCGGAGAACGGTGTACGCTGGCTGCTGCAGAACCATCGTGAGCTCGTGGATGCCGCATACGTCCTCAACGAGGGCGGCGGCGGACGCATGGTCGACGACAAGCGCGTCTCCAATGACGTCCAGTCCGCCGAGAAGTACGTGGCGAACTTCAAGGTCGAGGCCACCAACCCGGGCGGCCACAGCTCCGTGCCGCGGCCCGACAACGCCATCTATGCGCTCTCCGCCGCGCTGACCAAGATCGGCCAGCTGCAGCAGCCCGTGAAGCTCAACGAGACCACGCGGATGTACTTCTCGCGCCAGGCCGACATCCTCGGCGGCGAGACCGGCGCCGCCATGCGGCGCATCGTCGCCAACAACGCCGATGCCGCGGCCGCCGCCATCATCGCCCGCGACTTCTCCAACAACTCGCGCATGCGTACCACCTGCGTGGCCACGTTGCTCGAGGGCGGCCACGCCTCGAACGCACTCCCGCAGCGCGCCACGGCGAACGTGAACTGCCGCATCCTGCCGGACGAGAAGGTCGAGGACGTGCGTGCCCGGCTCGTCGCCGCCGTCAATGACACCAGCGTCCACATCACCACCAACCGCGCCGACCGCGATTCGCCCTCGTCGCCGCTCTCGCCGGACCTGCTGCGCGCCTTCGAAGCCACCACGCAGGAGATCTTCCCGGGCATCCCGGTCGTGCCCACGATGAGCACCGGCGCCACCGACGGGATGTACTTCCGCAGCGCCGGCATTCCCGTGTACGGCATCTCCGGCCTCTTCTATTCCAATCCCAACGCCCACGGCATGAACGAGAAGATCGAGACGGAATCGTTCTACCAGGGCCTCGAGTTCATGTATCGCCTCGTGCGGCGCCTCACGGCCGCGCCGGGAGCCTGAGCTAACTTCCGCAGATCATGCCCTTCAATTCGAGCAGCAACAACGTCCTCGCCGAGATCCCGTTCTTCGCGGACCTCCCTGACCAACTTCTCTGGCACCTTGGCCGCGCCGCCGAGGAGGTGGAGTACCAGCCGGAGGACCGGCTCTTCCGTGCCGGCGAGGAGCGTCAGGCCATCTGGGTCATCCTCGACGGGCAACTCGCGATCGAGGCGCCTTTCGGGGCCGTGCCCACGCGATTCGCCACCCTGAGCCACGGCGACATCGTCGGCGAGAGTCTGCTGCTGCAGGAGGATGTGCACCACACCGAGGGCCGTGTCATCCACACGCTGAAGGCCCTGCGATTCTCCAAGGACGTGCTGGGCCCGATGCTCAAGGACCAGCCGCGCCTCTATGCCGCCCTGGTCTCGCGCGCGGCCCGCGTCATCGCCGCGCGGCTCAAGCAGGCCGACCTCTCGCTCTCCGGCCGCGACCGCGTCATCGACGCCAGCTCGCACACCCGCAAGGAAAAGGACCTGCTCGGCGAGCGCGAGGTGCCCGAGGGCGCGCTCTACGGCGTGCAGACATTGCGCGCCATCGAGAACTTCCCGATCACCGGCGTCACGCTGCGCTTCTTCCCCGAGCTGATCATCGCCATCGCCCAGGTGAAGGAGGCCGCCGCGCGCGCCAATGTCGACCTCGGCACGCTCGATGCCGAGGTGGGTGATGCGATCGTGCGCGCCTGCAATGAGATCGAGGCCGGCGCGCACCACGAGCACTTCCGCGTCGACATGATCCAGGGCGGCGCGGGGACCTCGACCAACATGAACGCCAACGAGGTCATCGCGAACCGCGCGCTCGAGCTGCTCGGCGAGCCGCGCGGCAACTACGCGCGCGTGCATCCCAACGAGCACGTGAACCTGGCACAGAGCACCAACGACGTGTATCCGACGGCGGTGCGTCTGGCGCTGCATTACGCCATCGGCGATCTGCAGGGCGCGATGCGCGCGCTGGTCGCCGCCTTCCGCGCCAAGGGCCAGGAGTTCGCCCCGCACATCAAGATGGGCCGCACGCAGTTGCAGGACGCCGTGCCAATGACCCTCGGCCAGGAGTTCACCGCCTTTGCGAATACCATCGCGGAGGACGTGGACCGGCTCGAGGAAGCCAAGGCGCTGATTCGTGAAATCAACATGGGCGCCACCGCCATCGGCACGCGCATCACTGCGCCCGAGGGTTACGCCGAGAAGGTGCGTGCGCACCTCTCACAGGTGACGGGGCTCCAACTGGTCACGGCACCGGATCTGGTTGAGGCCACCAGCGACACCGGCGCCTTCGTCCAGCTCAGCGGCGTGCTCAAGCGCTGCGCCGTCAAGCTTAGCAAGGTCTGCAACGACCTGCGCCTGCTCTCCAGCGGCCCGCGCGCCGGCCTCGCAGAGATCCGCCTCCCAGCGATGCAGCCGGGCTCGAGCATCATGCCCGGCAAGGTGAACCCGGTGATCCCCGAGGCGGTGAACCAGGTCTGCTTCGACGTCATCGGCGGCGACGTCACCGTGACGCTGGCCGCCGAGGCGGGGCAGCTGCAGCTCAACGTCTTCGAGCCGATCATCGCATTCCGGCTCCTGCGCAACATCTCGGCGATGACCAACGCCTGCCGCGTGCTGCGCGAGAAGTGCGTGGACGGCATCGAGGCCAACCCGCAGGTGATGCGCGACTTCGTGGAGCGCTCCATCGGGCTTGTCACGGCGCTGCTGCCAACGCTTGGCTATGAGAAGTGCACGGCGTTGGCCAAGGAGGCCCTGGAAACTGGCCGCGGCGTGGCCGAGCTGGCGCTGGAGAAGAAGCTGATGACGCGAAAGCAGCTGGATGCGGTGCTGGACCCCAGCGCCATGACCGGCAGGTAGCGGGCGCGCCCAGACCGCTACCCGTCGCTGCGGCTCGCGGCAAAAGCCCTTAGGTTGGCAAGAGGCGGGAAAGGCGCCTCGTCCGGTGTACGGAGCCTTGCACCTCGCATCCAGATGCCTTCAACCTCCCACCTTCACCCTTCATCCTAAACATGGCCGGAGTCAAGCTCGACGGCGCAGGCGCCCAGAAGATGAAGACCATCGAGGAGGCCCTGGCCACCATCCAGACCATCCACGGCCACGTGGAGCGGATGGCCATCGACGTCAAGAACCAGCGGGGCGTCGGCATCATCCCGGGACAGATCAAGCGGATTGCCACCCCGCTGCAGGGGCAGCTCAAGGGCCAGTTCGGCCTCATCGCCGACCAGGTGAGCGCGATGATCCTCGCGTCCGGCCGGGGCGGTGGCGAGCAAACCAAGGTGCGGGCCCTTCGTGAGTACGTGGGCCAGATCCGCACCGCCTTGGAGATCATGCAGGCCAAGGTGAAGGAGCAGCACGCGGTGCCCATCGAGATCGCGCCGGACTAGCACCGCAGCCCGCGCCGCGTCGCCCCCGGGCGTTCCTGCGGCTGCGACCCCGCGGCGCAGTATCGGCCAAGGGGTCCGAACCTTGACCGGCACAAGGACTTAGGTGGGGGTTCCGCCGCTTGTGAGACCCCTAGGGGCGGGGTAGGTTATTCCGAGTCCCATATATGGCGGCTTCCGTCCGTTTCCGGACCGGCGGCACTCCCCCCAGCCCGAGTCACGATGTCGATGTCGCGCCTGCGTCAGGCGGCGCCAGCGCTGCTGTTGGCAGCGATTACCCTGACGCTCACCGCGTGTGGAGCGGAGCAGTATCCGAACTCCACCTTCAACCACACCACCGACTTCAACATCGCGATCGATGGCCTCTGGGGCCGCCTGCTGTTCTGGGGCACGATCGTGTTCGTCGTCGTCGAGTTGGCGCTCCTCTACACCATCATCCGCTTCCGCAAGAAGCCGGATTCCCCGGAGCCGCCGCAGACGCACGGCAACGTGGCGCTGGAGATCACGTGGACGGCGATTCCCGCCGTCATCCTCGTGCTCATCGCCATCCCCACCGTGAAGACCATCTTCCAGACGCAGGCGCCGGCCCCGGCGGGTGCGCTCACGGTCGAGGTCACCGGCAACCAGTGGTGGTGGGAGTTCAAGTATCCCGAGTACGGCGTCACCACGGCCAACGAGCTGTACCTGCCGGTCGGCCGCCCGGTGAACTTCGTGCTCCGCAGCAAGGACGTGCTGCACTCCTTCTGGATCCCCCAGATGGGCGGCAAGCGCGACCTCATCACGAACCGGACGAACTACCTCTGGTTCACGCCGAACCCCGACCTCGGCACGAACGCCTACAACGGCTTCTGCGTCGAGTACTGCGGCACCAGCCACGCGAACATGAAGTTCCGGATGTTCACCGTGTCACCCGAGCAGTTCGCCTCCTGGGTGGCGCACCAGGCGTCACCGGCCGTCCCGCACCGTGACTCCACCTACGCGGGCCCGGCGGACGGCTACACGTTCCCGGCCGCCGACCTGCCGGACCACGTGATCCCGAAGACGCCGGTCAACGCGACGATCGCGTATGACGACGCGCTGCTCGCCAACGGCGACGCCACGCGCGGCCAGACCGCCTTCCTGATGGGTGGCTGCATCGGCTGTCACGCTGTCGGTGGCAACCCGATGGCCGTCTCCACGATCGGTCCCAACCTCACGCACTTCGCCTCCCGCCACACCTTCGGCGGCGGCCTCTTCCCCAACACCGACGCCAACGTCGCGCGCTGGGTGAAGAACGCCAAGAAGATGAAGCCCGGCGCGCTGATGCTCGTCGTCGGCGTGGGCGAGTACAGCCCCGACCTCAAGGGCCCCGTGACCGCGGGCCTCACCGATGCGCAGATCGCCGATGTCGTGGCGTACCTGCGGTCGCTCAAGTGATCCGGAGATCCTGACCAATGGCATCCATCGCTGCACCGACGACCGCGACGGCTTCCGCCGCGACCGCGGAGAATACGGGGATCTGGAGCTGGATCACCACTGTCGATCACAAGCGGATCGGCACGCTCTATCTCTGGACCGCGCTCATCTTCTTCATCATCGGCGGCCTCGAGGCCGTCCTCATCCGCACGCAGCTCATGCGCCCGAACATGGGCTTCGTGAGCGCCGAGACGTACAACCAGCTGTTCACGATGCACGGCACGACGATGGTGTTCCTCGCCATCATGCCGCTCTCGGCCGCGTTCTTCAATTATTTGATTCCGCTGCAGATCGGCGCGCGTGACGTCGCCTTCCCGCGGCTCAATGCGTTCTCGTACTGGGTGTACCTCTTCGGCGGCATCTTCATCACGCTGCCCATCCTGTTCCAGGTCGCGCCCGACGGTGGCTGGTTCGGCTACGCCCCGCTCAGCACGAGCCGCTTCTCGGCCGGCCCCAACATCGACTTCTGGGTGCTCGGCCTGCAGATCCTCGGCATCAGCTCGCTGGCCGCGGCGTTCAATTTCATCACGACGATCATCAACATGCGCGCCCCGGGCATGAGCCTGATGCGCATGCCGATGTTCACGTGGATGTCGTTCGTCGTGCAGTTCCTCGTCATCCTCGCGTTCCCGCCGATCACCATCGCGCTGTTCTTCCTGCTGATGGATCGTTTCTTCGGCACGACGTTCTACGCGATTGCCGCTGGCGCCGACCCGCTGCTCTGGCAGCATCTGTTCTGGGTGTTCGGCCACCCCGAGGTGTACATCCTCATCCTGCCCGCCTTCGGCCTCGTGTCGGAGGTGCTGCCGACCTTCTCGAAGAAGCCGCTGTTCGGCTACAACGTGATGGTCTACTCGGGCATCATGATCGGCTTCCTCGGCTTCGGCGTGTGGGCCCACCACATGTTCGCCGTGGGCATGGGTCCCGTGGCCGACTCGATCTTCTCGATGATGACGATGCTCATCGCCATCCCCACGGGCGTGAAGATCTTCAACTGGATCGCCACGATGTGGGACGGCCAGATCCGCTTCACGGTGCCGATGAAGTTCGCCATCGCGCTGATCGGCATGTTCACCATCGGCGGCATCTCGGGCGTGATGCACTCCTCGCCGCCGGCCGACCTGCAGCAGACCGACACCTACTTCATCGTCGCGCACTTCCACTATGTGCTCTTCGGTGGAAGCATCATGGGCATCTTCGCCGGCATCTACCATTACTACCCGAAGATGACCGGACGCATGATGGGCGAGGGGCTGGGCAACCTGCACTTCTGGCTGACGTTCATCGGCATGAACCTCACGTTCTTCCCGATGCACTTCAGCGGCCTGCTCGGCATGTCGCGCCGCATCTATACGTACGACGCCGGCCAGGGCTTTGACCTGTTCAACCTGCTTGCCACCTACGGCACCTACCTGCTGGTGATCGCGACGTCGGTGTTCGTCTGGAACTTCCTGCGCAGCCGCACCCGCGGCGCCGTCGCCGGCAATGACCCCTGGGGCGCGGCCACGCTGGAGTGGTCGATTCCCTCGCCGCCGCCGGAGTACAACTTCGCGCAGATCCCCGAGGTCGAGTCGCGCTATCCGCTCTGGGACCTGAAGTCCCCGGAGAAGACGGCCGGCATCGAGCACTCGCACGCCGACGCGGTGACCATCACCGACGCCCACGCGGTGCCCATGCATGAGGAGAAGGAGCGCCACACGGCCAAGGAACTCGGCATCCCGATGCCTTTCCCCACGGCCAAGCCGCTGGTGGTCGCCTTCTCGATGGTCGTGATGTTCTGCGGCCTGCTGTTCCTCCGCAATGACATGTTCGCCGTCTCGATGGCCGTCACGATCGGTGGCGCGCTGGCGATGGTGGCGGGCCTCTATACCTGGCTCACCAGCCCGCTCGAGTAAGGGAGACCATCACAGTGTCCGCACACGCCGCCGCCGCGCACGCCCACGACGAAGGGCACGCGCACCATCACTACACGACGACGGGCCTCGACCACCGGAAGATCGCCATCTGGGCGTTCATCGGGTCGGAGTGCATGCTCTTCGCGTCGCTGATCGCCACGTACCTCATCTACAAGGGCCGCTCCATCGTCGGGCCCTTCCCGCACACCGAGTACATCAACGAGGCCGGGCAGGTCTTCAAGCCCATCCTCGACATCCCGGTCACGTCGGCCTCGACCTTCGTGCTGCTGATGTCGTCCCTCGCCATGGTGCTCGCCCTGCAGGCCGTGCAGCTCAAGGACACGCCGCTGCCCGAGGGCGCCAACTGGTGGACGCGCATCCAGCGCTCCTCCCAGACCTGGCTGTTCATGACGGCCCTGCTCGGCACGACCTTCCTCGGCTTCCAGGCCTACGAGTTCACCTCGTTCGTCCGCGAAGGCCTGACGATCAAGACCAACCTCTTCGGCTCCACCTTCTTCACGCTCACCGGCTTCCACGGTGCGCACGTGACGGTCGGCGTGCTCTGGCTGATGTCGCTGCTGTGGGTGGACCGGACGCGTGGGCTCGGCCCCAAGGACGAGCTGCTCGTGGACATCGCCGCGCTCTACTGGCACTTCGTGGACGTGGTCTGGATCGCGATCTTCACGCTCATCTACCTCATCCAGTAACCGGACGGAGACGCCCATGGCACACGAGCACAAGGACGCCGCCCACGCGCACCCGACCGGCGCCACGTACATCAAGGTCGGCGTCATCCTGACGCTGATCACGGCCATCGAGGTCTGGGCCTACTACATCCCAAGCCTGGTCGCCTCACCGCTGTTCAATCCGGCGCTGATCATCATGTCGGCCGCCAAGTTCGCCATCGTGGTGCTGTTCTACATGCACCTCAAGTACGACCACAAGCTGTTCAAGGCCCTGTTCACCGGCCCGCTCATCATTGCCGGCGCGACGATCACGGCACTGTTGTTCCTGTTTGGGAAGTTTGTTCTCTAGGACGGAGGACGAAGGTTGTAGGACGAAGGCTGAAACGCGATGCGGGGGTGGCTCGGAATCTCCGGGCGCCCCCGCATCCCGTATCCCCCCCCCCCGCATCTCCCTCCGCATCCTCCCCCGCATCAAGTCCCGCGCCCCGCATCATCCCGCATCCCGTTCCCGCTTCCCTCTGCGTAGTTCCACCCCGCATCCCGCATGAAGCCTGTCATCTGGGCCCACCCAAACGTCGACCTCAGCCAGGGAGGCTTCACCCTCCACTGGTCCACCGTCATCGGCATCCTGGCGATCCAGGCGTTGTGGCTCTCCCGCATCCCAAGAGACGGCAGCCACAAACCGACGCTGTTCCAGACCGCCAGCTTCAGCACTGGCCTGCTGCTGATGTTCCTGACGCTGAACGGCCCCGTCCACGACATCAGCGACTACTACTTGTTCACCGGCCACATGGTGCAGCACCTCGTGCTCACCATCGTCGTGCCGCCACTGCTGCTGATGGGCACTCCCGGCTGGATGCTCCGCCCCGCCTTGCAGTTCAGGCCCATCAGGAAGTTCGCGGAGAAGGTCACGCCAGCCACCGCCGCCTTCACGATCTTCAACGTCGTCCTGGCCGGCTGGCACCTCCCCCCGCTGTACAACTCCGCGATGTTCCACCACGAGATCCACATCCTGCAGCACCTGATGTTCCTCGTGGCCTCGGTCATCATGTGGTGGCCCATGTTGAGCCCGCTGCCGGAGCTGCCGAGACTCAGTTA
This sequence comes from Gemmatimonadaceae bacterium, assembly GCA_019637445.1. Taxonomy (NCBI): domain Bacteria; kingdom Pseudomonadati; phylum Gemmatimonadota; class Gemmatimonadia; order Gemmatimonadales; family Gemmatimonadaceae; species Gemmatimonadaceae bacterium. Next base: position 1,822,961 of record JAHBVS010000001.1, on the reverse strand, counting down.
TCCGGGGCAGATGCTCTACAGCTTCCTGCTGACGCTCCCGATGACGATCATCTCGATCTTCATCGTGTATGCAGACCACGTGCTCTATCCTGCCTATGCCAGCGCGCCACGCCTCTGGGGCCTCTCGCCCCTTGAGGACCAGCGCCTCGGGGGCCTGATCATGTGGATCCCCGGCGGCCTGTTCTTCTACCTGATCACCTCGGTGATCTTCTTCCGCTGGAGCACCAGCCAGCGTGACGACAGGGCCGGCGCGCAAGTCAGGGCTTGAGCCCCTCGTCTCACTGGTTAACCTGCACAGATGCCTCATCGCCGCGCCGTCGTCGCCCTCCTCGCCTGCTGTGCCCTGATCGGCACCGTGGACGCGGCAGCGCAGACCCCGCGGCCCCCCACGGCACCGGCAGGCCGACGGCCAGCGCCGCGGCCGACGCCGGCCGCGACCAGTCCCATCGGCAGCGCTGCACTGCAGCGTGACCTCGCAACCCTGATTCGCGCCTCCACCACGCGCGGCGCCTGGGGCGTGATGGTCGTCTCGCTTACCCGCGGCGACACGCTGTTCGCGCACAATCCGGACGCCCTGCTGCTGCCGGCGTCGACGATGAAGCTGTACACGTCGGCGATGGCACTCGACCGCTTCGGCCCCGCACATCAGTTCCGCACCGAGATCCTGCGCGACGGCGCGCTCAGTGACGGCACGATCACCGGCAATCTCTACCTCAAGGGCGCCGGCGACCCCTCGCTCTCCCCGCGCTATCGCAACTGGCACGATGGCGTCTCGCCGATGGACGCGATCGCTGACCAGGTCTACGCGACCGGTGTGCGTCGCGTGACCGGCGACATCGTCGGCGACGCCTCGGCGTTCCAGGACAGCCGCGTGCCCGACGGCTGGCTGCGCCGCTACCTCCAGGCCGGCTACGCGGCCCGCGTCTCGGCGCTCAGCGTCAACGAGAACATCGCCAACATCGTCGTGCGCTCCACCGCGCGCGGGGCCACCGTGCAGTTCGAGGAAGAACTCTACGGTATCCCCATCAACTCCACGGTGAACGTGCGCGAAGGCAGCCGCGGCGCCTGGATTCGCGTGTGGCAGGACACCGTGGCCGGCCACTTCCGCGTGCACGGATGGATAGGCGCCTCAAGCCCGGAGCGGCGCTACCGCGTGGTCGTCGAGGAACCGGAGCGATTCGCCGCCGCATCCTTCCGCGCCGCGCTTGAGAAACGCGGCATCGTGATCGACGGTGAAGTCCGCGCCGATCCCGCGCCCGGGAATGCCGAGCGTCTCACCGCGTGGGGTTCGGCGCCGCTGGCGCAGCTGATCATGACGATGAACGGCGAGAGCAACAACCACTTCGCCGAACTGCTGTTCCGGAATGCCGCGCGCACCGAGCAGGACGCCGGGTCGGCCGCCGCGGCCAACGAAGCCCTGCGCGCCTTTCTCGAATCTCGCGTAGGCGCCGACCGCAACGCCGTGTTCGCCGCGGATGGCAGTGGCCTCTCCACGCACGACCGTGTGACGGCGAAGTCGATGGTGCAGCTGCTGAGCTACGCGCAGGCCGCGCCTTGGGGCGAAGTCTTCGCGACCACGCTACCCGTCGCGGGCCGCACCGAGACCTTGCGCACCCGCATGCGCCGCACACCGGCCGACAACAACCTCCGCGCCAAGACCGGCACCACGAACGACGTGAGCTCCCTCGGCGGGTACGTGACGACCCGCTCGGGGGAGCTCTTGGCCTTCGCCTTCCTGTACAACGGTCGAGATCTCTGGCGCGCCCGCTCCACCATCGATGCGATGGGCGTGACGCTGGCCGGCTTCGCGCGCTGACGAGACAAGCGCGCGGGCGGCGCAGAGTCTACTACTAGCTCGGCAGCGGTGGTTCCTTGGCGTTGGGATCCGTGGCCGCCGTCGCATCGAGCAGCCGCACCGCCGTATCCACATCGCCCTGCCGCACGACCAAGCGCACCGGGTGCAGCACATCCAGGAACGGCAGCATCCCACCGCCGTTGTCCTTCAGCAACATGCAGGCGATGCCATTGGCATCCAGCACCGCCTGGGCAAACTCCGCCTCGACGCTGTTCGGGAAGGTACGGACTACGAACGCATTTTCAGCCATCGCTCCCTCCTTCCGGTTGAGGTGTCGCAAGCCTACTGCGCGTGACGGGAATCGTCCACCGCGTATGACGAGATACCCGTTGAGCCAACTACGCGTCACGACTGGGGATGGTTCCCGCTCGTGAGACGTTTGGGCATTACGTTCGCGTTAAACCTGTTCCGGCGGCATTCCGCGGTTCCGCCGGCATCACGCTCGCTGCGGCGCCGTTTCGCCTCAGGATACTGTTTCGCGAATGTTGATCCCGCGCTTGGCGAGCTCCGCCACGTAGCGCTCGCCAGGCACGCACTCGTCAGGCGTGTGCACGCCGGCAGGCTTCACGAGCCCCTGTGCCTGCAACTGCCCCGTGATGGACAGTGAATAGCCCGTGGTGCGCATCATCGCGCTGATGCCGTGCTCGGCGTCCCTCCGATCCACCAGCTCGAAGCTCTGCGTCTGCGGCTTGCCGTTCTTCGTGCCCTTCACCACCACGCGCAGGGCCACCAGGTCCGGACTCTCGCGCTTGAACAGGCGTGGCTGCATCTGCGCAATCGCCACATCACGCGGCACCACCGGCGTGCCCTTCACGTCCACCGGCTTGTCCTCGAGCAGTCCGAGCTCGCGGATGGCCTCCATAATCTTCGCGTGCCCGGGGTAGCGCAGGGTCTTGTACTCCATCTCCGGGATCTTGCCTTCGTAGCGGTGCGCCATCGTCGAGAGCCCGCCTGCCGTGTGGAAGGCCTCCAACTCGCCCACCGGCGCATCGAAGTGCACCGGCTCGATCTCGCTCAGCGCCTTCACTTCCATCCGCTTGCCGTCGCGGACGATCCAGCTGAGCGTCGTGTAGTAGTCCAGCACGCCTTCGATCGAATAGACGATCTGGTACTTGAGCGGGCCTTCGGGGTGCTGCGGCAGGCCACCGACGTAGATGCGCACCGAGTCCGTCTTGTCTAGCCGGTCGATTCCCAGCTGCGCGAGCACGTTCACCATCCCGGGCGCGAGGCCGCAGTCCGGGATCACCGTCACACCCTTGGCCTTCGCCTCGGCGTCGAGCTGCTTTTGCTCCTGGACGATCTCCGTGTTGCCGCCCAGGTCGCAGAAATGGGCACCCGCGGCGATCGCCGCGCGGGTCATCGGCTCGTTGAAGTAGTAGGGCAGCGCGCACATCACGGCCTGCACACCGTCCATCGCACGGGCCACGGCGGCGGCGTCCTTCACGTCGAGGGCGATGGGCTGGAGTCGGCCCTTGCCCACATATGGCTGCAGGAAGTCCGGCAGCGCGTCGGTGACGCGGTCCGCCAGTCGCACTTCCTTCACGTCAGGGTTCTGCAACAAGTCGTAGGCGCAGGCCGAGCCTTGCAGGCCGGCGCCGAGGACGAGAAGCCGCATCGAGTCTCCGGTCAGGGGGTAGCTTTGGGAATCTAGCGGCGGGACCAGCTCATTTCATCCGATTTGACATGGCCGATTGGCGGAAGCACCTCCTCGAGACAGATGCCGAGATTTCGGCGCTCCTGGACCGCGTGCGCACCGTGGCGGTGCTGGGCATCAAGGTCCCGGAATCCGGGGCACCGGCGTTCTGGGTCCCCGAGTACGTGCAGCGGTCGGGGATGCGGGTGATCCCTGTTCCGGTCTACTATCCCGAGGTCAGCTCAATCCTCGGCGAGCCGGTGTACCGCAGCATCGCGGCGATTGGGGAGCGTGTGGACCTGGTGAACGTGTTCCGCCGATCGAAGGATGTGACGGGGCACCTGGACGACCTTCTGGCGTCACGACCGCGCGCAGTCTGGCTGCAGTCGGGGATTCGTAACGACGCGGTGGCGCAGGCGCTCGCGGAGGAGGGCGTTGACGTGGTGCAGGATCGGTGCTTGATGGTGGAGCTGCAGGAGCGGGGACGGTGACTTCGTGAGCCGAGCAGCCTCGAAGTTGCGGGCCGTGAAGCTAGTGCATACGGTCGCCTGGGCCTTTTTCGCCTCTTGCGTGGTTGGCATCCCGCTCGCGCTGTGGCGCGGCCGGCTGGGCCTGGCCGGCATCCTCATCGGGTTCGTCGCCGGCGAAGCGCTGGTGCTCGCGCTCAATTCCTGGCGCTGCCCACTCACGGATGTCGCTGCGAGGTACACCGAGGACCGCCGGCCGAACTTCGACATCTATCTGCCCGAGTGGCTGGCGCGCTACAACAAGGAGATCTTCGGGACGCTGTATGCCGCGGGCATCGTCTGGGCACTCGCGGCCTGGATCGCGTAGCGCTACCGCAGATATCGACGCGCCACCTGCTCTAGCCGCTCCTGGCCGGCAGCTTCCGCCTCCGCGACGACTTCCTCGACGTACGGACGCAGCTTGGGTTCGCCCCAGTAGTAGCCCGTGGCCCGCTCGGCGAGCTGCGTCTCATTCACACACGCGGCTTCCAACAACGCCCGCGCCGCAGCACGGTCGAAGCCGGGATCATCGCGATCCGGCAGCGCGTAGTTGCGGCGGGGCATCTCCCCTTCCGCATCGTCCCTCAGGAATGCCCTCGACATCGCCGTCCTCTGCTATACAGGCGTTGATGCTCTTGTCCCAGTAGCAAGTTACTCCCGCTGCCCGCTCTGTCCCACTCGCGATTCTAGGGCGCATCCTGCGTCGGGTGAATCCGGCGCGGAGCTGCGCCGTAGGTGCTCTCGAGCCGCCACCAGGTCGGCACACGACACATAGGGAGGAAGAACCGTGGACGTTGCATCCGCGCAGGTTGAACTCCGAGCGTCGTACCTCAACGGTGGGCCGGGCGCGATCGTCTCAGGGATTGTGTGGCTTGTCGCGGCGCTGGCCAGCTCGCGGGCGGGTGTCCCTACCGGATTCGTGTTCCTGTTCTTCGGCGGGATGACAATCTTCCCCATCTCGGCGCTCTTGGTGCGCGTCGTGTTTCGCCGAGATCCTCCGTCTGTGACGAACATCGGTGGGCGCACGGTGACGGAAACGGTGTTTCCGATGCTTGCCGGATTCCTCGCGGCCTGGTTGCTGTTGCCTTATCGACCGGAACTCGTGTTCCCGCTCTCCGCCATTGCCGTGGGCGCCCACTACTTCGGATTCCGCACTGCCTACGGCGATGTTGTGTATTGGGTGATTGCCGCCGTTCTCTGTGGCGTCGGACTGGGCAGCATCTTCATGGGGATGCCGAGCGGAGCGACGGTTCCCTACGTGGTTGCCGCAATCGAAGTGGTGTTCGGCGTGTGGATTACGGCGCGGGAGCTGTCTCCGCGTCGGACGCCGAACGCTCGCTCCGCAGCCTAGGATCGGCCGGAGCGCGCGCACAGGTACCTCCTTCGACGTCGGCCGCTCTCGTGGTGTGCGGCCTTGTGCCGTATGTTCGCCGTACCCCACCACCTGCGAGCCCGACATGCCTGACGCCGACGCCTCACGCCGCGCCCTCGTGAAGTACCTCGCGGCGAGCCCCTTGCTCGCTGCCCTCGCGACCGCCGGGTGCGACACCGACGACGATAACGCCGCCGAGCAGGCCTTGGAGCGACTCGGCACCCTCGGCGAACCCGACCAGGACCTTGGTGAACTGATTTCCAGCGCCGACGACGCCCTCGATGTGTTCGATATGCGCGTGACCGCGCAGCGGACGCTGCCACCGGCGCATTACGGCTATATCGCGACTGGCGTGGACGGCGACGCCACGCTGCGCGCCAACCGTACGGGCTTCGACGGGTGGCAGCTGCGCAGCCGGCGCCTCGTCGATATCAGCGACATCGACATGCGGGTGTCCATATCAGGCACGGAGCAAGACTCGCCCATCGTGGTGATGCCCACGGGCAGCCAGCGAGCCTTTCACGCTGAAGGCGAACTGGCCACCGCGCGCGCGGCCAAGGCGGAAGGACACCTGATGATGCTCTCGACCGTCTCGACAACTTCGGTGGAGGATGTCGCCAAGGAACGCGGCGCCCCCATCTGGTACCAGCTCTATCCCACCAACCAGTGGGAGATCACGGAGCGCCTGCTGCGCCGCGCTGAGGGCGCGGGCTGTCCGGTGGTGCTGCTCACCGTGGACCTGCCCGTGTCCAGCAATCGCATCAGTCTCTCGCGCTTCATCAAGCGCGACCGCCGCAACTGCGCGCAGTGCCACGCTTCCAGCGACTCCTACGGTAGCATGAACACGCAGTTCGCCCGCAAGCCGATGTTCGACGGCATCGAGATGAAGGACGAGTACTTCAACACGCCGATGCACACTTGGGAGTTTGTGGAGCGGCTGAAGGCAGCCACGCCCATGACGGTGTACGTGAAGGGCATTGTCACCGCGGAGGATGCGGCCGAGTGCCTGCGGCGCGGGGCGGATGGCATCGTGGTGAGCAATCACGGCGGGCGCGCGGACGAATCCGGACGAGGAACGATCGAATCGCTTCCGGAGATCGCGCGCGTGGTTCGGAAGCGGGTGCCGGTGATCCTCGACTCCGGCGTGCGGCGCGGCACGGACGTCTTCAAGGCATTGGCAATGGGGGCGGATGCCGTCGGGATTGGGCGGCCGTACCTCTGGGGACTCGGTGCCTTCGGAGAGGCGGGCGTGACGGCGGTGCTGCGGTTGCTCAAGCGGGAGTTACGTACGGTCATGGCGCTTGCCGGCACGCGGCGGATCGCGGACATCGGCAGCGACGCCATCGTCCGCGTGGGCTAGACATCCAATGTGAATCAGCGGGCGAGCCGCGCTGCGACTCGCCCGCTGACTCGAAGCACCCGCGTCCGGAATCACGGCGTCAGAACCGCAACGTCCGTCTTCCACGACCGCACCACCAGCCGGAACCCCTCGGCCAGCACGGTCACGCTGACCTCGTCCACAACCTCCCCGGTGGGGACGATCCCCTTCATCCGCTCGGCATTCCGCACGGCCTTCACGTAGCTCGAGTCATGCTGCACCGCGAGTTCATACCGACGCAGCGCGGCCACCGGATGCCCCGACCGCTCCAGCGCCATCCCCAGGTTGTTGAGGAACAGCGGCGCCGTCGGCTTCACCTGCACGGCACGGGCGAGCGGACCGAGCGCCTCGTCCACGTTGCCGCGCTGCAGGTAGAGCATGCCGAGGTTGTTGAGACCCCACACGTCGTCCTCGTTCCGCACGAGGAGTTCCTTGTAGGTCGCGATCGCGCCATCGACGTTGCCGGACTCGGCCTGCGCGCGGGCGACGAGGCGCAGCCCCTCACCCGACGTGGAGTCGATGGTCCTTCCCTTCTCGATCACCTCCATGGCTTCGGGCACGCGGTCGAGGTCGAGCAGCACGCGCCCCAGGTTGAAGTAGGCCTTCGCGAACGTCGGTGTGATCTCGATGCTCTTCTCGAACGCCTGCTTGGCGCCCTCGAAGTCCCCGGCCTTCCAGCTCGACAGGCCGAGCATGTAGTGCCCGTGGCCGAAGCCAGGCGTCTCCTCCACCTGCGTGCGGTACATCCGCGCCGCCGTCTTGAAGTCGCCGCCCTCGTAGGCCTCCTCGGCGCTGCCGAAGCTCGTCGGCGCGGGCGTCGACACCGGCTGCACCGGAATGTCCTTGGCGGGCGTCACGCGCGTGACCATCGCTGTCGGCGTGATCCCGGGCGTCACGGCCTGCGCCGAGACAACCTGCTTCGACTTCGGCTCGTCCTTGCCGTCGCAGGCGGCGAAGGCCAGGGTGAAGGCCACCACGGGAACCATGGTGAGGTGGCCGAGGGACAGGTGCTGCTGCTTGTTGCGGGTCATGCTGACCTCCCTGTGGTGGCGGGAATCATTTCCCGTCGGTCCACAGGAAAGGCATCAGGCGTACCGTTTGGCACGGTCACGATGCCATCGCGCAAGCTGTTGTGAATCCTCGGCTTGCAGCGTCGCCACTCGGCGGGCCTTCGCGTGGCGTGTCCGCGCGAGCACAATCGTCGTGGAATGCACGTGTCCGCCTGGACACGCGGACGCGTCGCGCAGCTAGCCTTCGCGCTGAATCCCCAGCCGTCGCATGATCTTGAGCAGACTCGCGTGGTCCGCGAGCTCCAACGCCGCGGCAGTGCGTGTGATCTGCCAACCGTGCCGCTCGAGCGCGGCCAACACGATGCGGCGCTCGGCGTCCGTTCGCTGCGCGTGGAAGGACTCGGCGCCGTCCATGGCGCCAGGCGAGCTGCCTGAGGACGCCGAACCACTGCGAAGTCCCGGCGCGAGGTGTTCCGCGCGAATCGTCTCGCCCTCGGCGTTTACCACCGCCCGTTCGATGGCGTTTCGTAGCTCGCGCACGTTGTTGCGCCGCCAATCCTGCGCCACCAAGGCCTCGCGCGCCTCAGGCGAGAGCCGCTTGGCGAGGATTCCGAAGTCGCGACAGGTCAACTCGACGAATCGCTCCGCCAGCGGCGCAATGTCCTCCCGACGCTCCCGCAGCGGCGGCGTGCGGATGACCAAGACGTTGAGTCGATAGTACAGGTCCTCGCGGAAGCCGCCCTCGCGCGCCATCTGGTCCAGGTCGCGATTGGTGGCCGCCACGACGCGCGCACTCACCTTCGTCGCCGTGTTGCTCCCCACGCGCGTGACCGTGTGGTTCTCCAGCACCCGCAGCAGCTTCGGCTGAGTCGCCAGCGGCATCTCGCCGATCTCGTCGAGAAATAGTGTGCCGTCCCCGGCTGCTTCGAACGCGCCCTTTCGCGCCGCCGAGGCCCCGGTGAACGCACCGCGCTCGTGGCCGAACAGCTCGGCTTCCACGAGGTTCTCCGGCAACGCCGCGCAGTTGAGTGCGATGAACGGCGCGGCAGGATGCGCGCCATTCCGATGCAGCTCGCGCGCGACGAGCTCCTTTCCCGTGCCGCTCTCGCCGGTGATCAGGACACTGCTCTTCACCGGCGCTGCGCGCGCAATCTCGTCACGGAGCTTCCGCATCGCGGCGCTGTGGCCGAACAGCGAGGACTCGCCAAGGCGCGCTTGGAGTGCGAAGAGCTCGCGGCGCAGGCGGTGCCGCTCGATGGCGCCCTCGACTTCCTGCGCCACGCGCTCCATCGGTTCGGCCTTGTCGATGAACCCCGACGCGCCGAGCCGCACGGCTTCGATGCAGCGGTCGAAGTCACCCGTGCCCGTGTACACGATCACCGGCACGTCGTCGCCACGATGCCGCAGCGTGCGCAGCACCTCGAAGCCATCGATGCCTGGCATCTCGAGGTCGAGGATCACGCAATCCACTCCACCCGATTCGAGCAGGCGCAGCGCGACACCGCCGTTGGGTGCCGTGCGCACGCTGTGCCCGCCGATGCGCGTCAGGTCGTACGCATACTGCTCGGCGAGCGTCGCGACATCATCGACAACGAGGAGATGGCTCATGCGGCCGGTAACTCGATGGTAAAGGTGGATCCGTCGCCCGGCGCGGTCTCGGCCCGCACGGAGCCGCCGACGTCCATTAGCAGGCGACGCACGACCGAAAGGCCGAGCCCAGTGCCGCTGGCCTTGGTGGTATGGAAGTCGTCGAAGGCGCGATCGAGTTCGGCGCGCGTCATTCCCCTGCCGGTGTCGGTGATCGCGACCCGCACGCGACGATCACTCACCTCGCCGATCACTGCGCCGGAGACTGCGATGCGCCCTGGCATGCCTTCCATCGCCTCGGCGGCGTTCGCAATGAGGTTCTCGAGTATTCGCCGCAGAACGATGGCGTCGGCACGGACCTTGGGGAGCGCATCAGGCAGGTCGAGTTCGACAGTGCACGCCGTGACCGCAGCCGCCAGCTTGGCAAGGATTGGCCGCAGGTCCGTGGGTCCGCGGTCCAACGACGGCGTGAGCTTGGCATAGTTGCGAGCCAGCGTGTCGAGGTACTCCACGCTGGACTCGAGGGTACCGCGGCGCTCCTTGAACATCTGGGCGAGTTGCTCCGGCTCGCGCTCAGCGACCTGGCCGAGGTGCCGGAGCACGTTGCGAATCGGAGCCAGCCCGTTCTTGATGTCGTGGTTCACCTGGCGGGCGAGCTCACCGGTTGCTGCGGCGCGTTCGACCTCCCGCAACCGGCCAACGCTGGCGCGCAGTCGGCCGGTGAGCGTATCGAAGGTCTGCTCGAGCGCGCCGAGCTCGTCATCGCGCCCGGAGCTGAACGTCTGGTCGAGGCGGTCGAGATCGAGTGCGGCGGTGCGGCTGGCCAGCTGCGCCAGCGGCCGGGAGATGCGCTGGCCAAGGATCGTGGCCACTCCGAAGGCGAGCAGCAGCGTGATTGCCACGGCCGCCAGCAGCGAGTTGCGCAACCTCGCCTTGAGCTCGCGGGCGCTCGCTGTGTCGTGCAGCAGAGTCAGGACTGCGGTCGTGGCCGCGCGGCTGTTGGCGTCGTCGAGATACGGGAGCGAGAGCCTCCGAACAGGAACGCCGGAGGCGGCGAAACCTGTATCGAGACGGAGCACCGACGTGATGCTGGGATCCGTCGAGAACGCAGACACTCGCGCGGAGTCGAACGGCACGCCACCGACCAGCGTGAATCGCTCTCCTCGCGCGCTGATGGTGGCGATCACTACGAGGCTGCGACGGCTCCCATCCGGCGTTCGTGCGTCAACGACGGCAAGTCGCGCACTGTCACGGAACAGCTGCGGCACCGCGGCCGCGAGGCGTCCGTGCTCGTTGCGATTGTGGCCGGAGCTCAGGATCCGACCCGTGGAGTCGTGTAGTTGCAGAAATGTGAGTCCTGCGGACCGCATCGCCGCCGATGCCCAGTCGAGCAACCACAGGCGCTCGGCAGATTGATCGTCGGCCAGTGCGAGCCGAAAGCGATTGTCCCGCGCCAGCTCGGCGGCCGCACCCTGCACGCGCTCGCCCAGTGGAACCGCGAGCTGCGTCAGTTGCTGCTCGACGCTGAAGGCCGCGAGATCCAGCCGCGCCTCGGACTCCTGTTCGAGCCGCGCACCCAACGCCCAGTTCAGCCCGAGCCCGAAGAGCAGCAGCGGGATGGTCCCCAGCGCGGCGAGCGCAAGCGTCAGACGGGTTCGGAAGCTCATCGCGACGCTCGACGTGCGAAGTGCAGCGAGCCATCGGGCGCGATGACGAACGCGGCGCCGCTGCCCCGGCGAACGATCACGTGGGCGTGGACATCAACCAGCGGCACGGCAGTGGCAGGAACGCGCAGTCCCTCAGGCACGGCGCAGCCTGTGCGAGGATCGCGCGGTATGGGGAACACCGCGGCCGCGGCACGGCCGGAGCGCAGGGCTCCGTCCACTGAGTCCGCGCCTAGCGCAACCACGCGCTCTAGCCCCGTGATCACGACCAGTCGTTCGGCGAGCGATCGCGAGATACCATCTCCTTCCACGTAGGCGATGGCGCGACTGGGTTCGACGCGGGCGGTCAGGGCAGGCGCAGTGCAGTCGGCATTGCCTCGACCAGGGAACGGCTCTACGGCCCCACGCGCTGGCGCGCGTACGGCCTCGCGTGCGAGGGCGTCGCGCTCCAGGGGCGAGGAGAAGCGCGCGATGGCGCGGGCTTCGGCGGTGACCAGCACATAGGTCCACTGCCAAGGCAAGGCTTCGACACTGTAGCCGCCCCGTTTGCGCGCGAACTCCACCACTTCAGTGGAGGTAGTCACGACGACGTCGGGCCTAAGACGACTCACACCGACGCCGACCTCGATCACATCGCGCAGGTCTGCGCCTGTTGGCACTTGGAGTGCGTACGCGACAGGCGCGTCCACGAACGTCAGCCGCTGCTTCGGACAGACGGGCATCGCCGCATCGGGAGCCGGCGCTCGGACGTTCAGCACACGGATCGTGTCCGGACTCGCAGCGGTGGTGTCGACTACGGAGCAGGCTGGCACAGCCCAAAGGGCCCCGGTGGCGAACTCCACGGGCGCCATCTCGTCCGGTCGCTCTGTGCGAACTGTGACACAGGCAACCAGCGGCGCCGTAGCCGATGTAAGCAATACCAGGAGTCCGACGCGCTGCCGCATGGAGGATGATACGCCGAAGCGCGCGGGACGGCGCTGGCCGTTTCCTCAGCCGCGCCGGCGCCGTGTCCCTCCCCGACCACGCATGGCGACTCGCACCAATCGCCTGAACGTCGGGCACTGCAGGTGGTCGGGTGCTCGACACACGGCCGCGTGCCGCAGGCCGTTGCGCATCGCCGTCAGCTGCCGGATCCGATGGTCCAGCTCGTCCGCACGGCGCGAGAGCAGCTCGCGGTCCACCCGCGGCGGCGCATCCAACGGCAGCATCGCCGCGATCTCCTTGAGTGACAGCCCAGCCATCTGGCCCAAGGCCAACAATGACAGCCGATCGAGCACATCGGGCGCGAACTGTCGCCGCGCTCCCGCTCGCCCTACGGAGCGAATCAGGCCCTGCGCCTCGTAGTAGCGCAGCGCCGATGCGCTGACCCCGGACTGCTCCACGACTTCGCCGATGTCCATCGAGCCCCCCTTGACCTCAAGTCCACTTCAACGTCTAGACTGCCATCCTCGCACTTCACCCGCCAGCCCTGGAGCATTCCTTGGACCTCACCCTGCGCACACTCGCCGTCGGCATCATCGCTACGGCAGCGATGGACGTCTGGGGCGTCGCGCGGCAGCCGCTGTTCGGCTTTCCGCGTGCCGACTACCGCCTGATCGGCCGCTGGTTCGCCTACATGCCGCGCGGTCGTTTTCGCCACGCGTCGATCAAGGCCGCAGCGCCACTTCCTTGGGAGCACCTGCTTGGCTGGTGTGCCCACTACGGCATCGGCATCGGCTTCGCGACCCTGCTCGTGGTGTGGGCCGGCCCGGCGTGGCTGGCGCGGCCGACCGTGGGGCCGGCGCTCCTTGTCGGCCTGGTCACGGTCGTCGCACCGCTCCTCGTGATGCAGCCGGCGATGGGCGCCGGCATTGCCGGCGCCCGTACGCCGAACCCCACGGCCACACGGCTACAAAGTCTCATCACCCACCTGGTCTACGGCGCGGGATTGTACGTCGCCGGGTGGATCATCCAACTCAGCAATCCCATCTAACGGAGTCACCGTGCACATCCATCCGCGTTACGCCCCCATCCTCTTCAGCGCCCTGCTCTCAGCCATCATGGTCTCGATTGTCTCGGCCTTCGTGCTCCTGCTCAATCAGGGCTGGCACGGCGGCATCCCGGCCGCCTGGTTGCGGAGCTGCCTCACGACCTGGCCAGTGGCCTTCCCGACGGTAGCGGTCGTCGCGCCTGCCGTGCGACGAGTCGTCGCCGGCCTTACGGCGAACGCCGCCGCTTGAGTCGTGTGTCGAGGAAGCTGATCGCCGCCGCGTTCATGGTTGCGTGGAACGCGCGGCGGTCGAAGCCGTCGGGGTCGCTACAGAGCCCCGACGGCCGCAGCAGGCCGCAGGGCACGAGAAACGACGGATGACCCGCGCCAGCCACGGAGCGGAAGTCAACGCCCATCCCCAACACTTCACGGATTCGCCGGGCGTTCGTCGCGTAGGGCACGACGCCGTCGGCCTCACCGTTCCACAGCTGCAACGGCACCGTCACGCCGGACAGCGCCGCCGAGTCCATCGTGAAGCCGAGGCCCGGGGCGGCCACGATGATGGCACGGATCCGTGGGTCCCGCTCGAAGCGCGGAAGCGCCACAGACGTGTCGGAGCGCAGAAGGGCGGACCCCGTCTCCCGGAGCACGCGGCACACGAACTCCGGCGCAGCTGCGCAGTGTGCCGCTAGTTGGCCCAGGTTTGGCTGCGCTCCGGCTGCGGCGAGGACCGTGAAGCCGCCAGCCGAGAAGCCGAAGGCCGCCACGCGCGAGGTATCGAGGCGCGCGCGATCCGGCCACTGCACGGTCATCGCGTCAATGGTCGCCCGCAGCTCTGCCACGCGCTCGTGGAACAGTGTCGCCTCACCCGCGCGCCCTTGATCGAGGAAGTTGTCGCCTCTGTGCATCGGGGCGGCCACGACGTAGCCCGCCGCGGCCAGTGCCATCGCCAGGTCGGCGTGGCGCGTTGGACCGCCACCGTTGCCGTGCGAGATCACCACCAGCGGCAGCGCCTGGCCCTGCACAGCCGCATTGCGTGCCACGTTCATCAACACGGCGCCAACCTGCGTCGTGGGCCACGCACGCGCGGTGGTCGGATACCACACCCCCACCGCGAACGACCGTCCGCTGTCGCTGGCGGCGCGAATGACCTGGAACCCGACCGGCGCGCTCGCGCCCACGGCCGTCCCATATGCCACCGCTACGACACCAAGGACCAATCCCACCGTCGCAACCAACGCACGCCGGATCCACCGCTTGATCTTCATATAGGTGGCTCTCGTCAGGCCGCAGCGGGCGACGTCAGCGGCGCCATCGCCACCGGGCGCGGCTGCGGCACCCGCGACTTCCGGATGATCGACTCAGCCACAAGCGCATTCAGAAGCCAAGCGCCGCCCATCATCACGCCACGTGGGCCCTCGCTGGGCCAGCCTTCCATCAGGATGAACCACGGCAGATGCGTCAGCACCTGCGTGCCGGCGCCAAGCCCGAGCGCGTAGGCACGGATCATCCAGTCGCCGTGCGCCTTGAAGTCACGACGGCGGATGGCGTCGGCGCCGAGCACCAGTGAGGCTAGCATCGCGGTGCCCACGATCAGGCGCTCGCCGTACACCATATAGCCGTCGCCAGCAGGCCAGGCGTAGAAGTGCGCCATCCACAGGCCAGTCAGTGCGGCGACGATACCCATCGGCAACATCAGGCGACCGCTGGCGCGATGCCAGCCACGCTTCTGACGACGCAGCCCAGGCGAGAACTGGAACGCACCGACGATGCTATAGAGCACGACCGCCGGGATGTGCAGCAGGATGGGCAACGGAGACGCGAGGAAGCGCGCGTTCTGCTCGGTCACCAGGGGATCGCCGGCCATCTCCACCAAGCGCGCCGTGCCGGCAACGCTCGGCACCAGGCTCAGCAGGATCAGGCCAGCCGGAATCAGATAGTCCTTGCGGGTCATTGAAGTCGTCCGGTTGGGTTGAGGGCTAGCGCTGGGGCGCACGACGGACAATGCGGAGCGCGGTCATCACCACCACATCGTTGGCCAGCATCTGACTGCCCGCGCCGTTGAGCGGACGGAATCCGCCGACGTATTCGCGCAGCTCGAGCCGCAGACCCACACGGCGATACACAAGCTCGCTGCCCACCGCGGCGTACGCGGCCGCGTGCCGCGAGGCGTCGCTACCCACGGCGCGGGAATCGTAGCGGCGCAGCCCAGCGCCAAGGCCCGCGAATCCATCAATGCTGCTCCGGCGCCCGAGCGCCCGAGGACGCGACCGAAGCTCGACGCCCAGATCGAGCGTGATGGCATCCACCTTCGGGCTCCCAAGCGTGAGGAGGTCCCGGCTGCGCGCCCAGCCCAGCGTTCCCGTCACCGCAAGCTGGGGGCGCGGGGACCACGAGACCTGCGCAGCCGTCAGCGGCGCCGAGCGCAACGACTGCTGCAACTCGCCGACCGGCATCATCGAGCCGCTCGTGATGCGGGCCTCCCAATGACGCGGGGCCTCGGTTTGGGCCGCGGCGGGAAGGGCGAACACGAGCAGCGTAGTCATCGTGCGGAAGGCCAACTGGATGCTGCGGGCGATACTGGTCACGGCGATATCCTCGGTACGGGGGTGTGTGGTGGGCGGCGCAAGCGATTGGACTGGCGCGCACCTTTCTTTTTCGATGCGATTGAATTAGTGTACTACATACACAGTACGAGTGTACGATATACACAGTTTCTAGGCTGTCAAGGCCTGGGGACCCTGGAGGGGCGATGGCGGCAAAGAAGCGGGCGGCCGGAAAGGCCCGAAAGCACACCGGCAAGCGGGAACTCACGCACGACGACGTTATGGAAGCATCCAACCGCATCGACCCGGAGCTCCGGCGTCGTAGCCAGCTGCTCTGGGAGGACCGCACGCCGGGGACCCGTGGCCCGAAGGCCGCCGTGACGCCGGACGACGTGGTGGAGGCCGCTATGGAGATCGCCGATGCCGATGGGCTCTCGGCCGTCACGATGAACGCCGTGGCGAGCCGGCTCGGCTACACCACGATGGCGCTCTATCGCTACTTCCCCAACAAGGAGACGCTGCTGGACGCCGTGATCGACGCCGGCACGGGCCAGCCGCCGCGTTTCGACGAGCCGCGCGCGGACTGGCGCAGCGAGGTCGCGCTATGGGCGCACGCCAAGCGCGCATCGCTCTGTGCCAGGCCATGGCTCGCCGAGTTGCCGTTCGTCGCTGCACCGCACGGGCCCAATTGGCTGCTGTGGCTTGAGGCGATCAGCGATTCGCTCTCCCGCACTGGGCTTCGCGCGCAGGACATTGGTGGTGCATTGAGCGTGGTGGACGGCTACACGCGCGGCGCTTCGGACACGGCGGTGTCGCTGGCTCGCGCACGGGCGCGTGGCGTGACGGACGCCGAGTGGGCGGCGGGCGTGGGCGCGGACCTCGGTCGCTCGATCGGGGACCCACGCTTCACGCACTTCGCGGCGATCATCACGGCGCCGTCGGATGGGCAACCGCGGTCGCTGGAGGAAGGCTTTGATTGGGGCCTGCAGCGCGTGCTTGACGGCATCGAGGCCTACGTACATCGCGTCGTAAAGGACTGAGACGCGGCCGCCGCGTTGTCGAAGGTGCCGGCGCTGGGCGTAGATTCTCCCGACAATGCCGGCCCTGCTCCCCGCCCTCGCCACCATCGCGCTGGTCATCGCCCTCACGGCGCTGGCGCGGCGCCTGCCGATCCCGACTCCCATCGTCCAGGTCGCCGCGGGCGCGCTGATCGGGCTGCTCCCTGGCGTGACGGTCCCGCACCTAGATCCGCACGTCGTCTTCTTCATCTTCCTGCCGCCCATCCTCTGGGCTGCGGCCTTCTTCACCTCGCTGCGCGAGTTTCGCGCGAACATCCGACCCATCTCGCTGCTCGCGGTCGGATTGGTGCTGGCGACCACGGTCATCGTCGCGGTCGTGGCCAAGCAACTCCTCCCGGGCATCCCCTGGGCCGTCGCAGTGGCGCTCGGCGCGATCGTCTCCCCGCCGGACGCGGTGGCGGCCGCAGCAATCGTGAGCCGCCTGCCCGTCCCTCGCCGCGTGATCGTGATCCTCGAGGGCGAGTCGCTGGTCAACGATGCCAGCGCGCTCGTGCTCTACCGCACCGCGGTGGCCGCGGCCGTCACCGGCGTGTTCAGCTGGGGCGAGTCGGTCGTGCGCTTCTTCATCGACGCGGGCGTGGGCACGATGATCGGCCTCGCCGTGGGTTGGCTGATCATTTGGACGCTCGCACGCACCAAAGACGCGCTGGCCGAGACGCTGGCGACGCTGGCGGGCCCGTACATCGCCTGGGTGGCGGCCGAGACGGTGCACGTGTCGGCCGTACTCGCCAGCGTGGCGGGCGGCCTCTACGTGCGGCAGCACCTCTCAACTGTCGTCGGCCCGATCTCGCGCATCGAAGCCCGCGCGGTCTGGGACCTGTTCATCTTCCTGCTCAATGCCCTGATCTTCCTGATCCTCGGCGCACAGTTCGGCGAGATCGTGGCACAGGTGCCGCCGGAGTCACTAGGCACGGTTGCATTGGCCGGTCTGCTGATCGGCGTCGTGATGATGGCGGTGCGGCTGGTGTGGGTTCCCGTCGCGACGTATCTGCCTCGCTGGATGGACCGAGACCTACGCCGCCGTGAGCCGGCGCCGCAGTGGAAGCCGGTCGCATTGGTGTCGTGGACGGCGATGCGCGGCATCGTGTCTCTCGCCACGGCTTTGGCACTCCCGTTTGCGCTGGCTGACGGATCGCCGTTTCCCTACCGCTCTGAGATCATCGTCATCACGATGGTGGTGATCGTGCTGACGCTCGCGGTACAGGGATTCTCGCTGGCGCCCATCATCCGCTGGATGAAGTTCGAGCCGGAGCACGGCCATCACGCGGAGGAGCTGCTGGCGCGTCGGGAGATGGCACGACGGGCGGCTGAGGCGTTGGAGGACCAGGCGCGGGAGCCGGGCATCGATCGCAACGACGTGGATTGGTTGCGCATGGAGCTTGGCGAGCGGCATCGCGAGGCTGAGCGCGGCGGTGGCACGGCGGAAGGCCGCGGACGCCTGCGCCTCGGAATGATCGCCGCACAGCGACGGATGTTGGTGCGCCTGCGGAATGAAGGCGCCATCGGCGACGAGGTGCTGCTGACGCTCGAACGCGAGCTGGATCTCGATGAGATTCGCGCCGGGGCCAGCGAGTCTCCCTGACCGTTCCGCCAGGCCCCTGAGGCCTACGAGACCTTGAGGGGTGCACCGCCCTCCAGCGCCGCCGGGCGAGAAGTGCTGCCCTCGCCCGTCGGCTCGGTGCGGCTGAGGCGCTCCACATCGATGGCGACAATACCGTCCGCCGCGTTGGTGAAGATGCTCGCAAACTTCACGTCCCAACGCACTTCATCCCATAGGTAGGACGTCCGCTGCCGCACGCGGGTGGAGAACGTGTCCTCGTGCGCATTGACCGAGATCACCACCTCGGCTTCCATCTCGCGCAGCTGCTCGGGCGTCACGCCTTTGAGCGGGCTGCTTGCGGTGATGGGATGCACCACGGTCCAGTGCAGGTTGAACAGTTCCACGGAATCGCGCTCGAGTTCCAGCAGGCGGAAGTCACGTTCACGCACGCCATTTACCGTCTCGAAGAACACCAGCATCACGCGGACGCGCACGTCACTGAGCTCGCCCGGGCGCGCGTTGACCATCCGGAACATCAGTCCGCGCCCACCTTCGTACGGCGCGACGATGGCGGACTCGCTGAACTCGATCAACATCCGCGGCCGCGTGAGCCGCGCGATGATCAAGCCCGCGGCGCCAATCAGATAGATGATGCCGACAATCGACACCGCGATGGCCAACCAGTTCGCCGTGTCGCCCACGGCGTGCATCGGGCCGGTGCCCGCGCGGGTGAAGATGCCCACCGAGAACACAAGGGCCCGCAGGAAGGGGTCCGACAGTCCCAGCGCCTCGGCACCACCGATGGCATCGGGCGCGAGGGAGCGGAACGCCAGCGCAAAGATTCCGTTGATCAGCAGCAGCGACCCTACGAGCCAGCCGAGGAACTTGGGCCAGCGTGTGTTCAGCGCGTGCAGGTAGAAGCGTTCGGCGCGTTGGCCGCCGAGCCCGAACTTGTGCGAGGCCGGCGAGCCGTCGCGATTGATGAAACGACCGCGGACGGTGTTGGCGACGACGCGGCCGAGGCCGAGGTCGTCTTCGACTTCGTTGTGGCGGATGTTTCGGAGCGGGTCAGACATCTGCACCCGAGAATCGGAGAAAGAAGCGAGGCGCTGCGAGGCCGACCTTGCCTTCGATCAACGGCGGCCCGAGGTTCACTCAATCTGCCGGTCGGGGCAGAGAGCGGCAATCTGGTCGGACTTAGGCGTTCCCGTCGTCCAGCTGAGAAGCCGTTGCCTCAGTCGCAGTCTTGAGCAGCCACAAGACGAGGGACACTCTGGGCTCCGGAAAACGCCGACAGGATCGGCTGGAGCCGCAGCGCCCGTGCGACGTGCTCCGCGACGTCCGAGTGGCTCGCGCTGAGTGATCGTGCGAGTGCCACATGGGCGAGCGCAAGCTGGCCATCCGCACGCAAGAGCTCCTCGGCGTCGTCGCGCAGCGGCACCAGCGCCGCAGTGTCGTCGCGCGCCAGGGCGTCCTCGACGGCGAGCAACAGAGCGAGTGCCCGGAGGGCGAGGAAGTTCGGTGCCCGCCGCGATGCATCCATCACTCGCTGCAGGTCTTGTGCGGGAGTGGCGCCACCGCAGGTACCGAGGAGCCGCACGCCCTCGCGGTATGCACTGAACTCGCGATCACCCGCTCCCGTCCGACCGCCAAGCCAGCGCATCACGCCAGGGGTCGCGAACTGGGCAAGCTGCAGTACGAAGACTGCAGTGTCGGGGTCGGCCGCGCGGAGAAGGTCGGACCGCAACAGCACCGCTCCGCTTTCGACCTGCAAGAGCTCCAGCACGCGCGGCGCGCCACCGAACGCTGCCGCAGCGTTTGTCGGTTCCGCCCCCCCACTGTCTCCGGCCACTACGCGCAGGCACAGATGCGCACGCGCGACATCGTTGCAGGCGGTCCCCGCGGACGCCGCCACAAGCAGCACGTCGGGCAGACGTGCCGCGCCGCGGAAGACGGCGGGGCTCGCGGCGCGCTCGGCGGACGAATCGTACGCGATTCTTACCGGCGTCGGGCCGAGTCTTCCGTCGCGCATGTCCGCTGACTGACGCGGCGACAACACCCACAGCGCCAGCGCTGCCGCGCCAAGGGCAAGGCCGACCCACACTGCTGTGCGCCGCGATGTCAGCCCGTCGGACTGAAGGCTCGGCGTTCGCTCTGGATTGACCGCCGCCGGCGCACCCGGAACGAAGTCCTCGAGCGCCGCGAGCAACGCGTAGCCCTCACCCCTCGCCGAGTCGATGAGCCGCGGCTCGTAGCCGACCTCCGCCAGCGTCCCGCGCAGCTGCCGAACACGCTGCTTCAGCGCATCGGCGGAGATGTGCTGGTCAGGCCACACCCGCGCGATGAGCGTGGCCGACTCCACGAACTGCGGCGCATCCTGGGCCAGCGCATCCAGCAGACGCAGGCTGAGCACCGGCAGAATGGACTCTCGGCCCGCCGGGCCGACAAGCGTTCTTGTGAGCCGATGCAGCCGAATTGTGTCGCGAGAGCGGTCCGCTCGCCCGTCAATCACGCTGCGTCACCTTGCGTCACCTTCGCTCCCTTGAGGACCGGTCCCGAATCGTGGATCCTGCGGCGCGTCGGCGGCGTCCCAGCGGCCCGGGCACGCCACTCATCCAGGACACCCATATCCCTCCTCGCCGTGCCACGTCCGCAACTTATCGTCCTTTCCGCCCTGCTGGTCCCCTCCGTTGCCGTCTCACAGGCGCCACTGCCCGACTGCCGTCCCGCCCCCGCGGTGTGGACGGACTACTTTGCCGCACTCTCGTTCGTCGAGTCCCCGTTCGAGGACGTCGTCGGCGTGCACCGAATGACGGCAGAGGAGGCGAGTCGCCGGAACCACTTTCGCCTGGAGTACGGCGCCGATCGCCGACTTGCTCGCGTCGTCTTCGGGCTCGGCGACATCCCCCGGGCACCGGACCACACCGGCAACGCACTCTCCGAGGCACCGGTCACCGAGATCTGCTACGCCGAGGGCGTCGAGACCCGGCGCTTCCGTGACGCGCACGGCAACCCGATATACACAAAGGGCAACGTGGCGGAGGAGCGTTTCACGCTCGACTCCCTGGGGTATCGGCGCTCGCTGACATTCCACGACGCGGACGGTGCGCCAATCCAGAACGGCTGGGGCGTCGCGCGATACGAGTGGAGCATCGAGAAGGACGGTACCGTGATCGAAGAGCGTTTCGATGCCGCCGGCGCAGCGGCGCCCATCCGGCCGGGCTTCCCGTTCTTCCGGCTGCGGCTGCACTTCGGGCCGGCAGGCTACCTCGCGCTGATGGAAAACATCGACGCGCAGGGCCGGCTCGTGGAGAACACGATGCACGCGGCCCAGGACAAGCTGGAGTTCGCGGCTGACGGGCAGATGCTCGCCTGGAACGTCTACGACGGGCGCGAGGCCCGCGCGGAAGGGAACGGCCCTCGTGTGGCTCGGGGCATTCGCGAGTTTAGTGCAAGCGGATTCGAGTTCTCCGAGCACTACCGTGATCGGAACGGCGCCTCGATGTCCAACGCTTACGGCTTCACGCGGTCGCTCGCGACCTTCGATCGTTTCGGCAACATGCTCTCGCGATTCAATCACGACTCCAGTGGCCAGCGAATCGTCAACTCTGAGACGGGATACAGCGGCTACGTTTTTCGCTGGGACGCGAGCGGTCTTCGGCGCCTGGGGCTCGCATACTTCGCGGCCGACGGCAGGCCGACGCTGCACCGCGAGCGCGGATATCACCGCACGGAGGAACGCTACGACGCTGCTGGAGATCTCGTCGAGCTCGCGTACCTCGACCGTGCGGGCCGTCCCGTCAATCGCAGCGACAACGGCGTGGCAGTCATTCGTACACGATTCGACGAGCGCCATCGCCCGGTCCATCGGGCTTACTTTGACGTGCAAGGACGACCGGTGGCTGTGGGCGGCAGGACGGAGCTGACAATCGCGTATCGCCCAGACGGATACCCTGCGCGCTGAGACGCGATGCCGTTCCCGTGAACAGGCGAGGACGCGCGGGCTACCGCTCCACGATCAGCGTTGCCGTTGCGGCATCCACCTGCCAGCGGGACTCGCGCAGCAGCGCCTGTCCCGCGCGCGACTCCAATGCCACCGGCGGCTGTCCGACGCGTGGCACCAACTGCAGGCCCGGAAAGGTCAGCACAAACGGGATCTGCTCCACCCGCCCGGTGATGGCAGCGGCGTTGGGCGCGCGTCCGAGCGTGAGGATGCCGGTCCGCGTGTCCAGCTGCGGATGCAGCGGCCAGAGCACGTCCAGGCCCACGCGCACATCGTCGGGCGTGTCCAGCGAGTCGATGGTCACGCGGAGTCCATCCAGCTGCCGCTCGCCAATCCACAACGAGGTGCGCCCATCGCGCACGCGCATCCGCTCGGCGGCGCGGCGACCCACGCGCACACCTTCGACTGTCAGATCAAGGAACATCTGCAGTGAATCGCCGCGCGCCGAGAAGCGGCCGACGAAGGCCAGGATCGACGTGGGGTCGCCGACGCGCGGAGACACGCGTATCGCCACTGCCGGCCCGTCCGCCACAACCGCCCGGTACGGCGCCATCCGCTCCTTCGCCGCCCGGATGGCCTGCGGCGACGCGCCAAAGCGCTGCGCTTCATCGAACAGCACCTCGGCGATCTTGAATCGCCCGCGCGAGGCGAGGTACGCGGCCAAGGCCCCGCGCGGCGACGGACTCCGCGGCCGCGCATCCACCGCGGCGTAGAGCGCCTCCTCGGCGGCGGCGAGCCGTCCCATCGCGAGCATCGTGTCCGCGCGCGAGGGTGCCGGCGGCACGATGCCATCGAGCGCGTTGCGTCGCCCCCCGGCCT